>NZ_JAYURN010000152.1:0-8138 GCF_043756175.1 Flavobacterium sp.
ATCATCTTTGTAAACCGAACCATTGAATAATACATCAGTAAGTTTTCCATTTTTATTGCGAAGTGTTAGCGGAGAATCAGTTACTGAACCTTTTGAAAATACTTGTTGATAAACTTCACGAGCTTTTTGCGGTTCGGTGAAATGATCAAAGAAGTTTGAGTCTTTCAATTTAGCGCGTGACAACCCTGTTATCTTTACAGTTGCCTGATTCATGTCAGTAATCTTACCTTCTGTATTGATGGTTACTAACGGATCACGGCTGGCTTCGATGAGACTTAAAGAATATTTTTCTTTTAGATAATAGCGAGAACGATCCGTTATATCTTCAAAAGCGAGAAGAATTAGCTGTTCGCTATTCGTTTTCTGAACTATAAGATGGGCATTTAGCAGCATTATTTTTTCGCCGATTCCTGAAAAAGTATGCGTTACTTCAAAATTTTCGAAACCATTATTTTTTGAAATAACATCGTTAAGCATTAAACGTAATTTTTGAATATTCCACTGCTTATTCCCCAAATCAAATAATAGTTTTCCTTCTGTTGATGCTTTATCTACGAGAAACTTTTTATAAAAAGATTTATTTGCCGATGTAACAATAAAATTTTTATTCAGAATAAGCATTGGCTCATGAATGGTAGCAATAATAGCCTCCGAAAATTCATGCGATTCGATCAAAAGATCATGTCGCATCTGTAATTCCTGGTTCGTAATGATAAGCTCTTCATTAGTAGCTTCAATTTCCTCTTTTGAGGTTTCAAGCTCTTCATTTAACGTTTGAAATTCTTCATTTGACGAAACAATCTCTTCATTAGCTGCTTGTAATTCTTCATAAATCGTTTCCTGTGAGTCAATGATAGAAACCATTTCTGAGCGTGTTTTATTTAATTCCTCAGTGAGTTTTTTTATTTTTAAATCTTTTAGAGACGAATTTTCTGTACCATCAGAATCATTTTTATTATGTTTTGCAACAGCCTCTTGCGGTTTGAAAACGATTAGTAATAGAGGTTCATCCCATTCAAATTTTAGTGGTCTGACTTCAAAAGACATCATTCGTAAAACCGAATCAATTTTTATTTCTATTCCCGATTTGTGTACTGATTCCTTTGTTTCAATAGCTTTATTGATTGCATTGCGCAGTTCAAAAGCAAATTCAGGGCGCGCCATCTTCAAAATATTAAGACTTGCTTTACCGGATGAATGTTCGAGGTAAGTGCTAACAGGTCCCCTAAATTGCAAAATTTCCATGTCTTTGTTGACAACTGCGCATGCAGGCATATAATTTGCCAGAAGAACAGCATCGATAACATTCTCTATTCCTACAGGTGTTGAGCTTATATGTTTAGAGGAAGGAGCTACTTTTTTACTGGACATAATTATACGCGTAAAGCGGGGTGTTAATTCAAGTATTTTTCGCACTCCCATATTGTTTTTTCGGGAATAGATTTTATACTTATTATTCATTAATGTAAAAAGAGGTGATGATGTACCGGTACTTTCCGCTTTACCAAGCATTAGATATCCATTATCATTCAAAGCAAAATAAAGGGAAGAAAAGACCTTTTTTTGCGCCGCAGAATCAAAATAGATAAGAAGATTACAACAACTGACAAAGTCCATACGCGAAAATGGAGGATCCCGTAAAATATTATGTGGTGCAAATACACACATATCACGAAGTTCTTTGATAATGCGATAATTGTCGCCAATTTTTGTAAAATACTGATCTAAATATTTTTTTGAAATGTTCTTCAAGTCATTTTGTGAATATTCGCCAATACGGGCTTGTCGAATCGCATCCTCGCTGAGATCTGTGGCAAAAATTTGAACGGGTATACTATTGGTTTTATTCTGTAATTCGCTTATTATTATTGCGATAGAATAAGCCTCCTGACCTGTAGAACAAGCAGGAATCCATATTCGTAATGTTTCTTCTGCTTCCTTGCTTTTGAGAAGTTTGGGAAGAAGAGTCGTTTTTAAATATTGGAAAGTGTCTTTTTCTCTAAAAAAACTAGTCACATTAATCAGTAAATCTTTGTACAGGATCTCGATCTCGATATTGTTATGGAGTAAAAGTTTAGCGTATTCTTTAATGGTTTTTACGCCATATTGATGTATTCTATGGCTTATTCTTCTATTTATTGTGGGCATTTTATAGTGACTGAAATCTACTCCTGTTGTCTTAAGTAAAAGTTCAAAAATCGTATTTATATCGTAATTGTTATTTTCAAGAGTTAATTCTTTTTCCTTTACTTGTTTTTCAGGAATGCTATTTTTAGAAATTCCAATTTTACTGAGGCGAACTAATTCTTGGGCAATCTCCGACGGCGATAAAATATAATCGACTACTCCCGACGAAATAGCAGATTTAGGCATACTATCGGCTTGGGCCGTATCATCCTGTGCAAAGGTGATTCCTCCAGCATCTTTAATAGCTTTGAGCCCCATCATACCGTCACTGGCATAACCGGAAAGCACAACGCCAATTACATTTTCTTTATGTGTTTCAGCAAGTGAGGAAAACAGAAGATCAATGGTAAGATTAGGTATATTTTTTTTAATGCGGGGTAGCAAACGAATATGTCCGTTAATTACTTCAATTACTTTATTGGGAGGGATAACATAGACATTATTAGGTTCCATTTTTTCCATGTTATCAATTTCCTGCACTTTCATTTCTGTAATCTTAGATAAAATGGAAGTAAGTAAGCTTTTATGGTCGGGACTTAGGTGTTGGACATAGATGTATGCCATACCAGTATTAGCGGGTAATTTTTTTAGTAAAAGACTAAAAGCTTCTAGTCCTCCGGCTGATGCACCAATAGCAACCACGGTAAAGGATTTTTTTTCAATCTCTTTATTAGTTACTGATTTATCAGATTTAGGAATATATGCCATTATGTACTGTTTTTAAAAGATTTTTTTATTATTAGTGCCTTTTATCCAATTGTAATATCTAGAGTTTTTGAATTTTGAAAAGAAAGAAAACAATGTGTTAATTTTAACCCTTTTCAATTTTTTCCAAAAATCAATTTTAAGTGTTCTGGTAATCTTTTATAATTTAGTTAAAATATCTTTATTTACTTTTTATATTGGCAAATTCTTCTTCTAATTCTTCACAAGCCTGAGCACAAATAGCTTCAAGTTGACCAATTAAATCGATTAATTCAGTTGTGTTTTCTTCTTTATCAGCTAGTTCCTGAATTTTTTTAGCCATACTCTCAAAATTTGCACTGATACCCATTATCGCAAAAGAAGGAATCATTTTATGTGCCGCAGCGGCTAATAAAGTCCAGTTTTTGTCTTCTAAACTCCGTTTTAAGGTAGTAATTAAAGGAGGAGTATGAGTCAAATATAACGTTATCATTTCCATCATTAATGCAGGATTTGACTTGGTACGGTTGTTCAAATACGTCAAATCAACACATTTTGTTTTTTTACTTTGACTATTTTCAACGGGAATAAACTCTTCGGTTTTTTCGAGATTCGGTTTTTTTACTAAGCCCACGATCTTACTGTATAATATCTTTTCGTCGACTGGCTTCGAAATATAATCATCCATCCCGACTGCTTTGCATTTAGCTAAATCAATTGTTGTAACATCAGCAGTTAATGCAATGATGGGAATTTTAGATTTCAGAGTATTACGGATATAATCCGTGGCTTCAAAGCCATTCATTACTGGCATTTGCAAGTCCATCAGAATAATATCGTACGATTTTTTTTGAAGCATTTCGACTGCTATTTTTCCGTTGTCGGCAATATCCCTTTCAAATCCAAAATCATCCAGAAGGGTTTTCATCAGTAACTGGTTAAGTGCAATATCTTCCACTACCAATACTTTTATATTTTTAATTTCCGAATTTAATTGTGTTGCAACTGTTTGTGATTTTGCTTTCGCTTTTGTTTTTCGGAAAGGGAGTGTGAAACTGAATGTTGAACCTTGGTCAATTTTACTTTCTACTTGTATGTTGCCTCCTTGTGTTTCTACTAATTGTTTAACTATGGCTAATCCTAAACCAGTTCCTCCATACAATCTTGAGGTTCCATTGGTAGCCTGTTGAAAATTTTCAAAAACTGTGGGTATCTTTTCTGCAGCAATACCTATTCCCGTATCTGTAACTGCAAATCGGATAATGACTGTTTCATTATCTTCATGTACCAAGTCAACATTAACTGTAATCTCTCCTTTTGTGGTAAATTTTAAAGCATTACTGACTAAATTTAAAATAATTTGGTGCAAACGGACTGGATCTCCAACCAAAACCTCTGGAATTTTACTGTCGTAATGTTTTAATAATTGCAGGTTTTTTTCCTGAATTTTTGTTTCAAACAAATGAAGCATGGCCGATAATGATGTCGCTATTTTGAAAGGAGTTTGCTCAAAGGTCATTTTTCCTGAATCTACTTTTGCTAAGTCAAGTATGTCGTCAATTAGTACTATTAAGGCATCTCCAGATACTTTAATGGCATTAAAATATTCATTCTGTTTTTCCGTCAAGTGGGTTTTAATCAACACTTTTGTAAACCCGATAATCGCATTCATAGGGGTACGGATTTCGTGACTCATATTAGACAAAAATTGCTGTTTGGCTTTCATTGCGTCTTCTGCTTTACTTTTTGCTTCTTCCGCAATTAAGGTGGCTAACTCCGCAAATACCTTAGCTTCAATCAGTTCATTTTCAATCCTTTTTTGATCTGTAACATCCCGGGCAACAATTACAACTCCAATCACATTTCCTCTCTCATCTTTGTATACTGACCCGTTAAATAATACGTCTGTCAGCTTTCCATTTTTATGGCGAAGAATAAGCGGTGAGTCAGCAACAAATCCTTTTTTGAATACTTTCTGGTACACTTCACGGGCCTTTTGAGGCTCAGTGAAATAATCAAAAAAATCGGTTCCGATCAATTTTTCCCTTTGTATTCCTGTTACTTGCACCGATGCATTATTCATATCGGTTATTTTTCCTTCAGGACTAATAGCAAACAAAGGATCATGACTTGCTTCAATAAGACTTAGTGAATATTCAGATAGTAATTTTTGCGCAGTTAAATCAGTATTTAATTTTTTAAGCTGAGCAGCTTGAACTAATAGTTCTTGATTTTTCTTATATAAATCGACAAAAACCGCCACTTTTGCCTTTAATATTTCAGGGGAAAGCGGTTTAATCATATAATCAACGGCACCTGCTTGATAGCCTTTGAAAATTTGGACTGTATTGTCCATACTTGCCGTTAAAAAAATAATCGGAACATGTTTTAGGGGTTCGATTTGGCGAATTAGTTCTACAGTTTCAAATCCGTCCATCAACGGCATTTGGACATCTATTAATATGATGGCAAAATCTTGTTCGTGGAGAAGAATTTTTAAGGCATCATTACCAGAAGTTGCTTTTACGCATATATAATCCTCAGTAGAGAGAATTACTTCTAAGGCAAACAAATTTTCAGGTAGATCGTCTACCAATAAAATTTTAACAGGGCTATTTATTTTCATTTTCAATTGTAAAATAAAAGTTTAACTTAAGGAATAGGGGAGTTGCCAACTTTATCATGGCATTCCATTATTTACTTAACCATACGCGCATCAATGATAACAAACGTTCTACATCAATTGGCTTAGTAATGTAATCATTTGCACCAGCGTCTATACATTTTTGTTTATCATCTTTCATAGCTTTTGCGGTGAGGGCAATAACCGGTAAACTCCTGAATTTTATCTGGGCACGTATTCTTTTCATGGCTTCATAACCGTCCATTTCTGGCATCATTATATCCATTAGAACTAAATCAATATCAGGATTTTTTTCCAGCATATCTAATGCAGTTTTCCCATTTTCGGCTTTTATAACGTCCATCCCGCGTTCTTGAAGTATTTTGGATAATGCAAAAACATTTCGCATATCATCATCTACTAAAAGAATTTTTTTAGAATGGAATATAGCTTCTTTATCGTACAAATTATTTATGATTATTTGTTTCGATTTTGGTAAATTACTAATTGTACGATGCAGAAATAGTGCGGTTTCGTCCAGTAATCGTTCTTCTGATTTTATCCCTTTAATAATAATGCTTTCTGCATATTTTTGAAGCAGATTGTTTTCTTCTTTTGTTAGTTCTTTTCCGGTGTAAATAATAATAGGAGGCATGTTATGTCCTTTGATCTCTTCCAATTTATGGATGAGCTCAAAGCCACTTATGTCTGGTAAACCAATGTCCAAAATGATGCAATCGATATTATTTTGTTCATATAGTTCCAAAGCTTCTTTACCACTTCCTGCTTCAAAACATTTCACATCGCCATTACCAATGAGTATTTTCATTGCTTTTCTGGAATTTTCATTATCTTCAATAATCAGCAGGTTTTTAATTTTTCTGTTGACAAAATTCTCAATTCGGTTGAAAGCTTCTTCTAGTTCATTTTTAGCGATTGGTTTCATCAAGTACTCCACAGCACCTTCTCTAATTGGTTCGAGTGTGCGGTCATTTGCTGAAATGATATGTACTGGTATGTGTCTTATGGCGGGATTTGCTTTTAGTTCGTGTAATACTTGTCGCCCTTTGATGCCAGGCAAACCCATATCTAGAATAATGGCGTTTGGTTTGTATTTTGAAGTAAGTAATAGTCCATCTTCTCCTGTTGCTGCCGACAAGCATTTGAATCCTTTTTTGTGTGCTTGGTTTAAAAGTATAGCGGCAAAATTCCGATCATCCTCAATAATCAGTACTACTTTATCATCCTTACTTATCGTATCTCTATCATCTTTTATGGTGTCATAATTAAGATACATTGATTCCTTTATAACTTGAGGCGTATAGGAAACAGGTTGCACCGGAATGGGGTTGAAGGTCTCTTCTTGAGGATGAATTTGCAAAGGAATAATAAGCGAAAAAGTAGATCCATGGTTAGGTTTGCTTTTCAATTGAATTTCTGCTTCTAATAATTTTGCGAGTTCTCGAGAAATAGAAAGTCCTAGACCCGTTCCTCCATATTTTCTTGAAGTACCACCTTCGGCTTGTTGAAAAGCTTCAAAAATAGCCGTTTGTTTGTCTTCGGATATTCCAATGCCGGTATCGGTAATTGAAATGTTCAATGTAGTTGCCGTGTTTGGGTCAATAGATAAAGTTACACTTCCTTTTTCGGTGAATTTTATGGCATTTGATATAAGATTTTTTAATATCTGATTCAATCGTTGTAAATCAGTATGCATATATTCGGGTAAATCAGTATTCAATTTACATACTAGTTTTAATCCTTTCTGTTCTGCCTGATGTCTAAAATCACGAATTAAATCATCGGTGAAATTTTTTAACGATACTTTTTCAATGTTGATAGACATTTTACCTGCTTCAATTTTAGAGAGGTCCAGTACCTCATTTATTAAGACCAGTAAGTCATGTCCACTTTTATAAATTATTTCCGCACTTTCAACCTGTACTTCGTCCAGATTTTTCTTTCTGTTTTCTGATAGATCTTTTGACAGTATCAGCAAGCTGTTTAGCGGGGTTCTCAATTCATGTGACATATTTGCCAGGAATTCAGATTTATACTTGCTGCTTATCTCCAGTTGTTTTGTTTTTAATTCTATACTGTTTTTTGACGCTTCGACTTCTTTATTTTTTTCTTCCAATGACTGAGTCTGCTCTTCCAATTCTTCATTGGTCATTTGCAATTCCTCTTGTTGTTGTTTTAGATTCTGCGCTTGTTGTTCCAGTTCTTCATTCAGTTGTCTGAGTTCTTCCTGCTGCATTTGAAGTTCTTCTGCTTGAATCGAAAGCTCTTTGTTTGCAAAACTCAATTCTACCGCTCTTTTTTCTTTTTCCTCATTTTGATAGGCGAGTTCTTTGTTTGCGATTCCTAATTCGGCAGCTCTTTTTTCTTTTTCCTCATTTTGATAGGCAAGTTCTTCGTTTGCAATTCCTAATTCGGCAGCTCTTTTTTCTTTCTCATCATTTTGATAGGCAAGCTCCTTATTGGCAATTCCTAATTCGGCGGCTCTTTTTTCTTTTTCTTCAGCTTGAATAGAAAGTTCTTTGTTAGCATAACTTAACTCTGTCGCTCTTTTTTCTTTTTCCTCATTTTGATAGGCAAGTTCCTTATTTGCAATGACTAACTCTGCAGCTCTTTTTTCTTTCTC
>NZ_JAYURN010000153.1:0-25961 GCF_043756175.1 Flavobacterium sp.
TCTTCCTTCTTCTTCTTCGTAAGAAACTTTGTCTCCTTCTCTTAACTCTTCAGCTTTAATACCTGAAGCGTGTACGAAAATGTCTTTTCCTGTTTCGTCGTCTGTAATAAATCCGTAACCTTTAGATTCATTGAAAAATTTTACTGTTCCTGTGCGCATTTTAATTGTAATAATAATTTATAATATAGCAAATGTAATCTTTAAAATAATACAAACGCAAATTTGGGTTAATATTTTTTAAAAATATTGATTATCAGCACTTTCTATTTCAAATCTAATTGAATATGCAACTCTTTTAGTTGACTTTCATCAATACTTGAAGGCGCATCAATCATTACATCTCTTCCTGAATTATTCTTTGGAAAGGCAATAAAATCACGAATGGTTTCTTGTCCACCTAAAATAGCAACTAATCTATCCAATCCGAAAGCTAATCCACCGTGTGGCGGCGCTCCGAACTGAAAGGCATCCATTAAAAATCCAAATTGATTTCTTGCTTCTTCTTCAGTAAATCCCAAATACTTGAACATAAGCTGTTGTGTTGCTTTGTCATGAATTCTGATAGAACCACCACCTATTTCATTTCCATTCAAAACCATATCGTAAGCATTAGCGCGAACTGATTTTGGGTCAGTTTCTAACAAGTGCATATCTTCTGGTTTAGGCGAAGTAAATGGGTGATGCATTGCGTGGTAACGACCACTTTCTTCATCAAACTCTAATAAAGGGAAATCGACAACCCAAAGTGGTGCAAATTCTGCTGGATTTCTTAAACCCAAACGTGTTGCTAATTCCATTCTAAGTGCAGAAAGCTGTGTTCTAGTTTTATCTGCTGTACCTGAAAGCACAAAAATCATATCTCCTGCTTTTGCCCCCGTTACTTTTGCCCAATTGCTTAAATCGCCTTGGTCGTAAAATTTATCGACCGATGATTTGTAAGTTCCATCTTCATTACATTTTACATAAACCATTCCTGAAGCGCCAATTTGTGGACGTTTCATCCACTCTATTAAAGCGTCAATTTCTTTTCTAGAATATTCTCCAACACCTGGAACTGCAATGGCTACAACTAATTCGGCAGCATTAAAAACTGGAAAATCTTTATGTTTTGCATATTCGTTTAGTTCTCCAAATTCCATTCCGAAACGAATATCTGGCTTGTCATTTCCGTAGGTTCTGATGGCATAATCATAAGTCATACGAGGAAATTTTTCTACTTCGATTCCTTTTATTTCTTTTAATAAATGACGTGTTAGTCCTTCAAAAATATTCAAAATGTCTTCTTGTTCTACGAATGCCATTTCGCAATCGATTTGAGTAAATTCTGGCTGACGATCGGCACGCAAATCTTCATCACGGAAACATTTTACAATTTGAAAATATTTATCCATTCCCCCCACCATCAATAATTGCTTAAATGTTTGTGGTGATTGTGGCAACGCATAAAACTGACCTTCGTTCATTCTAGATGGAACCACAAAATCCCTAGCTCCTTCTGGTGTAGATTTTATTAAATAAGGCGTTTCTACTTCACAAAAATCTAAATTCGATAAGTATTTACGAACTTCCATCGCTACTTTATGACGAAAAAGTAAACTGTTTTTAACAGGATTTCTTCTAATGTCAAGGTAACGGTATTTCATGCGAATATCTTCTCCACCATCAGTTTCATCTTCTATTGTAAATGGAGGTGTTAACGAAGCGTTTAAAATAGTCATTTCAGAAACTAAAATTTCTATTTCACCAGTTGGAATATTTTTATTTTTAGCTTCACGCTCTATAACCGTTCCTTTTACTTGAATTACAAATTCGCGACCAAGTGTTTTAGCTAGTTCGAAAACTGTTTTGTCTGAACGACTCTCATCGAACATTAATTGTGTGATTCCGTAACGATCGCGCAAATCGACCCAATTCATAAAACCTTTGTCTCGAGATTTCTGAACCCAACCTGCCAGTGTAACTTCTGTATTTATATGTGTAGCGTTTAGTTCACCGCAATTATGACTTCTGTACATTACCTAAATTTTAGGTTGCAAAAATACTATTTTGTTTGATGTTAAAAGTTAAAAAAATGAAAATTATATTCGAAAGAATTCAAATAATTGTAAGTTTGACTACCTATAATTAAAACAACACATATGAAAAAATCATTTTTGATTACATTAATCACTTTTTGTTCTATTTACAGCTTCGGACAATCTAAAAATGCAATAACTTTTCAAGCTGAAATAGCTAATAGAAACGGAGATGTAATTTACATTAAAGATGCTAAAAACAAAACTGTCAAAGAAATAAAAATCAATGATAAAGGTATTTTTAAAGACTCTTTTGAAATTGAAAAAGAAGATTTTTATATATTTTTTGATGGGGTAGAATACACGCAATTGTTCTTGAAAAATGGTTATGATTTAAAATTAAAAATGGACGCCAAAAAATTTGATGAATCTATCGTTTATACTGGAAAAGGCGCAGCCGAAAATAACTACTTAGCTCAAAGTGTTATAAAAGAAGGACAAATAACTCCTGAAAAATTAGCCTCATTAAATGAAGATGAATTTAAAAAAATGACCGCAGAAAAGCAATTAACTGAAGAATACTTTTTAAACAAATCGAAATTAGACAAAACATTTATCGAAATTCAAAAGAGAAATATCGCTATGAATATTAAAGGATTGCAACGATATTACACCGAAAGTAAGGCAGTTCAAAAATTAAATAACGTCATGGCTCCTAAATTTAATTATGTAAACCACAAAGGCGGAACTACAAAACTAGAAGAGCTAAAAGGCAAATATTTATATATTGATGTTTGGGCGACTTGGTGTGGTCCTTGTCGTGGAGAAATCCCTTCTTTAAAAAAAATAGAGGAAAAATACCACGGAAAAAACATCGAATTTGTTAGTATTTCTATAGATGTTCAGAAAGACTTTGAGAAATGGAAAAAATTTGTTAGCGACAAACAATTGGGAGGAACACAGCTTTTTGCTGATAACGATTGGAATTCAGATTTTGCCAAAAGCCTTAACATTACTAGTATTCCTAGATTTATTTTAATTGATCCAAACGGAAAAATTTTAAATGCCGGTGCAGAAAGACCATCATCTCCAAAACTAGAAGAATTATTTGATAAACTTTTGAATTTACAATAGGTTTTTCAAATAAAGTTTATCGATTAAATAATAGCTTAAATATATTATAAAAGCTTCTTGGAAACGAGAAGCTTTTATATTTTTGCTTCAAATTTAAAATATGAATATTCAAAACATAAACAATAAGATACAACCTCAAAAAGAAATCTTATTGCAACATTCATTATACAAAAAAGTGAAAACTATTGGCGATTTACATTATTTTCTTGAAAATCATGTGTATGCAGTTTGGGATTTTATGTCTTTATTAAAAGCGCTACAATCTAACCTAACCTGTACAACAACACCATGGTTTGCAACTAACAATCCGGAAATTCGTTACCTGATTAATGAAATTGTACTTGCCGAAGAAAGCGACTTAACCCAAGATGGTCGTCGCCAAAGTCATTATGAAATGTACATAGAAGCGATGGAAGATTGTGGAGCTAACACAAGTGAAATAACTGATTTTTTATCGGAAGTAAATTCTTTACAAAATGTATTTATCGCTATCAAACAAAGTAATTTACATCCTAAAATTAAAGCATTCTTGGAATTTACTTTCACTGTAATTAATGAAGGAAAGCCTCATAATATTGCTGCTGCTTTTACTTTTGGAAGAGAAGATTTAATTCCGTCTATGTTTACCGAAATCCTAAAGAATTTTCAAACAAATTTTCCAGAAATAGATTTGAGTAAACTAATATATTATTTTGAAAGACATATCGAATTAGATGCCGACGAACATGGCCCAATGGCGATGGCGATGATAACTGAACTTTGTGGAACCGATTCTAATAAATGGAAAGAAGTTGAAAACATTTCAATTCAAGCATTAGAAAAACGAATAGGGCTTTGGGATGCTATTGAAGAAAAAATAAACCAAAGCCAATTAGTAAACTCATAAAAAAAAACGAGTCTATTTTTTTCAGACGAGACTCGTTTTTTTCATGTAGTATCTATTTAGAAATAATTTAATCTAAATAATAAATATACCCGAAGTTTAACCAAATATTCCAATCGTTGGCTTTATTTTCTTTATAAACTGCTGGATTAGGATTTAAACCGTCAACCCAGTTAGAAAAATAATATTGCGCACGTAAATCTAACATTAAATCAGAGAGCGGTGTTAGCTTATACCTAGTTCCTACACTTGTAACCACAGACCAAACACTACCACCATTATTTGTAAAACCATGAGCTTCTCCATCTGATGGAACCCAATATTTAGGAGAAAAAACATTGTCTTCTATTAACTTTCCATTACCATAATTAGTATGAACTTCTGGGTTATAAAAGCTAAAATGTCCTCCTAAGCTTATAAAAGGAGCAAATGCACCGTCAGTAGCTGTAAAATCTCTAATACTTAGTGGAAAAAATTCTAATTGCATACCAATATCAGTAACAGCAGTACTTCCTTCCATTGCTTTTATTTTTCTAGAATCCTCGGATTTAGCAAGTTTTTCAGGAGTCACCCATTCACCAAAATGATTTAACTTGGTTTTGCTATAAGATATCTCACTTCTCAATTTGAAATGATCATTAAAATAAGTTTCCGGTGTATAGCAATTACAATCTGCTCTGTAAGAAAAATTTAAGTAATGAACAATACCAACTCCAATTCCTGTATTTCCAGAGTTTGTCTTAAAATCATGCCTTACTCCATAATCAGACTGAAAAGCAACTGGCCCAGCAATCACACCCACTTCGTGAGAGAAGCCAAACTGCGCTTGTACCGTATTAATTGTAGCAAGCAGAAAAAAAATAATTAAGCTAAAATATTTGGGCATGATTAAAAAATTTAGTACATTATCTGACAAATATATAAAAACATCAAACATTTCAAAAAAAAAAAGTATATTTTTTATATATTAATTCAAATATGACTTTAATATAAAAAAAATCTTGGGTATATTTTTATAAAATGTATATTTGCTTTTCGTAACGAAAACGTTTTTTCAAACGTTAATAATCTATAAATCATGTCACAAAGTATTGATGCTTTCATCCAAGCAGTAGGTAAAAGAAACCCAAATGAGCCTGAATTCATGCAGGCAGTTAAAGAAGTTGCAGAAACTGTAATTCCTTTTATTGAAAAAAATAAAAAATACGAAGGCAAAATGCTTTTGGAAAGAATGGTCGAAGCAGAACGTGTCATCATGTTTAGAGTAGTTTGGCTAGATGATGCTGGAAACACACAGGTAAATCGTGGATATCGTATTCAGATGAGTTCAGCAATTGGACCATACAAAGGAGGAATTCGTTTTCACCCTTCGGTAAATTTAAGTATCCTTAAATTTTTGGCTTTCGAACAAACTTTTAAAAACAGTTTGACTACTTTACCAATGGGTGGAGGAAAAGGTGGTGCTGATTTTGATCCAAAAGGAAAATCAGACAACGAAATCATGAAATTTTGTCAAGCATTTATGACAGAATTATGTAAGCATATTGGTGGAAACACTGACGTTCCTGCTGGGGACATAGGTGTTGGAGGAAGAGAAGTTGGTTACATGTTTGGTCAATACAAAAGAATTAGAAACGAATTTACAGGAGTTTTAACTGGTAAAGGGATTTCTTTCGGAGGATCATTAATTCGCCCAGAAGCTACTGGTTATGGTGATGTTTACTTCGCTCATAGCATGCTAAAAACTAAAGGACAAAGCTTCGACGGAAAAACAGTTGTAGTTTCAGGTTCTGGAAATGTAGCGCAATATGCTACAGAAAAAGCCACTCAATTAGGCGGAAAAGTAGTTACAATGTCAGATTCAGCTGGTTATATATACGACGAAGCAGGAATTGATGCTGAAAAACTGGCTTATGTAATGGAAATTAAAAACGTAAATTACGGAAGGATTTCTGATTATATAACAAAATATCCAAGTGCTAAATATATTGCAGGAAAACGTCCATGGGAAGTAAAATGTGACATTGCATTACCTTGTGCAACTCAAAATGAGTTAAACGAAGAAGAAGCAAAAACATTAGTAGCTAACGGCTGTATCTGTGTGGCTGAAGGAGCAAATATGCCTACTACACCGGAAGCAGTTACTGTTTTCCAAAACGCAAAAATATTATTCGCTCCGGGAAAAGCATCTAATGCTGGTGGAGTTGCTACTTCAGGTCTTGAAATGTCTCAAAACTCTTTGAGATTAAGCTGGACTTCGGAAGAAGTTGATGATAGATTAAAAGTTATCATGAAAGACATTCACGAAGCATGTGTACAATACGGTTCTGACGGAAGCGGATATGTTGATTATGTAAAAGGTGCAAATATTGCTGGTTTCGTAAAAGTAGCTGATGCAATGTTAGGTCAAGGTGTAGTTTAATTTACTAAATCTTTATAATAAATATGAAAGTGTTCACCGAGGTGAGCACTTTTTTTATACACAAAAATATTAAAACCAAAATAAAATCGTTTTTGTTCTATATTTGTAATTGCTAAATTCCTTCAGATGAAAAACGTTTTTTTATATATACTTTTATTAATCTCAACTTTTGGGCACTCCCAAGAAAATAAATTATGGAAAGGGTATTTTTCTTATAATTCTATTAAAGATATTTCGCAAAGTACAACTCAAATTTATGGCGCAGCAGAAAATGCTTATTTTAAAAGAAACTTAACCACAAGCGAAATTTCAAAAACTTCAACTGTCGAAGGATTGTCTGGACAAAACATAACTCAAATTTACCACAGCGAAACCTACAAAAAAACACTCATAGGTCATACCGACGGATTAATCATTATTGTTAATGACCTTGACGGAAGCATACTAAATGTAGTCGATATCTTAAACAAACCATCTGTTCCACCCAACAAAAAGAGGATTAATCATTTAATGGAATATAATGGTAAAGTTTATATTTCGACAGATTTTGGTATTTCAGTATACGATTTAAATCTTTCGGAATTTGGAGATACTTACTTTATTGGATCTGGTGGTTCAAACGTCCAAATTTTACAAACAACTATTTACAATGGTTTTATTTATGCCGTTGCCAATGGTTATGGCCTACTAAAAGCATCGGCTGCAAACCCAAACCTCATCGATTTCAATCAATGGACAAATATTTCATCTGGAAGTTGGGTAAGCATCGAGGCAACAGGCACCCAATTAATAGCGGTTAGTTTAAACGGTTCTATCTATAAATTAATTAGCGACAACCCTAACTTAATTACAAGCTATCCTCAAATCCCATTAGACACCAGATACAGTGATGGTTATTTAGTAATAACTACTCTAAACAATATTTATGTATATAATGAATCCTTAACAGAAGTCTTACATATAACAACCATCCCAAACATAGCGGCAAATTTTACGTGCACTACAGTTATAAATAACAATGTTTATATAGGTACACGGGAAAACGGAGTTTTTGTTACATTATTAAACAACCCAACTGTTTTCGAAAACATAACACCAAACGGCCCTGACAAAAACAAACTTTTTGCTATCCAATCTTTTTCAAACGGACTATGGGCTGTATATGGGGATTATAATGTTTATTATGATCCGTATTCTTTAGATTCTTTTGGCATAAGCAAATACGATTCTAACAATTTATGGTCATCGACTCCTTACCAGGATTTATTTGGAGCGAAATCAATTAGTCGAATTATTGTAAATCCCAAAAATGAAAATCAAGTTTATTTTAGCTCTTACTTTTCTGGTTTATTAAAATTTGAAAATAAGATACCATCAATATTATATGATAATTCTAATAGTAGTTTAGAAAAAATTGTAATTCCCGGTTATAACGCAATTGACATTAGAGTAAATGGATCTTCTTTCGACAAAGACAATAATTTGTGGGTAACAAACTCATATGTAAGCAAAGGTCTCCATGTTTTAAAAACTGATGAGCAATGGCAAGGATACCCATTAACAAGCTTACAAAATCCCCTAACAATGAGTTATGGAAGATTGACTATAGACAAAAACGGGACAAAATGGATTTGTACAAACTTTGAAGGGTTGGTCGGATTTAATGAAAAATACAACAACAGATGCATAAGTATAAATGAAGGACCCGATAAAGGAAATTTACCAACACATGATGTGAGAGCCGTCGCTGCAGACAAAAAGAATAAACTCTGGATTGGAACAACTTCTGGTCTAAGAATATTACAAAATGTAGATTCATTTCTAACTCAAAACGAATTAACTACAAATTCTATTATTATTCTCGAAGACAGTTTAGCTCAGGAACTTTTATTTGGTCAATTTATTACAGATATCGTAGTCGATGGAGCTAATAACAAATGGATTAGTACTGCAGGAGCTGGTTTGTTTTACATCTCCTCAGACGGACAAAAAACATTCAATATTTTCACCAAAGAAAACTCTCCATTACCAAGCAATACAATCCTAGACATAGACATTAATGCCCTAACCGGAGAAGTTTTCATAGCCACCGAAACAGGAATGGTATCCTTCAAAGGAACCGCAACAAATGGCGCCGAAAACTTCGAAAACGTAATCATTTATCCAAATCCGGTAAGACCAGAATACGGCGGAAGTATATTTATAACTGGGCTCATGGACAAAGCCAATGTTAAAATTACTGATATTGAAGGAAACCTAGTTCACGAAGGTATATCTGAAGGAGGAACCATAATTTGGGACTCAAAAGCATTTGGAAAATACAAAGTAGCCTCAGGAGTTTACATGATTTTTCTGTCTTCCGACGATGGTACAGAAACCAAAGTAAAGAAAGTAATGATTGTAAGATAAAATAGGTTTTAGGTTATATCTTTTGGGTTAGTGAAAACCCCAAAACCCAATACCTAATAACCTAACACCAAAAAAAATGCAAATTAAAACCAAAGCCATCGTAATTTCTTCTGTCAAATACCAAGAAAAAAGTTTGATAGTCAAATGTTTTACGCTTTCTGACGGCCTTAAATCTTACTTTGTTCGTGATGCGTTTTCAACTCGAAAATCGAACCAAAAAATCGCGTATTTTCAGCCCTTAACAATTCTAGAAATCGAGGCAGTTCACAAGAACAAAGGAACTTTAGAGAATTTTAAAGAAATAAAAATTGCAACATCTTTTCATTCCATACATTCCAATGTTGTAAAAAGTACCATCGTGATGTTCCTTTCCGAAATTTTACACCATTCCATTCACGAAGAAGAAAAAAACGAAGCCTTTTTTACCTTTCTAGAAACCGCTTTGCATTGGCTAGACAATCATAATGAGATTGCTAATTTTCATCTCATTTTGCTCTTAGAAACCACAAAATATTTAGGTTTTTATCCCGATATTTCAAACTCCGAATACAAGTTTTTCGAAATGAACGAAGGCATCTTCTCTCCTTTTCACGCAATAAGTTCACTCACCGAACATGAAACGAATTTATTCAAAAAACTCATCGATTTAAAGTTTGATACTGATCAGAAAACCTTCCATATTATCGAACGTCAAATACTACTAAAAATCCTAATCGATTATTACAGTTTTCATCTCGACGGTTTCAAAAAACCAAAATCATTAGACGTTCTCAAAGAAGTTTTTTCATAAATTATTGTCACATTGAGCATGTCGAAGTGTGGGCGTGACCCGAAGAAAAATCGGGTCGGGCTATCCGCTTCAATCTTTTCTTATACCTGACAGGTTTTAAAAACCTGTCAGGTATAAGAAAAGGATTTTCGCTTCTATCCCTTACGCAAAGCACAAACTTTCAGCTTTCGACTTTCGCCTTTCGACTTAATTTCTTACTTTCGCACCACGATTTAAGAAAAGAACAAAATGAGCACTAAATTCACTGAATACAAAGGACTTAATCTACCTACGGTAGCATCAGAAATCCTTGATTTTTGGAAAAAAGAAAACATATTCGAAAAGAGTGTCACCACTCGCGAAGGCAATACACCATTCGTGTTTTTCGAAGGACCACCATCTGCCAACGGATTACCAGGAATTCACCACGTGATGGCTCGTGCTATCAAAGATATTTTTTGTCGTTACAAAACCCAAAAAGGCTTTCAAGTAAAACGTAAAGCGGGCTGGGACACGCACGGTTTACCAGTAGAATTAGGCACCGAAAAAGAATTGGGAATTACTAAAGAAGATATTGGAAAAACCATTTCAATAGAAGAATATAACGAAGCCTGCAAGAAAACAGTCATGCGTTACACCGATGTATGGAATGACCTTACCGAAAAAATGGGCTATTGGGTCGATATGCAAGATCCTTATGTAACTTATAAACCCAAATACATGGAATCCGTTTGGTGGATTCTTAAACAGATCTATAACAAAGATTTGATGTACAAAGGCTACACCATTCAGCCGTATTCGCCAAAAGCGGGAACAGGATTATCATCTCATGAAGTAAATCAACCAGGAAGTTACCGTGATGTTACTGACACGACTGTTGTAGCACAATTTAAAGCATATAACGAAAGCTTACCTGATTTTTTACAAAATTTTGGAGACATACATATTCTAGCTTGGACCACAACGCCTTGGACATTACCGTCTAATACAGCATTAACAGTTGGCCCAAAAATAGATTATGTTTTAGTTGAAACCTTCAATCAATATACTTTCCGTCCTGCCAAAGTAATTTTGGCTAAAAACTTGGTTGGAAAACAATTCGCAAAAGGATTTTTTGAATCAAATGAAGCTTCAGATTTTGAAAACTTCAAGGAAGGTAACAAAAAAATTCCGTATCATATCTTGACCGAATGTAAAGGTTCAGATTTAGTAGGAATTCATTACGAGCAATTAATGCCTTTGGCTTTGCCATACCAAAATCCAGAAAATGCTTTTAGAGTAATTGCTGGTGATTTTGTAACTACCGAAGACGGAACTGGAATTGTACACACTGCTCCCACTTTTGGTGCCGATGATGCCAAAGTAGCTAAAGAAGCTACGCCAGAAGTTCCGCCAATGTTGGTTCTTGACGAAAACGGAAATCCTGTGCCGTTAGTAAATTTACAAGGAAAATTCATCGATGGTTTGGGTGATTATTCTGGGAAATACGTCAAAAACGAATATTATACCGATGGAGAGGCGCCAGAACGTTCTGCCGATGTAGAAATTGCAATTCAATTAAAAGAAGAAAATAAAGCCTTCAAAGTAGAGAAATATGTTCACAGTTATCCACATTGTTGGAGAACTGACACACCAATTTTATATTATCCACTAGATTCTTGGTTCATAAAAATCACAGAAGTTAGAGACAGGATGTTCGACCTCAACGAAACCATCAACTGGAAGCCAAAAGCAACTGGAGAAGGTCGATTCGGAAATTGGTTGAAAAATGCCAATGATTGGAATCTCTCACGTTCGCGTTTTTGGGGAATTCCTTTGCCTATTTGGAGAAACGAAGAAGGAACAGAAGAAATTCTAATTGGTTCTATTGAAGAATTATACAACGAAATCGAAAAATCAATCGCTGCAGGTTTCCAAAAAGAAAATCCTTTCAAAGGTTTCGAAATTGGAAATATGGACGAGTCAAACTACGATTTAATCGATTTACACAAAAATGTAGTCGATGAAATCACATTAGTTTCTGCATCAGGAAAACCAATGAAACGCGAATCGGATTTGATAGATGTTTGGTTCGATTCAGGCTCTATGCCATACGCCCAATGGCATTATCCTTTTGAAAATAAAGACAAAATAGACGAAAATAAAGATTTTCCAGCGGATTTTATCGCCGAAGGTGTCGATCAAACTCGTGGTTGGTTTTATACTTTGCACGCTATTGGAACCTTAGTTTTTGATAAAGTAGCCTACAAAAACGTAGTTTCAAACGGATTGGTTCTAGACAAAAACGGACAAAAGATGTCTAAACGATTAGGAAATGCCGCAGATCCTTTCGAAACTTTGGCAGAATATGGTCCAGATGCCACACGTTGGTATATGATTTCGAATGCCAATCCTTGGGACAATTTAAAGTTTGATTTAGAAGGTATTGCAGAAGTTCGCCGTAAATTCTTCGGAACTTTATATAATACTTACTCCTTCTTTGCGTTATATGCCAATATTGACGGGTTTAAATTTGCCGAAGCAGAAATTCCATTAAACGAAAGACCAGAGATAGATCGTTGGATTTTATCGGAACTAAATACGCTTATAAAAGTCGTTGACGACGCTTATGCGGATTATGAACCAACGAAAGCCGCTCGTGCTATATCAGATTTCGTCCAAGAAAATCTAAGTAATTGGTATGTAAGATTGTGTAGAAGACGTTTCTGGAAAGGAGATTATGCACAAGATAAAATTGCTGCTTACCAAACATTATACACTTGTTTGATCACTGTTTCTAAGCTTGGAGCTCCTATTGCACCATTCTTTATGGATAAACTTTACAGAGATTTAACCTTAACAACACAATCAGAAAAATATGACAGTGTACATTTGGCCGAGTTTCCAAAATCAGTTGAAAACTTTGTTAATAAATCGTTAGAGAGCAGAATGCAAAAAGCACAAACGATTTCATCACTAGTTTTATCACTAAGAAAGAAAGAAATGATAAAAGTACGTCAACCATTACAAAAAGTAATGATTCCAGTACTTAACAACACATTTAAAGCAGAAATAGAAGCGGTTTCGGACTTGATTATGGCAGAAGTAAACGTAAAAGAAATACAGCTTTTAGACGATGCTTCAGGTATTTTAGTAAAGCATATAAAACCAAATTTCAAGGCTCTTGGACCACGTTTTGGGAAAGATATGGGATTGATTGCCAAAGAGATACAAGGTTTTACAGCAGCACAAATTAATCAATTAGACAAGGAAGGAACGTTAGATATTGTTATTTCAGGAAAAGACATAACTTTATCGATAGAAGATGTGGAAATCACATCGCAAGATATTGAAGGTTGGTTGGTTGCAAATTCAGGCGGAATTACCGTAGCATTAGACATTACAATTTCTGATGAATTAAGAAAAGAAGGAATTGCCCGAGAATTAGTAAACCGAATTCAGAACTTGCGAAAAGATTCGGGTTATGATGTGACTGATAAGATTACGGTTTCGGTTGAAAAAAATGACAAGATTAATCAAGCCATTTTAGACAACCAAGACTATATAAAATCTGAAACACTCACAAAAGAACTAATTCTTTTAGAAAGTATCGAAAACGGTACGATTATTGAGTTTGATGATATAAAAACAATGATTTTAATTTCAAAATAAAGAAATTATGGTAGATGAACAAATAAGATTTTCTGATGCAGAATTAGCAGAATTCAAAGAATTAATCTTGGGGAAATTAGACAAAGCTAAAATAGATTTAGATTTAATACGAAGCGCTTACATGAATGACTTAAATAACGGAACCGATGATACATCGCCAACGTTTAAAGCATTTGAAGAAGGAAGCGAAACGATGTCTAAAGAGGCAAACTCACAGCTGGCTATTCGTCAAGAGAAATTTATTCGTGACTTGAGAAATGCACTAGTTCGTATAGAAAGCAAAACTTACGGTGTTTGTAAAGTAACAGGGAAATTAATAAACAAAGAGCGTTTAAAAATTGTTCCTCATGCTACAATGAGCATTGAAGCGAAAAATTTGCAGAAATAATATATCGACAATAAATTACTAAACGCTCCAAAAAGGAGCGTTTTTTTATATAATAATGGAAGATGCAAGTCATAAAGTCTTGTATATATAGTTTCATATCTTTTTTATTTGTGAAATTACTGAAATTAAAAAAATCTTGACTGTAGATATAACAAGTGCTAGCGACTTTATGACTTTCCGCTTGCGACTTTAAAGTAATATTGTTTATTTTTGTACCATAATAAATTTTAAAATGAATTTAAAGAAAGCCTATTTTATCGTTTTTTTGGTTTTATTAATAGACCAAATTTCGAAAATATATATCAAAACACATTTTGTTTTACACCAAGAAGTCGAAGTTTTTTCATGGTTTAAAATTCTATTCATAGAAAATGAAGGCATGGCTTGGGGCGTAGAAATTCCTGGTCTTTACGGAAAATTAGCTCTAACCTCATTTAGAATCCTTGCTGTAGGCGGAATAGGTTACTGGCTTTGGGACGCTGTGAAAAAACAGAGCTCAAGGGTATTAATTATTGCAATTGCATTAATATTGGCGGGTGCTTTCGGAAATATAATAGATTCTGTTTTTTACGGAAAAATATTCGATGATAGCGCATACAATTTAGCAACATTATTTAACGACAAACCTTACGGAAACTGGTTTTACGGAAAAGTTGTCGATATGTTATATTTCCCTATTTGGGAAGGAAATTTGCCGTCTTGGTTACCTATTTGGGGCGGAAAACAATTTACTTTTTTTAATGCTATTTTCAATGTGGCCGATATGGCAATATCGACAGGTGTTGGGATTTTGATAGTTTTTAATAAAAAAGCTTTTGGGAAGTAACATATTTCACATCTGATACTATAAAAAAAAACGCTTTTTTAGACTGCCCCCAAATAGTTAGACACTATTTGAGGGTGTTTTTATATAGTATCTTATTTATTTTTCTTTTGTTGTCCTGGGGCATAATCTTTTGCGCTTCCTCCATAAATCTTTTTAGCTTGACCTGGCGGCAAGCGTTTTTGTTTTACAACAACCACTCTTGGTGAACGATGAACAATACAACTGGTAAAATAAGTTGAAATCAAAACAACAAACAGAAAAGATAGAATAAATTTGGGTTTTAAACTTTTCATAATAAATTTAATTTTTTGCTAATATATATTAAAATTTATAAATAGTTTCGGAGTTAGACAAAAATCTAATCTAATGTCATTTTCAAAAACATCAGAAATAAATTCTTCAGGTTCAAAAAAGGAAAGCCCAATTTTGATAGTTTCCGGTTTACATTCCGATAAAAATTTATCATAAAACCCTTTGCCGTAACCTACACGATTCCCCATTTTATCATAAGCTAAGAGCGGGACAAAAACTACATCTATTTTATGAGTTGGAACTTCGATACCATCTACAGGTTCTGGAATATTGTATTCATTTTTCTTGATTTTAGTATTGTCTGTTAGCAAAAAATGAGTCATTTTTCGAGTATCAAAATCCGCTTTAGAAACCACAATTTCTTTGTCTTTTCCTTGCAAAAGATGTAAAATAAACTCAGTATTCACTTCTTTTTGTTCGTCAATTGGAAGAAAAACATGAAAATACACTTTGTTCCAAATATCTAATTTCAAAATAGCATTAACTATTTCTAAAGACATTTTATCAATATCATTTTCGGATAAATTTTGCCTTAATTCTTTATATTTTAATCGAAGTTCTTTTTTATTCATATCAATTTAATAAAACTATTCCCCACCATCATCCACAATATTCGAAATATGATAAATAGCATCACCTTCGTAAACTATTGGAGAATGATTGGCATTTATCACATAGCCATTGGCTGGCGCTTTTACTTTTTGCTCGAATTTTCCAAAAGGATCGGTAATTGTTCCTAAAATTGTTCCTTTTTTTACAAAACAACCAATTAGGTTATTATCATGGAACAACCCCGAACATTTGGCACGCAGCCAACCCGATTTTTCGATATAAATGGTTTTGTTTTTTTGCATTTCGGCAAAATGATTATTGCCCAACATCCCTAAATGTGACAAAATACGCTTCACACCATTTACACCTTCAGCGGCAATCGATTTATTTATATCAAGAGATTTTCCGCCCTCAAAAAGCAACATTTTTACATTTATTTTCTCGGCAGAACTTCTAAAAGAACCTACAATATTTTTTGAATATAAGGTAAAAGGAGCGTCAAAAACATCGGCCAATTTCTTTAGTTCTAAATTATTTGGTGTAAGCCTAATTTGTGGCGCATTAAATCTGCTTGCTCCACCGGCATGAAAATCGATAGCATAATCGACCACAGGCATGATTTCTTCGAGTATATGGTACGCAAAACGACTTGCTAAAGAACCTTTTTTACTTCCTGGGAAAACACGATTTAAATCTCTCCCATCAGGAAACTCACGAGATTTGTTTACAAAACCAAACATATTTACAATAGGAATACAGATAATAGTTCCCGTTTTTGGTTTGTTTATTTTCTGAATTATTAGTTGTCTAACAACCTCAACACCGTTAATTTCGTCTCCATGAATTCCTGCAGAAAATAAAATTACTGGACCGTCTATATTAGAACGTTCAACAATTACTGGAATTTTTAGCTTAGTGGTTGTGTGCAAACGAGCAATTTCCATATCGATGGTTTTACTTTCGCCAGCTTTAATACTTTCGCCAAGAATGGTAATTGTCTTAGTTTTTTTCATTTTATAAATATAAAGTTTAAATGTAGAAATAATATTTTGGAAATCGTAAATTTGAATGTTTTTAAAAAATTAATACAAAAACTAAAAAATGTCAATTCCATCTTTAGAGCTACAAATACAAACACTTCCGGATAATCCTGGAGTATATCAGTATTATGATAAAGAGGACAAGATTTTATATGTTGGCAAAGCTAAAAATCTAAAAAAAAGGGTTTCTTCCTACTTTAATAAAGTGCACGACACGGCAAAAACAAATGTGCTTGTCAAGAAAATTGTAACAATAAAACATATTGTCGTTCCTACCGAAACCGATGCGTTATTATTAGAAAACAATCTTATAAAAACCCTGCAACCACGATACAATATTTTGCTTCGTGATGACAAAACCTATCCTTGGATTTGTATTAAAAAAGAACCTTTTTCGAGATTATTTCCAACCCGAAAGATGATTAAAGATGGTTCCGAATATTTTGGTCCTTATACCAGTTTTAAAACAGTTAGTGTAATTTTAGATTTAATCAAAGAATTATATCCGCTACGTACTTGCAATTTCGATTTAAGCGAAAAAAATATCGAGAATCATAAATTTAAAGTTTGTTTAGAATATCATATTGGCAATTGCAAAGGCCCTTGCGAAGGTTTAGAAACGCTAGAAAATTACCAAACGCAAATAAATGCGATTCGTGAAATCTTGAAAGGTAATTTTAAAGAATCGATGAAAGATTTCAAAAAAGTGATGACCAATTTGGCTCAAAATATGCACTTTGAAGAAGCTCAAAAAATAAAAGAAAAAATAGAAATTCTAGAAAATTATCAATCACGTTCTACGATTATCAATCCAAAAATCACGAATATTGATGTTTTTTCTATCGTTTCAGATGAAGCTGCGGCATTCATCAATTTCCTCCAAATCTCGCATGGTTCGATTATTCGTTCCCATACTTTAGAAATAAAAAAGAAACTAGACGAGACTGATCAAGAATTGTTAGAATTAGCCATTATCGAACTCAGGGAACGTTTTCAATTGCTTTCACGAGAAATTATAGTTCCTTTTGAGGTTGAAGTTGGTGAAAATATAAAAGTAACCGTTCCTCAATTGGGTGATAAAAAACAAATTTTAGAATTATCAATTCGTAATGCAAAGTTTTACAGAATAGAACAACTTAAACAATTACAAATTGTAGATCCAGAACGCCATGTAAATAGAATTATGGCACAAATGCAAAAAGATTTACGCCTTTCGGTAGAGCCACGACATATAGAATGTTTCGACAACTCGAATATTCAAGGAACCAATCCCGTTGCGGCTTGTGTAGTTTTTAAAGATGGGAAACCCAGCAAAAAAGATTACCGTCATTTTAACATAAAAACGGTTGAAGGCCCAAACGATTTTGCATCGATGGAAGAAGTCGTTTATCGCAGATACAAACGATTACTCGATGAAAACCAGCCTTTGCCCAATCTGATTATTATTGATGGTGGTAAAGGGCAATTATCATCGGCACTCAAAATTATGGACGAGTTGGATTTGCGGGGCAAAATAGCTATTATTGGTATTGCAAAACGATTGGAAGAATTATTTTATCCTGGCGATTCAGTTCCTTTATATCTAGATAAAAAATCGGAAACATTAAAAATAATTCAGCAATTGCGAAACGAAGCACACCGCTTCGGAATAACCTTTCATAGAGACAAACGAAGCAAAGCGGCGCTCAATTCTTCAGTAGAAACCATTCCCGGAATTGGCGAGAAAACGATGCTAACATTAATAAAACATTTCAAAAGTGTTAAAAGATTGAAATTAGCGACAGAAAAAGAAATTTCTGACGTTATAGGTATTTCAAAAGCCAAAAAAATTACCGACTTTTACAATAAATTAGACAATTAATATTTGTAGCGAATGTATAAGGCATACTTGCAGTCCATTTTCCCGCTATTCACTCCAATCTTTTTCTTTCCGAAAAAGAAAGAAAAAGGATTTTCGTTGCTATCGGGGCTAAAAGGCATGCGCCTTTTGTATTTATTATCTTTTTGTCTATCATCTATTATCTCTTTTTCACAAGTACAAGACACAATCAAAAAACCCAAAATAGGATTAGTTCTTAGTGGCGGCGGAGCAAAAGGATTTGCGCACATAGGAGTTCTAAAGGAAATAGAACGAGCTGGAATAAAAATAGATTATATAGGAGGAACCAGTATGGGTGCCATAATTGGCGGATTATATGCCAGCGGATATAATGCAAATCAATTAGATTCGATATTTAAAGGAACCAATTTCGACGAATTAGTACAGGACTTTGTACCTCGAAAAAACAAAACTTTCTACGAAAAAAGCAATGATGAGTTGTATGCCGTTTCGTTGCCTTTTAAAAAATTCAAAATTACCATACCAAGAGGTCTGTCTAAAGGAATGTATAATTATAACTTAATGAGTAAATTAACTCATAATGTTCGCCATATTCAAGATTTTGGCAAACTTAAAACTCCTTTTTTATGTATTGCTACAAATTTAGAAACTGGAGAAGAAAAAGTTTTTATAAATGGTGCTTTGCCATTAGTTTTATCTGCAAGTGGTGCTTTTCCTTCACTATTTTCACCCGTAGAAATTGATGGTGATTTATATGTAGATGGTGGTGTCGCTAATAATTACCCTGTAGAAGAAGTAAGAAAGATGGGCGCTGATATCATTATAGGCGTTGATGTGCAAGACGATTTGAAGGATAGAGATAAGTTAAGTGGTGTTTTAGGAATTTTGACTCAAATTTCAAATTTTCAAATGATTGAAAAAATGAAAGACAAGAAGCTTCAAACTGACATATATATAAAACCAGACATAGAAGGGTTCTCAGTCGTTTCTTTCGATCAAGGAGAGCAAATTGTAAATAAAGGTGTCGAAGCAGCTATTTTAGTTAGAGAAAAGCTAGAAAAATTAGGAACAAATTATTATAAAATACCTGAAAACACAAGTCAAATAGACAGTTTACATATTAAAGGTATTGGTATAGAGGGAAATCAGAATTACACTCGCTCTTATGTTATTGGGAAACTCCGTTTTAAACCTGGAAGCAAAATTAGTTACACCGATTTGCATAGTGGTATAAATAATCTAAATGCAACACAAAATTTTAGTTCTATAAATTATAGATTACTAAAGGATGGAAACCAAGACATTTTGTTGATTGATCTTATTGAAAATCCGATAAAAACATATTTCAAATTAGGAGTTCATTATGACGATTTGTTTAAATCGAGTGCTCTAATAAACGTCACGCAACGCAACCTTTTTTTTAAAAATGATGTTGCTTTGTTAGATTTTATAGTAGGGGATAATATTAGATATAATTTAGATTATTACATAGACAACGGTTTTCATTTAAGTTTCGGATTCAAATCGAAACTAAATCGATTTAAACGAACAAGTAAAACCGATTTTAACGGAGGACAAACATTAAGTAAAACAGGAATAGAAAGTATAAATATCGATTATTTAGATTTTTCCAATCAAGCTTATGTACAAACAATATTTGCTCAAAGGTTCCTATTTGGAGCAGGATTAGAGCATAAATATATTAATGTAACCACGAATTCAGCACAAAACACAAAAAGCTATTTAGATAACAACAACTATCTATCATTAGTAGGATTCTTAAAATACGATTCGTTTTCAAACAAATATTTCCCCAAAAAAGGTTGGTATTTTATGGGTGATGCTCAGTCATTTTTATCATCATCAAACCACAACAATAATTTCACTCGATTTATAACCATCAAAGCCGATGCCGCAATTGTTCAAACTATTTTCAATAAAATTGCAATAAAACTTCAAACAGAAGGCGGGTTTTTAGTAGGCACAAAAACCAATACTGTTTTCGATTATGTTCTTGGAGGTTATGGTTTTGCTAAAATAAATAATATGAAGCCCTTTTATGGATACAATTATTTAGATCTTTCTGGAAATAGTTATGTAAAAGCTAGTTTGTCTTTTGATTATGAGTTTATCAAAAAAAACCACCTGAATATTTCTGGAAACATTGCCAATATAGGTAATAACATTTTTGATAGTAAAGAATGGATTTCTAGTCCAAAATATTCTGGTTATGCGATAGGTTACGGCATGGAAACACTAATTGGACCTATCGAATTAAAACAAAGTTGGTCACCAGAAACAGGTAAAAGTTTCACTTGGTTTACCGTTGGTTTCTTGTTCTAAGAAAGAAAATAAATAAATAAACCTCAGAAATCATTATTTTTTATTGAATTGTTTTCAAAAAAGTCTATTTTTGGGCAACTAAAACACAAAATTTTATTTTTATGTCTATTTGGAAAAGAAAACCAATCACACAACTTCTGAACGAAGCATCAGAATCTGAGAAAGGATTAAAAAGAACTTTAACAGCAAGAGGTCTAACAGCGCTAGGGATAGGAGCTATTATTGGCGCTGGACTTTTTTCAATAACTGGACTTGCAGCTTCTCAAAATGCTGGGCCAGCAATAACAATATCATTTATTATTGCCGCATTTGGGTGTCTATTTGCAGGGCTTTGTTATGCGGAATTTTCATCTATGATTCCTGTTGCAGGAAGTGCTTATACCTATTCATTTGCAACAATGGGTGAATTCATTGCTTGGATAATAGGTTGGGATTTAGTTTTAGAATACGCCGTTGGAGCGGCGACAGTCTCAATAAGTTGGTCGAGGTATCTCATGAAATTTCTTGATTCTTATGGTATTCATATAAATGAAGGATTTATTCATTCGCCGTTTGAAGGAGGAATAATTAATTTACCAGCAGTTTTTATAGTAATGCTAATGTCATTTATTTTGATGAGAGGCACAAAAGAATCTGCAACTGTAAATGGAATAATTGTATTACTTAAAGTAACCGTAGTTTTGGTCTTTATTGCTTTAGGTTGGCAATACATTCGCCCAGAAAATTACACTCCATATATTCCAGAAAATACTGGAAATTTTGGTGAATTTGGATTTAGCGGAATTGTTCGTGCTGCAGCAATAGTTTTTTTCGCATACATTGGTTTTGATGCGGTTTCTACAGCTGCTCAAGAAGCTAAAAATCCTAAGCGAGATATGCCAATAGGTATCTTATTGTCTTTAGGTATTTGTACGATTTTGTATATTTTATTCGCTCATGTAATGACAGGAGTTGTTAATTATTCCGCATTTGCTGGAGCAGATGGAATTGCTCCTGTTGCAATTGCAATTGATAATATGGGTGTAGCTGATGCTTCAGGAATGATTACTCCGGCTTTTCCTTGGTTGAATAAATTGATTATTCTTGCGATTTTGGCTGGGTATGCTTCAGTAATACTAGTAATGCTTATGGGTCAAAGTCGTGTGTTCTTTTCAATGAGTAAAGACGGTTTAATGCCAAAAGTTTTCTCTGAAGTACATCCAAAATTTAGAACTCCTGCAAAAAATAATTTATTATTTATGCTAATTGTATCTTGCTTTGCTGCATTTGTTCCTGCTCGTGTAGTCGGAGAAATGACAAGTATCGGTACTTTGTTTGCATTTATATTAGTTTGTATTGGGGTTTGGATTATGCGTGAGAAGATGCCTGATGTTGAAAGAGCTTTTAAAACACCATTAGTTCCATTAGTTCCAATTTTAGGAATCGGAGTTTGTTTGTTTATGATGATTTTTTTACCATTAGATACTTGGATTCGTTTAATTGTTTGGATGATGATTGGTTTTGATTTGTATATATATTATGGAATGAAAAACAGTGTTCTAAATCAAGGTAATTTCAGTGGACAAAATTACAGAACAGTTGCTTTAGCTGGCTTAGGAATGGTTGTTGCACTTATTGTAATAGCTTTCATTCATCATAGTGATCCAAAAGCTGATGATAATTATTTATTCTATTTTTCTATTGGTTTTGCATTAATTCATGCAGTTGTTTATGGATTGAACTATCTGAAGAAAAAATAATATTTTTTTACTAATGAATAAAAAGGCAATAAAACTTGATTCAATCATTTTTTAATGCCTTTTCTCTTTTGTAAATATTTCAAAATAAAGAACTCACAAAAAAATATTTTACCGATATTTGTAATATGAAATCTACATGGTCAGGTTTATTATCGTATTTACAATTCCTCATCAAGAGAAATCCTGAGTGAGGTAATCTTTAGTTTTACATAAATCTAAAATCGTAAATCGTAAATCTAAAATTTAAAACATGCCAATATATCATAAACTAGGCGATTTTCCACAAAAACGCCACACACAATTCGAAAAACCAAACGGCGGATTGTATTACGAACAACTTTTTGGTACCGAAGGTTTTCACGGACACTCTTCATTACTTTACCATGTTCACCGTCCAACACAAGTAAAAGAAATTATAAAATCCTATTCGGTCGAACCAAAAATCGCCATAGGTAAAAACATAAAATCACTATTATTAAAAGGTTTTGAACTAAAACCAGAAGATGATTTCCTTGACAGTCGAAAAGACATGTTAGTCAACAAAGACTGCATTATCGGACTCGCTGCACCTAAAAAATCACTCATCGACTATTTTTATAAAAATGCCGATGCTGACGAAATGATATTCATTCACAAAGGAAAAGGGAAATTGCGCACCATGTTGGGTAATATCCCTTTCGAATATGGAGATTATCTTATCATTCCTAGAGGCATAATTTACCAAATCGAATTTGAGACTTCAGAAAACAGGTTGTTTTATGTAGAATCATACGCTCCTTTTTATACACCAAAACGATATAAAAACGAATCAGGGCAACACCTAGAGCACGCTCCATTTTGCGAACGTGATTTCAAGTTACCATCAGAATTAGAAACCCACGACGAAAAAGGCGATTTCCTAATCAAAATCAAAAAAGAAGGCATGATGCACGAAGTTGTTTATGCCACTCACCCATTTGATGTTATAGGTTGGGACGGTTATAATTTTCCGTACGCTTTTAGCATACATAATTTCGAACCCATAACAGGTCGCGTACACCAACCACCACCTGTGCATCAAACATTCGAAACAGCAACATTTGTGGTTTGCTCATTCGTTCCGAGGTTGTATGACTATCACCCAAAATCTATTCCTGCTCCATACAATCATAGCAATATAGACAGCGATGAAGTATTATATTATGTAGATGGCGATTTCATGAGCCGAAACAATATCGAACAAGGACATATAACATTACACCCGAAAGGAATTCCTCATGGACCAGCGCCAGGAGCAATGGAACGTAGTATTGGTCACACCGAAACCCAAGAACTAGCAGTTATGGTCGATACATTTCGTCCACTAATGGTAACCGAAGCAGCTATGGGATTAGATGATGGACAATATTACAAATCTTGGGTAGAATAATTTTTTTTAGAAGCTATTCCCGCTATCCGTTGCAATCTTTTCTCTTTTAAAGAAAAAAAGAAAAGGATTTCCACTGCTATCGGGGCTAAAATACCAGTAAACACAATTTATAAATTAAAAAATCCGCGCATATCCGTGTTATCCGCGTTAAAAAAATAAACACAATGGCAAAAGAAGTAAAATCAGTAGAATACGGATTAGAAAAAATATTTGAAGGAGCACAAGATTTCCTTCCATTACTAGGAACCGATTATGTCGAATTCTATGTAGGAAACGCAAAGCAAGCAGCACATTTTTACAAAACAGCATTCGGCTTTCAATCATACGCATATTGCGGACTAGAAACAGGATCACGCGACAAAGTTTCGTATGTTTTAAAACAAGACAAAATCCGTTTGGTACTTACAACAGCTCTAAATAGCGAATCTCCAATCGGAGAACACGTAAAAAAACACGGAGACGGCGTAAAAATTATTGCACTTTGGGTAGAAGATGCCAAAAAATCATTTGAAGAAACAACTTCTCGTGGCGCGAAAGTATATATGGAACCAACTGTCGAAAAAGACGAATTTGGGGAAGTAGTTCGTGCAGGAATATACACATACGGAGAAACCGTGCACATGTTTGTAGAAAGAAAAAACTACAACGGCGTATTTTTACCAGGATTTGTTGAGCACAAATCAGATTATAATCCAACATCAGTTGGACTAAAATATATCGACCACATGGTTGGTAACGTAGGCTGGAACCAAATGAATGAATGGGTAAAATTCTACGAAGATGTTATGGGATTTGTAAACTTCCTTTCTTTTGATGACAAACAAATTCACACAGAATATTCTGCTTTAATGTCTAAAGTAATGAGTAACGGAAATGGAAGAATAAAATTCCCTATAAACGAACCTGCAAAAGGAAACAAACGCTCACAAATAGAAGAATATCTAGATTTTTACGAAGGATCTGGTGTACAGCACGTTGCCATAGCCACCGACGATATTATAGAAACCGTAACCCAACTAAAAGCACGTGGAGTCGAGTTCTTATCAGCACCACCACACGAATATTATAAAGCCATTCCCGAAAGATTGGGAGTTCATATGGATATGATGAAAGAAGATTTAACCAAAATCGAAAATCTTGCCATTATGGTCGATGCCGATGAAGATGGTTACTTGCTTCAAATATTTACAAAACCGGTAGAAGATCGTCCAACTTTATTTTTCGAAATCATTCAAAGAATGGGAGCTAAAGGATTTGGAGCAGGAAACTTCAAAGCGTTATTCGAATCGATAGAAAGAGAACAAGCCAAAAGAGGAACTTTATAATAAAATTGAATTTTTATTGCACATTTGTCAATAAATGACATTATGTCGTTATTGATTTTAACAAATATATGTTAAAGTTAATTTTTAGCTAAAAATAATGAATTTATGTATTACTTTTGCACTCGCAATACAAAAGGGGTGGTTCCCTTTTTATTGATAAATTTTCATAATTTATAGTTTTTGGTTGGTTAAAGCATAAAAACTCAGTCATTTATTTGACTGGGTTTTTTGTTTTTTTAGTACATTTGGAATGACTTTTGTATTCTACACTAAAACGAATATAAATCGACTTAAAAATGAAAAACAAATTACTAATATTATCGCTAATTATTTCATTAAACACCTTTGCACAAAACCAAAGCGCATTCGATGTTGGCGAATGGTTTAAGTTCCGAATTCACTACGGAATGATAACCGCTGGTTACGCCACGCTCGAAGTAAAAGAAGCCGTCATAAATAACAAAAAAGTTTTTTATACCGTTGGTCATGGTTATACTTCTGGAATGGCGAAAACATTCTTTAAAGTAGAAGACCATTACCAAAGTTTTATAGACAAAACCACTAACAAACCTTATCAATTTCTACGAAAAATAGACGAAGGTGGTTATACAAAAAACCAAGAAGGCTTTTTTAATCAAGACAAAAACACTGTTTTAGTTAAGGATTATAAGAATAATACTGAAAAAACATTTAACGTAACTGAAAATGTGCAAGACATTGTTTCGTCATTCTATTATTTAAGAAACCATCCAAACATAGACAAACTAAAAGTTGGAGAATCTATTATGATTGATATGTTTTTTGATGATGAAATAGTAAAATTTAAACTTAAATTTGTTGGTCGTGAGACTTTAAGAACTAAATTTGGCAAAATAAAAACAATGGTTTTTAGACCTCTTGTACAA
>NZ_JAYURN010000154.1:0-2860 GCF_043756175.1 Flavobacterium sp.
ATCATTGGCGAAAGCGGTACAGGTAAAGAAGTCATTGCAAAAAGTATCCATGAAAAAAGTTCCAGAAAAGATAATAATTTTATTGCCGTTGACTGTGGAGCAATACCAAAGGAATTGGCTGCAAGCGAATTTTTTGGTCATGTGAAAGGTTCGTTTACAGGAGCTATTGCGGATAAAATGGGTTATTTTCAGGCCGCGAATGGAGGGACAATTTTTCTTGACGAAATAGGAAACTTATCGTATGAAAATCAAATCCAGTTGTTGAGAGCTTTGCAGGAAAGAAAGATAAAACCGGTAGGGAGTAATAAAGAAATCGATGTTGATATTAGAATAATTACAGCTACAAATGAGGATTTGCGTGAAGCAGTAAAGAATGGTGATTTTAGAGAGGATCTGTATCATAGAATCAATGAATTTTCTATTCATTCGCCTTCTTTGGTAGATAGAGAACAAGATTTGATGATTTTTGCTGATTTTTTTATAGAAAAAGCAAATCAAGAATTGAACAAAGAATTAATAGGGTTTTCTCCTGAAGTAATAGCCATTTTTCAAAACTACAGCTGGCCTGGAAATTTAAGAGAACTTCAAAATTGTATCAAAAGAGCAACACTTTTATCGCAAGGAGATTTTATTGAAAAAGGAGCGCTTCCAGTCGAGTTCTTTCAAAAAGCAGGTAAAAAGGAAACTGATTTTTCTTTGTCTGAGAATGAGAAGGGAACTATTCTTGAGGCTTTGCGTCAATCTAAAAACAATAAATCTGAAGCGGCCAGACTGCTTAATATCAATAGAAAGACACTGTATAATAAATTAAAATTATATGATATTGATTAGTTTTGTTCTTTTTCTATAAGAATAAAAAGAGCTGTTAACCTTTTTTTTAATTCTGTAACATTAGCTATGATTATTTCTGCTGTAAGATCTTTCGATTCTAAATCATCTAATATTGCGCTAACTGTGTGGGCTTGAATTTGTTTAAACATGGGGCACATTCGATGTGAAATTTCTTTAATTTCAAAAACATTATGTTTAGCAACGGCATTTTCTAATTGGATTAAATCCTCCGCTGTATTTTTTGTAAAAGAAATTAAAAATTTTTTCAAGGCTTCATCGTCGGCCATAAAAGACAGTAATGATTTTAAAGAATATGGTTTTGTTTGCTCAATTTGATTATCTACACAATTTGAAGTGTCTGGATTTTCAATCGTATCAAAAAGGGAATTAACTGCGGCAAGTAGCGTTTTTGAAGCATAAGGTTTTTTTACGACTTGGGTGAATCCAGCTTTTTTATATACTTGTAAATCTATATTGGCTTTTCCCGTAACAGCTATTATGGGTTGATTTTTATAATTTAATGCTGTAGAATTTTTTAATTTTTCTAAAAATAAGAAGCCATCAATTTCCGGCATTTGAATATCAGTTATTATAAAATCAAATGGATTTGTCCTTGCAGCTTCAAGCGCAGCAGCGGCATTATCAAACGGAATGACTTTGTAGTTGTTTTGCTTTAAAATTTCAGTAGTCAGTTTTAATAAATTGATGTCATCGTCAATAATAATCGCAGTTAATTCGGTTTTTAGATTATTATTTAATAGTTTTTTCGGAAAACTTGTTGCAAATTCTAGTGGAAGTTCAATTTCAAAAACGCTTCCTTTTCCTAGTGTGCTTTTCAGGCTTAGTTTTCCTCCTAAAATTTCCGCAATACTTTTAGAAATAGTAAGTCCTAAACCAGTTCCTCCATATTTTTTTTCTATGTTTTTATTCGCTTGTGTGAATTCTTCAAAAATTACTTGTTGTTTTGTTTCTGCTATTCCAATTCCGGAATCCTCAACGGTGATTAGGATTTTATTGTTTTCAGCAACTTTTGCTTTGATTTTTATGAATCCTTTTTCCGTAAATTTATAAGCGTTCCCTATTAGATTAGTCAAAATTTGTCTCAGTCTGAACGGATCTCCCATTACAGAATCATTAAATTCTCTGCCAGTTTCAATCAAAAGCGCTATCGGTTTCTGTTCATAAATTGATTGAATGCTTGTTCCAACTTCAGAAATGACATCATTTAATGAAAATGGAATATTTTCAATTGTTAATTTACCGGCTTCTATCTGCGTGAAATCCAGTAAGTCCTGAACCAGTTTTGAAATATATTCGGATGAAGTTTTTATGTTTTTTGCAAAATAGAGTTGTCTTTTATTTAGATTTGAATTGTCTAAAAGTTCTGTATAGCCTAAGATGGTGCTTAGTGGTGTTTTTAAGTCATGGCTGACGGTGGTAATGAGTTGTTCTCTATTTTTTAACAGTGATTTTGTTTTTGTATTTGCGGCTTCAAGTTGCCTTTTATAGGATTGACTTTTCGAAAAATCATTCAATATCAGAATTAAAAAAAACAAGGTTGATAATGTTCCTATTCCAGCAGCGATAGTTACTATTTTGTTAGTTTTATTTAATGAATTTTCTCTTTCGTTATAATTTTTTGCCGTGTTTTTGATGATTTCGTTTTCAACAATGCTTAGTACCTTTCTCAATTGTTCCGATATTGAAAGTTCATTTTGTAACAATTTATCTTCTTCAATATTTAGTCATTCTTTCTTCTTTGCCGTCTCTTTTTTAACTTGATTCAATAATGTTTTAGAAGCCAATAAAATCGAGTCTGAAGCTTCTTTAGTTAACGTATTTGTACTGTCGTCAGGAATGTTTTCATTCAGGTAAGACACGTATTTTTTAAGTATATTTCTTTGGTTGTCGCCCATCGCCGCAGGATACTGTACAAAATCTTCTAATTGGAGTTTTCTTAATGAAGCTTCCATTTTCGTTAAATCGGCAATTGCTTTTTTTACTGAAGATTCATCATCAGTTTTGTTTT
>NZ_JAYURN010000155.1:0-25421 GCF_043756175.1 Flavobacterium sp.
AGATTCTTCCTTCGTCAGAATGACAAACCACCTGTTATATTACAGTAAAATCAAAGCATAAAAATATTAAAACCACATGATTTTTATTCTGTTTTCTGTCAATTAAAAAGGGGAAATGCTTAAATTAAACACTTCCCATTTTTATATAAAAATTCTATTAAAATTATACTTTCAACTTCTTAGCCATATCTGCAGAAATCGATTTTTTGTGAACCATAAGAGCCGTAGTTTTGTATTTTACAAACTCTTTACTCATATACAAATAACCTATGTAATCGTTTGTAGTTCCCCAAGAATTCTTTACAATATAATATTCTTTTCCAGTTTGGTCTTTGGTTAAACCAACAATGTGCATACCGTGATCATCGGTTGTATTATAATTGTCAAAACCTTTTTGACGCATATCTTCTGTAACAACTGGTTCTTTTTTAGGACCATTAAACAAATCTGCTTTTTCTTCGGTAGTCATGTCTTCAACTTTCTTTTCAGAAACAAAAGCCACGCCATTTTTCCAACTAAATGTTTTTTCGCTCACATCACCAGCCCAAGCAACAGTATAACCGCTTTTTAAAGCATTGTCTGTAATATCTGTCAATTCATTAATTTGTACATTATATACTTGGTCAAATGACCAGTTGTCTGGAACCATTAATACAAATTTCGAATAATAAGGATATTCTTGTAAAGAAGAAATTTCGATATAATCATCGGCATTAATCCCTACAACTTCTTTTGCAAAAGTTTCAGGCGTGTATTTTTTTCCGTTATAATCGAAAGTTTTTGGTACAATTCCTAGATAAGAATCGATAACCGCTGCATAGGCTTTTTCCCAGTTTGGTGTTAGTTCTCCGTTAGGATTTTTCACCACAGCCGCTAATAAAGCTTCACCTAAAGCTGCCATTTCGCCAAATTTATTTTTATCTGTTCCGTAATTTAATCCCGTATAAACCGATTGAGGAACCGCACCATACTTGCGATACATATTCATCACATCGTGAAAAGCACCACCATCACCGAGTGTTACAGCACCATGCATGCGAACGTAATTTCTTCCTTTTTCTACATAAGCATTACGTGCAGAGAAAATTTGAGATAACTCTACTGGTTTTTTTCCCATACGAATCATTTCTGACTCTAAAAAAGAGTTTGCCGAATAACTCCAACAAGTTCCTGAAGAACCTTGTGTTTTTACAGAAGTATTTTCTAAATTAATGACATCAGTAAATTTGAATGCTTCTTTGCTTTTCTCGCTAGCATTTATTTTTAATGAATTCACTAAATTGTCTTGTGCAAAGCTTGAAGCACAAACAATTAACGAAGTCGCTATAAATAGGGATTTAATTGTATTCATAATTTTTGTTTTTTAATGGTTCGTAAAATTAAAAAATGTTCTTTCTTATTTTTTAATTTAACAACAATTTAGGTTTTAATTAAGAAATGTATCTTCAAGGCAAATATGGAATTTCTTTTGCTTCGTTTTTATATTTTTCTGCAATAATTTTATATTGCTTTTCTGTTAGTAACATAACACTCAAATCATTTCCTTCGTACAACAAATAGAATTTTTCAGGTAAGCTACTTTTTAAAATAATTTCATTTACTTTTTTGAAAAAATTTCTAGATGCAGCGTCCCAAAAAGTATCATCATTCATTTCTTTGTTAGAATATAGTTTTATTTTTTCTTGATTTATTAAAATATCATTCGAACTTTCATAATTCTCGGCAGTTTCTACATCTAACTGAATCTTTCTTTTTGATAAGATTTTATTCAAATTTGGAACAAACGATTTAAAATTAAATTCAGCTAATTCTTCTGCATCGATAGAAACTATTTTAAAATTACCCTCATTATAAATATTAAACGATTCAATAATTTCAATTTTAAGTGAATCCGTATTTTCCTGATTTGCAAATTTCAGAAATTCATTTTCGATTAATTCATTTCCATAAAAACTTTCATTTAATTTCTGTTTTTCAGGATTTTTTTTATTCTCCAAACATCCAAATAAGAATAACATTAAAAGAATAATTGCCAATTTATTCATAAATATATGCTTTTAATTTTTCCAATTATCCTACAACGTTTCTTTCAACCATTTGTAAAACTCTTTTTGCCAAACTTGTGCATTTTGAGGTTTCAAAACCCAGTGGTTTTCTTCTGGAAAGTACAAAAAGCGACTGTTTATTCCTCGCAATTGCGCTGCTTGAAATGCTTCTTGTGATTGACCAATTGGCACTCTAAAATCGTTTCCGCCTTGTATGATTAAAATGGGTGTATTCCATTTGTCTACATAATTGATAGGATTGAATTTAGTATAGGTTTGTTGTGCGATTTTATTGTCTTTTTCCCAATAAGCACCGCCAAAATCCCAGTTGTTAAAGAACACTTCTTCTGTTGTACCAAACATACTTTGAGTATTGAAAACACCGTCATGTGCAATAAAACTTTTAAACCTGTTGTTGTGAATTCCGGCTAAATAAAACACAGAATAACCACCATAACTAGCGCCAACACAACCCAAACGAGATTTATCTACATAATTTTCTTTAGCAACATTGTCTATTGCAGAAAGGTAATCTTGCATCACTTGTCCGCCCCAATCACCAGAAATTTGCTCGTTCCAAGCTTGTCCGTGACCATACATTCCTCTTCTGTTTGGTGCTACGACGACATATCCTTGCGATGCCATTAGAGAGAAATTCCAACGGAAAGAATAAAATTGTGTCAACGGACTTTGTGGTCCTCCTTGGCAATATAATAAGGTTGGATACTTTTTAGTAGCATCAAAATTAGGAGGGAGTATCACCCAAACTAGCATTTTTTTACCATCGGTAGTAGTTACATAACGTCTTTCGTATTTTGGTAATGCCAATTTAGCATAAGCATCATTGTTTACTTTTGTAAGTTGCAACCATGTTTTTTTCTTTAAATGATAAGAATAAATTTCTAATGCGTGATTCATGTCTGTTCTTGTAACAATCGCGTTATCGGTAGTGATATCTACAATATCATGCACATCGAAATCCCCAAAAGTAAGTTGCGTTACCGTAATTGCAATTCTTGTTACACCAGGAAAATTAACTTCAAATAATTGTTGTGTTCCGTCTATTGCTGCAAGAAAATATACATTTTTACCATCTTTACTCCAAGAAAAGCTAGAAACTGAATTATCCCAATTTGCAGTTAGATTCATTTTTATACCTTTAAAATCGACAATAATATCGTTTTTATCGGCTTCATAACCATCGCGTTTCATTTGCAAATACGTTAAATTTCCTTGTGGAGAAAAAACAGGATTGGTGTCGTAACCTAAATTGGCTTCGGTTCTATTGATGGTTTTTTGAGTTTCTAGATTGTATTCGTAAATATTGGTATTGGTCGAAATGGCGTATTTTGTTCCTGATACTTTTTTAGACACATACAAAATGCTTTTGCTGTCTGGTGACCAAATATAATCTTCGTCGCCACCAAATGGTTTTTGTGGTGAATCGAAATTTTCGCCTTTTAGAATATCTGTTCCAACTGAACCTTCTTTTTTTTCTTTATAAAAAACATGGTTAAATTTTCCTTCGTTCCAAATGTCCCAATGGCGATAATCTAAACCATTGTATATCTGAACATTCGATTTTTCTAATTCTGGATAATAATCTTTTCCGTGAACTTTGTCGATTTTTACTTCTTCATTATAAACAAGATATTTTCCATCGGGAGAAATGTTTTTGTCTATTAATAAATCTTTGGTGTCTTTTACTTCTGTTGCTTTTCCGCCAATTACTGGAATGGTATAAAACTTCTTTTCCGATTTGTTTTCTTCTATTGATGGTGTCGAAACACTATAAACAACATTCTTACCATCTTTAGAAATTCCTAAAGCAGTAACTCTTCCTAGTTTCCATAATAATTCTGGAGACATTGTATTTTGCGCAACAACGTTTAAACTCATTGTGAATAGTATTAAAATCAATATTTTTTTCATAGTTATGTGTTTATTAAATTAAAAAACCATCAATAATTACTGATGGTTTGGTATAAATAAAAATTTATAAATTTCCTTGAATCACTTTAACCAAAGCTAAAAATTCTTCTGGTGTTAGACTTACTTTATTCTCGAAACGCATTTCGTCCATTTCGTTAAGCGGAATAAGATGCACGTGAGCGTGAGGAACTTCTAACCCTATAACTGCCATACCAATTCGTTTGCACGGAACCGATTTTTCTAATGCGATTGCGATTTTTTTGGCAAAAGCCATCAATCCCAAATACAAATCATCGTTTATATCGAAAATCTTGTTTATTTCTTGCTTCGGAATACACAAAGTATGCCCTTTTGCATTTGGATTTACTTCGAGAAAGGCTAAAAAATTGTCATCTTCTGCAATTTTATAACAAGGAATTTCTCCGTTTACTATTTTGGTAAAAATACTTGACATCTTTTTTAGATATTTAGAATGATAGACTTCATAGTATGTTAGACTTTATGATATTTAAACTTTTAATTTTTCTGTCTAAGAAATCTAAAAATCTAAGTAGCCTAACTATCTAAATTAATCTCTTGAAATTTCTAAGATTTCAAATTTTAAAACTCCGTTAGGAACGGTAATTTCGGCAATTTCCCCAACAGATTTCCCTAGTAATCCTTTCCCAATTGGAGAAGTTACTGATATTTTACCTGTTTTAAGATCTGCTTCACTTTCGGCAACTAAATGGTAAGACATTTCCATACCGTTAGATTGGTTTTTAATCTTCACATGCGATAAAACCAATGCTTTCGAAACATCTAATTGAGATTCATCAATTAAACGAGCATTAGAATATACTTCTTCCATTTTTTTGATTTTCAACTCTAAAAGACCTTGTGCTTCTTTTGCAGCATCATATTCCGCATTTTCAGATAAATCTCCTTTGTCTCTAGCTTCAGCAATGTCTGCCGACGCTTTTGGGCGTTCAATTGCTTTGAGTTGTTCTAACTCGTCTTTTAGTTTTTTTAATCCTTCGGCTGTATAATAAGATACTGTACTCATAATTTATTCGTTATATATAAATAGAAAAAATCCCATCGCGACGGGATTTCTTTATGCAAAGATATTATTTTTTATTTCAGTTTGTAATTTTATATGACAATCATACTATTACAAAGTTAATTAAATTAAATTTGTTCTAACAAAATAAGTTGAAAATTTTTAAAATGAAACGATATTTCCTCATAATAATAGCCATTCTTACTTTGTCTTGTCAAAAAGATAAAGTTGTAAGTGATAATCCGTATTTGCCAAATTATTCATTTTCGGTAATTATAAACACGAGTTTGCCGTCGTATAGCAACCTTAATTTTCCTAGCAATCCGGTTTTAATTACCAATGCTGGAGCAGGAATAAAAGGAATTATTATGATGAAAGTGGGCACCGATGATTATCGCGCTTTTGAAGCAAGTTGCCCTAACCAATATCCGAGCGATTGCACGCAACTTACTATAAATGGAATTAATGGAAAATGCCCTTGTGACAATGTAGAATATAGCTTGTATACAGGTGTTGGTTCTGGACAATATCCTTTAAAACCTTATAAAATTGAAATTAGTGGTGCTAATTTGAGGGTTTATAATTAAGAGGTTAACTACAAAGTCACAAGTGCCTGCTATTTTAACAAACACTTCAAAATGAGAAACTTTTTATTCCTAATCGTAATATTTATGTTTGTTAGCTGTCAAAATAAAAAGGCAGAAGATGAATTTGCGTTGTCTATAACCAAGGATATAAATGAAATCATAGAAACTATAATTTATAGTGATAGTTTACCTGTTTTAAAATATAGTTCTGATTCAATTTCCTTATGCACTGAATTGAATAAAATAGAAATTAAAATTGCAAAATATCCAAAACCTGGAGAACTTGTAAATATTGAATCGGATTGGGAAAATAAAGTCTATATCCAAAATTTACTTTTTGTAGATATTGATAAAAAAAGGTTTTTTACAAAAAAAGATTCGTTGTTTCTTTTATCACAAAATAATATTTTAAAGCGGTTTGAAATAGATAAAAGTCTTTATAGTAAATTAAAAACCATAACTTTTGAAGAAATAAAACTCAGTAAAAAACTCAGAAAACTTAAATATTATGACATTTCAATTCCTATTTTCTCTTTAGATAATACAAACGCCTACGTAGAATTAAATTATCATTATTTACGTTTTGGTTCTGCACGAGCAATATATTTACAAAAAATAAAAGGAAAATGGAAAGTGATACAACATCGCAGGACATGGATAACTTAATTACAAAAACAGCAGATAACGGCGATTTTACGGAACTGCTAGGCTTTTTTTGTGTTTAGCTTTAAAACAACCACAAATCTCACTAATTTTCACAAATTAATTTGTGAAAATTAGTGCAATTCATGTTGAATAACAGTTTTGTAATAACTCTAAAACTTCAAAGTCAAACCGACTAAAATATTGGCACCTGCTTGCGGATAATATCCTGCGCCTTCTATAGTTTTAATACTTGGCGGATTAGACCAACTGTCGTCGTAAGTGTAAAAATAACCATTTGAAATATATTTTCTGTTTAAAACATTATTTGCTAAAACCGAAAACACAATCGATTTGAATACTTTTTTGGTTTCTATTTCGTAAGTTACATTCAAATCATTGATAAAATAACTATCTAGTTTCGAAGCTTCGGAATCGATATTTCCCATAAATTGTTCGCCTACAAATTTAGATAATAATGAAACTTGCAAAGGTTTTAACGGTGAAAAAGTTAAAATATTTCCAGCTATAAGTTGTGGTGAATACGAAATAGTTGTTTCTCCTAAATTTTGCAAAACTCCATCTCTTTGAAAATAAAAATCTTGATTCTTACTTTGGCTTATAGCCACATTGGGCTGAACCGACCATTTGTTTGTAATTTCTATTTTTGCATCAATTTCAAGACCTAAACGATAACTTTTTCCACTGTTTTCGGCAATTGGAGTTCCTACATCGTTTAGTGCGCCTGTAAGCACCAGTTGGTCTTTGTAACGCATATAGTAAATATTGGCATTTAGTTTTGTTTTTGCATTGGCAAAACGCCAGCCCAATTCATAATCATTTAGTTTTTCAGGTCTTACATTCTTGTTCTCAATATCTTCACGCTTAGGCTCACGATTGGCAACTGCGTATGAAAAATAAAGGTTATTTTTCTCGTTTGGTGAGAAAGTCAAACCTGCTTTTGGGTTGAAAAAATTGAATGTTTCATTTACTAATATTGGCTGAACACCGTTAGCTTTATAGTTTACATTTCTAACTTGTAAATCTCCAAAAAGATTCAACTTATCTATAATTTGATAATTAGCTTTTGCAAAAACATTTAAATCCGTTTTTATCCCGTAATCGTCATAATAATGATCTCCCAATTCGCTTGTAGAAGCCAATCTTGCCCATATTACTTTACCAAAATGTTTTCCTTCGTATTTATTTGCACCACCACCAAAAATCATCGATAGTTTTTCGCCTTTGTAATTTGCAGAAAATGTAGTTCCGTAGAAATCGTTATCTAACCATTTTTGACGAATAATATCGGTTGTAGTTGCTAGCCCAACTGGTGTTAAATTATATTCGACAAAATCGGCATCTTCTTTATAATTTTCATAAAATCCTTTTCCTTTTGTGTAATGAAAAGCTAGGTTTGTATTCCATTTTTCCGAAACTTTCTCGTTCCAATGCAACTGATAATGATCTTGTTGGTAATTGTCTACTTCATTGTCATAAAAACGATTGTTTCCGAATTCGTCAGTGAAAAGACCTGATGGATTGTAAGTTGGATTTAATTTTAATTGATTTTCATCGATACCATTCCATGATTGATAGGTAATTTCTTTTCCACCAAAAGCCAATGCTTTTATCCTTGTGGTTTTACCAATGTAAGCACCTTGCAAGAAATAAGATTTCAAATCAGATTTTGCTCTGTCGATATAACCATCGGAATTAATTTTAGACAATCTTCCTGAAATTTCGAAATGATCATTCATTAATCCAGTATTGAATTTGACCGTATGCTTTCTTGTTTTAAAACTTCCAAATGAGTTTGAAATTTCTCCACCAGCCGATGCGTTATCCGATTCGGTCAACAAATTTAAACTCGCGCCAAAAGCACCTGCGCCATTTGTAGAAGTTCCCACGCCACGTTGCAGCTGAATACTTTCTATCGAAGAAGCAAAGTCTGGCATGTTTACCCAATAAGTTCCATGACTTTCTGAATCGTTGTAAGGAATCCCATTGATCGTTACATTAACACGAGTAGCATCGGAACCACGCACCCGAATTCCTGTATAACCAACTCCTGCTCCTGCATCGGAAGTGGTAACGACTGATGGTAAGAAATTCATCAAAATAGGAATATCTTGACCTAGATTTCGCTTTGCGATTTCTTTTTTGGTAAAATTAGAGAAGGTAACAGGTGTTTTTTCGTTGGCACGAATGGCTTGCACCATGACTTCTTCCAGTTTTTTTGTTTTTGTAGTGTCTGCTTCTTGTGAGTAAGAAAGACTCGAGCCAAGAATAGCGATAGAAAGCAAAAAGCTTTTGTAACTAAATAGATTTTTCATCCGTAAAGATTTTACGAATAAAAGGGGGAATTATTCTTTTTTTAAATTAATAAATTGATGATTCCATGACATAACTAACGTTTACATTAGTTGTTTGTCATTATTCCCTTGGCAACATTACTTGCCCAGGTTCTTTGGGTATAATCTCAGCTCGTTATTTAGAGCACCCCTTTGAGACGGTGCAAAATTAGCTTTTAAAGACAGACTACACAAACTTTTGTAAATTTCTTTTTCAGAATAAGTTTTGCCACAGATATAAAGAATAAAAAGTTTGACAATTAAGAAGTCTACACGGATTTTATGTTTTATATAAAAAATCTGTGAAATTAAATTCAATTATCATATTAATAAAATCTGTGAATCTGTGGTGTATATTTTTCAGTATTTCTTAAGTTCGAAAGTATTTCCGTTGAAAACGCCATAAGTAAAATAACCTATCCAGTCGCCTAGATTAATGTATTTTGAGTTTTCGCCTACTTGAATTTCCATTGGCAAATGACGGTGACCAAAAACGAAGAAATCATAGTGTTTGGTTTCTAATTTGTATTTAGCGTATTGCACCAACCATTCGTTGTCTTCTCCTAGAAAACGAACATCCTCATCGCCAGAAATTAATTTATTTTTGACTGATAAGTATTGTGCTAGTTTTACACCAATATCAGGGTGAAGCCAACGATATAACCATTTCGAAAAAGGATGCACAAACACTTTTTTCATGCGCTTGTAGCCTTTGTCGCCTGGACCCAAACCATCTCCGTGACCTATTAGAAATGTTTTATTGTTGAAAGTGAATTCTTTAATCGTGTGATAAACCGGAATATTGAGTTCTTTTTCGAAATAATCTCCCATCCATAAATCATGGTTTCCTACGAAGAAATAAATTGGGATTCCGCTGTCACGAATTTCGGCAAGTTTGCCTAAAACACGTACAAAACCTCGTGGCACAACAGTTTTATATTCGAACCAAAAATCGAATAAATCTCCTAACAAAAATATTGCTTCGGCATCTTGTTTTACTTCGTCTAGCCAAGCAACAAATTTTTGCTCTCGAGGAAAACTAGCTTCGGCAGTTGGCGCACCTAAATGTTGGTCGCTGGCAAAGTATATTTTTTTAGATGATGAAATAGTCATTTGGTTTTGTTTGAAGCAAATATAAGGATTTATACTAAAATGATTTTGGATGAAAGAGAATCGATATTATATAAATTTCCAAATTTCTACAATTGAATTTGTCTTTCTATTTGTTGGTCTAAAGATATAAATGTTTCTGTTCTGGAAACACCATCAATAGGTTGTATTTTTTTGTTCAGCAAGTTCATTAAATGCTCATTGTCACGACAAATAATTTTTATAAGAATACTCCAGTTTCCTGTCGTATAATGACATTCTAAGACTTCTGGGATTTTTTTTAATTCTTTTACAGCTTCTGCATTACTCGACGCTTTGTCTAAATAAACGCCCACAAAAGCCATGGTGTTATAACCCAAAACTTTTGTGTTTACAATTAGCTTTGACCCCGAAATAACCTTTGCATCTTCTAGTTTTCGCAATCGTTGGTGAATGGCGGCGCCAGAAATTCCTATTTTATTAGCAATTTGAAGAATTGGTTTTCTAGCATCTTCCATCAAGAAACGAAGAATTTCTTTATCGATGCCATCTATTTCTATTTGTAACTGATTTATCTTCATGGATTGTAAATTTAAATCAAAAATAGAAATTTAGTTTTAAATATATACTATATTACAAACACAAACTACGCTAATTTATATACATTAATTAGTGGAATTCGTATTGAAAAAACAAGAAATATGGGTTTAAATTAATTTCTTACTTTGTCGGGATTGTAACCTACATAAGGCATTTCGGTTTCTTTGAAATGAATGCCAAATTCTTCTAATTCTTTTAGAATAGGTAAATACACTTCCTCTTTTATAGGTAACTGAACGCCAGGAGTTGTTATTTTTCCGTTTAAGATTTGTAAAGTCGCCATGGCAACTGGCAATCCTACTGTTTTTGCCATTGCGGTATACGTTTGATCATCGCCAATGCAAACCATTTTAGAATCTATTTGGTGTTGTTTTCCGTTGAGTTCATAACCAAATTTATGGTACATGACAATCATGTCTTTGTCTTCTGGTTGTAAAGTCCAACTATCAGTCAATATTTTTTCGAGAATTTGTGCTGGTGTAGCATCTTTTAAACCTACAATTTTATTTTTATTAAATAAATCGAGTTCTAATAGCTTGTCCCACATAATATCATCTTGTTCGATACCGAGACTTAAACGAAGTTTTATTTCGACAGAATCGGTTGGGTGATATGGTAAAAACAGGTTTACAAATTCACGGTAACTTATCGTTTCAGAATCATCTATTATATAGGAATCGTCTGTCATTCCTAACTGTACAAACATATTCCATGCTTTCGAATATCCTACTTTTCTAATCGTTCCTCGATATAAGGTCAGCACATCATCTAAACCATAAATACTTCGGTATTTTAGAGAATCACGGTTGGCATAACCTTCAAAACGGCCGTAACCTTCAACTTCTAAAAATTCGGTTCTACGAAATAATTTGTGATAAGGAATGTATTTGTAAGTTCCTTCTTGTATAAATTTTGCTGCGCCACCTTGTCCTGCTAAAACTACATTTCTTGGTGCCCAAGTAAATTTGTAATTCCACAGATTATTATCGGATTCTGGAGCAACTAATCCACCACAAAAAGATTCGAAAAGTATCATTTTTCCGCCTTTGTCACGAATTTCATCAATAACTTTCATAGCACTCATATGATCGATACCCGGGTCGAGTCCTATTTCGTTCATGAAAACTAAATTATTTTCTTTGGCGGCAACATCTAATTCTTGCATAGCATCGCTAATATAAGAAGCAGTTACCATGTGTTTTTTATAGATCACACAATCTTTTGCTACTTCAATATGCATGTGCGCGGGCAACATTGAAATAACAATATCTGCTTTTTGAATTTCAGCTTTTCTTTGATTTGCATCAAAAATATCTAAAGCAATTGCAGTTGCGTTTTTGTGATTTTTGGTTTTACGTTGGGCTAATTCTGGTGATAGGTCGCCAATAGTAAGGTGCAGATTTTCGCTTTCAGACTTGTCTAAAAGATATTTTATAAGTGATGAAGCTGAGCGTCCAGCTCCAATAATAAGTACATTTCTCATTTTTTGATTGTAAAAAAGTGACGCAAATGTAATGAAATGTTATATTTTTGACGAAAGAAAACAGAAGTTTTAATTAAAAAGATTATGGACAAGAAAATCATTCTCACCGCATTAGTTTTTGGATTTGTTTCGATTGTGTTAGGTGCTTTTGGGGCACATGCACTAAAAAAAGTTTTAACACCAGAACAATTGTCTTCGTTTGAAGTTGGTGTAAAGTATATGATGTATCATGCTTTGTTTCTGCTGTTTGTAGGCACAACAACATTCATGGAAATGAAACAGAAAAATATTGTTTTTTATCTGACTTTATTTGGAACAATCTTATTTTCAGGTTCTATATTTTTATTATCATCAAGTAGTTCAATGGGTTTGAATTTTAAATTTTTAGGACCAATAACTCCAATAGGAGGCTTACTTCTTATAATTTCTTGGGTAATTTCTTTTTATTACATAAGTATAAAAAAAGGATAATACTCAAGCTGTTTGAAATAATATTTATACTTTTGCACTTTGTTCAAGTATTCACACATAAAATTATTTATGGAAACATATAAACAATCTACGAAATCGATTTCGTTAGAAAAGTACGGAATAACAAACGCTTCAGAAATAATTCATAATCCTTCATTTGAATTTTTATATCAAGAAGAGTTAAATCCTGCTCTTGAAGGCTACGAAAGAGGACAGCTTACAGAGCTTGGCGCTGTAAATGTTATGACAGGCGAATTTACAGGTCGCTCCCCAAAAGACAAATATATTGTAAAAGATGCCGTAACTGAAAACACGATTTGGTGGACTTCAGACAAAGCAGTAAACGATAACAAAGCAATTTCTCAAGATACTTGGAATGCGCTTAAAGAAACAACCGTTAATCAATTATCTGGAAAAAGACTTTTTGTAGTAGATACTTTTTGTGGTGCAAATGAAAATTCTCGTCTAAAAGTCCGTTTTATTGTTGAGGTGGCTTGGCAAGCACATTTTGTGAAAAATATGTTTATCCGCCCTACTGATGCTGAAATGGAAACTTACGGAGAGCCAGATTTCGTAGTAATGAACGGTTCTAAAACTGAATTTAAAGATTTTGCAGCACACGGATTAAATTCTGAGGTATTTGTAGCGTTTAACTTGACTGAGAAAATCCAATTAATTGGAGGAACTTGGTACGGTGGCGAAATGAAAAAAGGGTTGTTCTCTATGATGAACTACTACTTACCATTGCAAGGAATGGCATCGATGCACTGTTCTGCAAACAAAGGAAAAGATGGCGATGTTGCCGTTTTCTTCGGATTGTCTGGAACAGGAAAAACAACTTTATCTACAGATCCTAAAAGAGAATTAATAGGGGACGATGAACACGGTTGGGATAACGACGGAGTTTTCAATTTTGAAGGCGGCTGTTACGCAAAAACAATCGATTTGAGCGAAGCAAACGAACCAGATATCTACAAGGCTATTCGTAAAAACGCTTTGCTTGAAAACGTAACAGTTGACGCTAACGGAAAAATAGATTTCAAAGACGGTTCGGTTACTCAAAACACAAGGGTTTCTTATCCAATAGATCATATAGACAATATTGTAATACCAGTATCTAAAGCAGGTCATGCAACTAAAGTTATATTTTTAACTGCCGATGCTTTTGGAGTTATGCCTCCAGTATCTAAGTTAACACCAGAACAAACTAAATACTATTTCTTATCTGGGTTTACTGCAAAATTAGCAGGAACAGAAAGAGGCGTAACACAACCAGAACCAACATTTTCGGCTTGTTTCGGGAAAGCATTTTTATCACTTCACCCAACACAATACGGACAAGAATTGATAAAAAAAATGGAAGAACATAAAGCTACGGCTTATATGGTAAACACAGGTTGGAACGGAACAGGAAAACGAATTTCTATAAAAGACACACGTGCTATTATTGATGCTATTTTAGATGGTTCTATCGAAAAAGTAGAAACTACAATAGTACCTATTTTTAATTTTGCAGTTCCAACAACTTTGCATGATGTGAATTCAGATATTCTTGATCCAAGAAATACTTATACAGATTCTTCGGAATGGACTACAAAAGCAGAAGATTTAGCAGGGAGATTTATTAAAAACTTTGTTCAATATACAGATAACGAAGAAGGTAAAAATCTAATAAAAGCAGGACCACAATTATAATACGTTATTAATTCGGTTTATAAAAAAAGAGTTGCTCTAACGAGTAACTCTTTTTTGTTTTCCACTTTTTTGTCATTCCCGCGCAGGTGGGAATCTATTTTGGTTTCCCACCTGCGTGGGAAAGACAGGTCTTGAAAATAAACCGTTACTCTTTTATTGACGCTACAAATTTTTGAAATAACTGAATTGTTTTTTCATTAATTTCTTGATAAGTCAGCCGATCTTTAGTTTGATAAAAAAACATAAAACCGTACTTTTTTTCTGAATTTTCTAATAATAAATCCTTGTTTAAACGATATGTTTCTCGTAGGACACGTTTGAAATAATTCCGATCGACTGCTTTTTTGAAATATTTTTTAGAAACAGAAACACCCATTTTTATTTGCTCATCTTTTTCTAAATTAATGGGCACATAAACCAATCGCAATGGGTATTTAGATACCGATTTTCCTTCCGAAAAGAGTAAATCGATAGTTGTTTTGCTTTTTAGCTTTTCGGTCTTTGGGTAGGTGTTGTTCATTAAGAATTATAAAAGACAAAAATACGAAGTTAAAATGTATGATTTTTTCAAATTACACATTTATTTCTAACAAAAAAATCCCACTCTTTCAAGTGGGATTGTTATTTTATCTTTGTTCTTTCATTTTGAAAGTATCCATAAATGCTGTGGTATAATCCCCTGCAACATATCTTTCATCATCCATTAATTGTCTGTGAAAAGGAATGGTAGTTTTGATTCCTTCAATTACAAATTCATCTAAAGCACGTTTCATTTTATTGATCGCTTCTTGACGTGTTTGCGCTGTTGTGATTAACTTTGCAATCATCGAATCGTAATTTGGTGGAATTGTATAACCTGCGTAAACATGGGTATCTAAACGAACTCCATGTCCGCCTGGCGAATGCAATACCGTAATTTTTCCTGGTGAAGGACGGAAATCGTTGTAAGGATCTTCTGCATTAATACGACATTCGATAGCATGTAATTGAGGTAAATAATTTTTTCCTGAAATAGGAATTCCAGCAGCTACCATAATTTGCTCACGAATTAAATCGTAATCGATAACTTGCTCTGTAATTGGGTGCTCTACTTGGATACGAGTATTCATTTCCATAAAATAGAAATTACGGTGTTTGTCTACTAAAAACTCAACCGTTCCTGCTCCTTCATATTTAATATATTCGGCAGCTTTTACTGCTGCTAATCCCATTTTTTCACGAAGTTCATCGGTCATAAATGGAGATGGTGTTTCTTCAGTTAATTTTTGGTGACGACGTTGTACTGAGCAATCTCTTTCAGACAAGTGACATGCTTTTCCGAAAGAATCACCTACGATTTGAATCTCGATATGACGAGGTTCCTCGATTAGTTTTTCAAGATACATTCCATCATTTCCAAAAGCGGCAGCCGACTCTTGACGAGCGCCTTCCCAAGCTTTTAGTAAATCTTCTTGTTTCCATACAGCACGCATCCCTTTTCCACCACCACCAGCAGTTGCTTTAAGCATTACTGGGTAACCAAATTCGGCAGCTAATTGTTCTGCTTGTTCGTAAGATTCTAAAATGCCTTCTGAACCTGGTACGCAAGGTACGCCAGCTTCTCTCATTGTTGATTTTGCGGTAGCTTTATCGCCCATTTTATCAATCATATCTGGTGAAGCACCTATAAATTTGATATTATGCTCGTGACAGATTTTAGAAAACTTAGCGTTTTCAGACAAGAATCCGTAACCCGGGTGAATTGCGTCTGCATTTGTAATTTCGGCAGCGGCAATAATGTTTGACATCTTTAAGTAAGACAAGTTACTTGGTGGCGGTCCAATACAAACAGCTTCGTCTGCAAATTTTACGTGTAAACTTTCAGCATCGGCTGTAGAGTAAACCGCAACGGTTTTAATGCCCATTTCTTTACAGGTTCTAATAATACGAAGTGCTATTTCGCCCCTGTTTGCAATTAATATTTTTTTAAACATCTTTTGAAATTTTAAATGTTGAATTTTAAATTTTAAATTTTTTTGAACGATGAAATTCATCATTCAAAATTTAGCATTTATAATCTCTCTATGATGGATCAACTAAGAATAATGGTTGGTCAAATTCTACCGGTGACATATCATCTACCAAAATTTTAACGATTTTCCCTGAAACTTCAGATTCGATTTCGTTAAATAATTTCATAGCTTCAATTACACAAAGAACATCGCCTTTTCCAATTGTACTTCCAACCTCAACAAACATTGGTTTGTCTGGTGATGGTTTTCTGTAAAAAGTCCCAATAATTGGTGATTTTACAGTAATATATTTAGCATTTTCGTCTGCAGCTGGTGCAACTGGAGTTTGAGCAACTGGGGCAATTTGTTGTGGCGCAACTGCTTGTTGTAACATGTTTTGCGCAGGCATTTGTTGTACATAAGTTGTTTCTGTACTACCTTCTAAAGTTGTTCTAATTGTGATTTTCACATCACCTGTTTCCAACTTTACTTCTGCAACACCTGAGTTTGCTACAAATTTGATTAGATTTTGAATTTCTTTTAAATCCATGGTTATTCGTTTTAGTTATGGTTTTTATTATTTTAAAAATTAAAAGATTATAGTTTAACCTTTCAATTCTTTAATCCTTTTTATTATATGCCCATTTTAAATAAATAGATCCCCAAGTGAATCCGCCACCAAATGCAGCAAATATAAGGTTATCTTCTTTTTTTAATTGGTTTTCGAAATCACTTAATAATAATGGTAATGTTGCCGAAGTGGTATTTCCGTAACGGTGAATGTTTAATAACACTTTAGACTCATCAAGATTCATACGCTGTGCAGTGGCATCGATAATACGTTTGTTTGCTTGGTGAGCAACCAACCAATTTACATCATCGTTGGTTAAATTATTGCGTTGCATAATTTTCTCACTTACATCTGCCATACCAGAAACGGCATATTTGAAAACTGTTTTACCATCTTGAAAAACAGTATGCTGTCCGTTTTCAACTGTTTCTTTTGAAGAAGGAAGCATAGAACCTCCAGCGTCAATTTTTAAATAATCGCGACCTATTCCGTCAGAACGTAAATATTCATCTTGCAATCCTAAACCTTCGGTATTTGGTTCGAATAAAACTGCTCCTGCGCCATCTCCGAAGATGATGCAAGTAGCTCTGTCAGTATAATCGATTATTGATGACATTTTATCCGCACCAATTAATAGCACTTTTTTGTAACGTCCTGATTGTATGTATGCGGCGGCGGTTGACATTCCGTATAAAAAGCTAGAACAAGCTGCTTGTAAATCATATGCAAAAGCATTTACAGCACCTATTTGTGTAGCAACAAAAACGCCTGTTGATGCCACTGGCATGTCAGGTGTTGTGGTTGCCATAATTACCATATCTATTTCTGCAGGGTTTATTCCTGATTTTTCGATTAGGTTTTGCGCAGCTTTTATGGCAAGATAAGAAGTTCCCTTACCTTTTTCTTTAAGAATTCTTCTTTCTTTGATTCCTGTGCGAGTTGTTATCCATTCATCGTTAGTATCGATCATGGTTTCTAACACTTTGTTAGAGAGTACAAACTCGGGAACGTATGCGCCAACGGCTGTAATTGCGGCTGTAATTGTATTCATAAAGTTCAAATAATGCTTCTAAAAACTTAGATTTTAAAAGACGATGAAGTTACAAAAAAACTTTAAATGAAAAATTTTTTTATTTCAATTTTTATTTTCGGTTATAGTCAACAAAAAAACTCTCACTTAGTGAGAGTTAGGTGTTTTATACAAAAAATGCATTAAGCAACAGCTGTTTGTTTGTCGATAACTACTTGACCTCTGTAGTACATTTTACCTTCATGCCAGTAAGCTCTGTGGTATAAATGTGCTTCACCAGTTATAGGGCAAGTTGCGATTTGAGCAACAGTTGCTTTATAATGAGTTCTTCTTTTGTCTCTTCTTGTTTTGGAGATCTTTCTCTTAGGATGTGCCATTTTGCAAAATTATTTATCCGTTAATAGTGTTTTCAATTTGTCCCAACGCGGGTCTGTATTCTCTGCTTTTATTTCTGTTTCTTCTTGAACATTTTCTTCCTGTGTTTGTTCAGTAACACTTATTTCTTTCAATTTTGATAATGCTTTAGTTTCTAAAGTACCATCTTTTACACCTGGATGCGTTTTTTTGAGCGGTATAGACAAGACAACCATTTCATAAATATACTGTGCAACATCTATTTGGTGCTCTCCGATTGGCAATATGAGTAAATCCTCATTTTCGTCATTGAATGTTTCACCAAATCTAACTACGAGTTTTAAACTTCCTTTTATTGGCAAATCAAAATCTTCGCTTGTTAAGTCACACGGAACATTTATGGCTCCTGAATGTTTGAAATTTAATTCAAGCATTGTGTTTTTCTTTTCTAATACTATGTTTACTTTGATGTTGGCGCTTTCAAATTCGTCAAACTCAAAGTACTCAAAGAACGCTTTACTAATTTGGTACTCAAACTGATGTTTACCTAGCTTTAATCCTATGAATGGGATTAAAAATTCATTTGTAACTTTCATCTTAACAACAATTTGTTCCTTTATTAGGGAGTGCAAAGATATAAATTTTTTATAAACTTAAAAGCGTTATCAACATTTTTTTGTTTATAACTGCTTTTCTTTTGTTTTAAGAGGTCTAATTGTCATTTCGTTGTATTCATTTCTAGATTTAAAAATATCAATTGCTGAATATATTGCTTCTAAGAAAGAATTGTTATCGGCGATTCCTTTTCCAGCAATTTCGAAAGCAGTTCCGTGGTCTGGCGATGTTCTTACTTTAGTTAAACCAGCTGTATAGTTGACACCTTTACCAAAAGACAAGGTTTTGAAAGGTATTAATCCTTGATCATGATAGGTCGCAATTACGGCATCATATTTTTCATATTGGTTGCTTCCGAAGAAACCATCAGCAGAAAATGGACCAAAAACCAAAATTCCTTCGTCAAAAATCTTTTTTAATGTTGGCTTGATTAATTTGTCCTCTTCGTCACCAATAACCCCATTATCTCCTGAATGTGGGTTGAGTCCTAAGACTGCAATTTTGGGTTTTCTGATTGCAAAATCTTGAATTAGTGATTTATTAATTGTTTTTATTTTTTTCCTAATTAATTCTTCGGTCAGATGTTTTGCTACATCACTTAATGGAACATGATCTGTAAGCAATCCTACACGCAAATTATCTTGAATCATAAACATCAGCGCATCGCCTTCTAATTCTTGGTCTAAATAATCGGTGTGCCCTGGGAATTTAAAATCTTCCGCTTGAATATTCGATTTACTTATTGGCGCAGTCACTAAAACATCTATAACACCATCTTTTAGAGCTTTAGTGGCTGCAACGAAAGATTTTATAGCATATTTTCCAACTTCATTGTCTAGCTGACCGTAATTTATATTTACGCCTTCTTTCCACACATTTAATACATTTATTTTACCAATAACCATTTGGTCCAATCTATCTATTCCGTGCAAAGGCACTTCTAATCGTAGTTCTTTTTTAAGAAATGATAGGATTTTTACATTAGCAAAAATTATGGGTGTACATAATTCTAACATTCTAGAATCTTCGAACGATTTTAGGATTATTTCGCTCCCTATTCCGTTTAAATCTCCTATAGAAATGCCTACAATTATATTTTCTGCTCTTTTTGTCATCAGTTCAACGTATTTATTGCTAATTTTGAATGCAAATTTACTAAAATAAAACCAGCAATGTTCACAGGAATCATAGAAACTCTCGGCACAATAAAAGCATTAAAAAAAGAAGGTGAAAATATTCATATAAAAGTAGCCTCTACTATTACAAACGAACTTAAAATCGATCAAAGTGTAGCACATAATGGAATTTGTTTAACCGTTGTAAACATCGATAATGATGTTTATACTGTAACGGCTATCAAAGAAACAATCGATAAAACTAATTTATCAACTTGGAATGTAGATGATGTGGTGAATCTGGAACGCGCGATGAAACTTGGCGACAGACTTGATGGACATATTGTGCAAGGCCACGTAGATCAAACTGCGATTTGTAAAAATATTGAAGAAGCTAATGGGAGCTGGTATTTTACTTTCGAATATGATAAAAACTTACATAACATCACTATCGAAAAAGGTTCGATTACTGTAAATGGCGTGAGCTTAACGGTTGTAAATTCTAAAGAAAATGAATTTAGCGTAGCTATTATTCCTTATACTTATGAGCATACAAATTTTCATGATTTTGAAATTGGAACGAAAATAAATTTAGAATTTGATGTCATTGGAAAATATGTGGCAAGATTGCACGGTATGAATCTTGACAAATAGCCTAAGCTAAGCACTTTATTATTTAAAATCACAAAAAAATAATTCTATTTTCTTTTAAACAAAGGAACTGCCGAACAAGCTTCACCATACATAATACTTTTTGCAAATGGTTGTAGTTTTTGTACGGCCAGAATATAAGCACTTTCGGGAACAGGTTTTTTAGAGCATCCTTTTATAATTACAGGTTTGTCTTGGTATTTAGAATAATCTATAGTAGATAGTATTTCTTGGTATATACTAGTTTCTAAATCTTGTAAACTTCCGAATACTGCTTTTTTAGCAAATGGCGAAACATGAATGGTGACCAAAATACTTGCCCATGCAGGAATAATAGCATCTGTCGAGCAATGTATAGCTACATAATGGTTCTCGTATTGTGACCAATCATGATTTTTTAGCTCTTCACGAAAGTCTTTTTCTTTTAATAAAAAACCTTCATAAAGCCACTGTGAAATATCTATTTGCGTCCGAATTTCTTTTGCATAATAATCCTCTAAATCGAAAACTTCGAGTACAGAATTAGCAACTTTGTTTATTATTTCGTCTTGCATTTTATAGCATTCCTAATTCTAATTTTGCTTCTTCACTCATCAAATCTTTTGTCCACGGCGGATCGAATGTGATTTCTACTTCACAAGATTTTACAGTATCTATTTTTTTAATTTTGTCTTCTACTTCTCTTGGCAAAGTTTCAGCCACTGGGCAGTTTGGAGAAGTAAGTGTCATTAAGATTTTTACGTCTAATGTTTCGTTTACAAAAACATCATAAATTAAACCTAGTTCGTAAATATCTACAGGAATTTCTGGATCGTAAATCGTTTTTAAAACTTTTACTGCCTCTTCTCCTAAATTGATTGTATCGTTAAATTCTTCCATAATATTTTAATTTTTAGCTTGAAAAGCCAATGCGTACATTTTTATTTGTTTTATCATCGAAACCAATCCGTTGGCTCGAGTTGGCGATAAATGTTCTTTTAATCCGATTTCGTCAATAAAATTCATATCGGCTTCAAGAATTTCTGAGGCGGTTTGATTAGAAAAAGTTCTAATTAATATGGCAATTATTCCTTTGGTTAAAATAGCATCACTATCGGCAGTAAAAACGATTTTGTCATCATACTGCTCCCCTTGCAGCCATACTTTCGATTGGCAACCTTTGATAATATTTCCATCAGTTTTGAATTCTTCTTTTATTAAGGGAAGGTTTTTTCCTAAATCGATGATGTATTCGTAACGTTGCATCCAGTCATCGAACATCGAAAACTCGTCTACAATTTCTTCTTGAATTTCTTTTATGGTCATTATTTTTTCTCTGAATAAGAAACTAATTTTGAAACTAATTTTGCGATGGCGGATGGCGGATTTCCACCATCAAAACCTGGGCCAGTATACACTGTTCCGTTTGATGTAATGGTTATATTTGCATGAGGTGCTCCGTCATACATTCTTTTATCTGATGGCGCTATTAGATTTGGAAATTCATCCAAATTTACCGCTTTAACAAGGTTTAATATCGCAGAAGCATCTTCTTTAGTAAGCATAATAACTGTTCCTTTTTCTGCATTATTTCTATCGGAAGCAATTGTAAGTTGGTTGTTTTCGAAGACAATTTTGCTAAAAAAACCTCTAGACATTGCTTCATATTCTACTTTTGTTCCTGTTTGAAGTTTGTTTTCTATCATTTCAGGTTTTGTTTCTTCTGTTTTTACAACTTCCGCTACTGGAGCATTTTCGGTTGTGCCTTTTTTTGTCTGACATGATTTTGTCAGGAATAAACTTAAAAATACTAATGCAATTGTTTTCATATTGTTTGTTTTTTACGGTTATTTTCATCTGAGTTCAGTGAACTTCGTTTGCAGCGAAAATTCTTTTTTGAGGCTTTTCGCCGATAAAAAGATTGCAACGGATAGCAGAAATAGATTCAATTAAATTTAAGACAACATTGTTTTTGCTTTTTTGACAGCTTCTACAAATATATCAATTTCTTCTTTTGTATTATAAAACGCAAAACTCGCTCTTATAGTTCCCGGAATTTTGAAATAAATCATAATTGGCTGGGCGCAATGATGACCAGTACGAACCGCTATTCCTAATTTGTCAATAATCGTACCAATGTCGTATGGATGAATCCCATCGATATTGAAAGAAATTACAGATGTTTTTGTTGTCGCTGTTCCGAAGATTTTTAAACCGTCAATCTCTAATAATTTTTCAGTTGCGTATTCTAACAATTCTTTTTCTTGTTGTTGTATGTTTTCGAAACCTATCGAATTCATATAATCTACAGCGGTTCCTAGCACAATTCCGCCTGCAATATTGGGTGTTCCCGCTTCGAATTTATGTGGCAAATCGGCATAAGTAGTTTTTTCAAAAGTCACTTCTTTTATCATTTCTCCACCACCTAAATAGGGTGGAAGTCTGTTAAGCCAAGCTTCTTTTCCGTACAAAATCCCCGTTCCTGTTGGCCCACACATTTTGTGTCCAGAAAAAACATAAAAATCGCAATCCAATTCTTGTACATCAGGTTTGAGATGCGGTACAGCTTGGGCTCCATCAATTAGAATGGCAGCGCCTACTTCATGTGCTTTGGTAATCATATATTTGATAGGATTTACAGTTCCTAATGCATTCGAAATATGATTTACAGTAACAATTTTGGTTTTATTAGAAAGCAATCGGTCGTATTCGGATAGGATTAATTCTCCGTTTTCATTCATAGGAATTACAACCAGTTTTGCGCCTGTTTTTTCGCATAACATTTGCCAAGGCACAATATTACTATGATGTTCGAGTGCCGAAACCATAACCTCATCATTTGGTTTTAAAATAGATACAAATCCGTTGGCAACAAGATTTATTCCAAATGTTGTTCCTGATGTAAAAAGCACTTCGTGAGAAAATTGTGCATTAATATGGTTTTGAATTTTGATACGCGATTCCTCGTAAGCATCTGTCGCTAATTGACTTAACGTATGCACACCACGATGAATATTGGCATTTATTTGCTCGTAATACTTTGCAATGGCATCAATAACTACTTGTGGTTTTTGCGATGTGGCACCATTATCGAAATAAACCAAAGGTTTTCCGTTTACTTTTTGAGTAAGAATGGGAAAATCGGATCTTATTTTATTTATATCTAACATCTTATTTATAAAAATTCTAAATACAAAAGTAGTCAAATAGAAACGGAATTTTATCAAACATTCGTTAATAAATTTTTAATCTTTATTAAACAACATAACGCATTTAAGGATATATAATTTTGTTTTTCTTATATTTTCTTAAATCCCTTATATAGTAAATTTTCTTAACTTGCATTTAAGTTATAAATTCTACTTTATGAAAAAATTCTTCAAAATTATTGGTTTAGCGATACTCTTATTTTTAGTTTATTTTGGTTTTACAACTTATCCAAAACTGGATTTGATTTCTGGCTTTTCTGCCAAAAGTATCGCTTCAGGACACTTTATTGATAATCGCTCGATTGAAATGATCGAAAAAGGTGACAATGACATTGATATGATTGATTTGGCAACAAACGAAATTGATAATAATTCTAAATCAGCTTCAGCTTCGGTTTATGGTTTGAAAGAACGAAAAGCAATATATCGTGAAGGATTAGGAGCGACTTTGGTAGATGATGATTTTGATGAATCTAAACCTTATGAAGTTCCAAAAAGAACAAAACTAAACAACAATTTACCTTTTCCTTACGGAAATAAGGAAACTGAAAAAGTAATTTTTGAGAATGTTGATTATATAAAATTAAATACCGCTGTTGAAAATTCTTTTGATAAAAAAGGAGAAAAAAAGAAACGAACTCGCGCTTTATTAATCATTTATAAAGATAAAATTATTGCCGAGAAATACGATACAGGTTTTACAAAAGATTCTAAAATTTTGGGTTGGTCTATGACAAAAAGCATTACAGCAACTTATTTCGGAATTCTTCAAAAACAAGGAAAATTTGATATTAATAAACCAGCTCCAATTGCGGAATGGCAAAATGACGACCGCAAAAATATTACCACAAACGATTTATTACATATGAATTCCGGGTTAGAATGGGAAGAGAATTATGATAAGATTTCAGATGCAACAAAAATGCTTTTTCAGGCAGAAGATATGACAAAATCTCAAGTCGTAAAACCATCAAAATTTAAACCCAACACACACTGGAATTACTCTTCTGGAACGACAAACTTATTGTCTGGAATTTTAAGAAATCAGTTTAAAACACACCAAGAATATTTAGATTTTTGGTATTCAGCTTTAATTGATAAAATAGGAATGAATTCGATGGTGATAGAAACTGATATGGCAGGAAATTATGTTGGCTCTTCATACGGCTGGGCAACCGCTCGTGATTGGTCGAAATTTGGTTTACTCTATTTACACAAAGGAAATTGGAATGGCGAACAAATTTTTGATGAAAGCTGGGCAAAATATGTAGCCACGCCAACTAATGATTCTAAGGGTGTTTATGGCGGACAATTCTGGCTAAATGCTGGTGGAAAATATCCTGACGCACCAAAAGATTTATATTCCGCCAATGGTTTTCAAGGGCAAAATGTATTTATTATTCCGTCGCAAGATATTGTTATTGTGAGAATGGGACTGAAAGAAGAAGATGAATTTGATTTTAATGGAATGTTGAAAGGAATTTTAGGGAGTTTGAAGAAATAGATTATGAAAAAGAATAAAGATTTTTATTTATTAATATGCCTTTCAACTATAACAATTGTTACTTCTATTATTGGATTCGTTTCTAAATGGATTTTTAACTTGTCATTTTTTATAGGATTAATTTCGATTATAATTTGTTTTATTGTTTTTTATAAATTTAAAAAATACAGTAAAAAAGTTTTCGGAATTGCTTTGATTTTAGGGACTTTTAGCATTATTCTATTCACTCCTTTTCAAATGGGTTTTTCTATTGGAATTATTAAAATTCAAATAATATCTTTACTTTTTTTGACTGCTTTTGCATTTATAAATAGAACGAGAATTATAGATTTAATCCAAAATTCAAGTAACAAAACACAAGAGGAAATGTATCGTCCTAAAATAGGTTGACTAAAAATTAAACACTTTTAGTACCTATGGAAACACCAACAAATCAAGACTGCCGAAAAAATGGCTATCAAA
>NZ_JAYURN010000156.1:0-2855 GCF_043756175.1 Flavobacterium sp.
GTGCTTTAATAGTTTTGATACTATTATCGAGTTTAAGTTTTACAGGAAACTTAAGTGATTCAGGTTCAAAAGTAATAGATGAAGGTTCAATAACAGCTCCAGCTATTCAAAAAGCACCGCAAACTGCTCCAGTTACCGAAAAACCAGCAACTTCAGAAAGTGCTAAACCAGCAGCTTCAGAAGATACAAAAAAATAACATTTGACAATAAATATTTAAATGCCAGCTTGACAATGCTGGCATTTTTTTTAAGCAAAAATGTCAGTTTTAAACACTTGGCATAATTTCTGAAATACAAAAACTATTAAAAACAATTAAATTTTTATAAAATGACATTAAACATTAAACCACTTTCCGATAGAGTTTTAATAGAACCAGTGGCAGCTGAAACTCAAACAGCATCAGGGATTTATATTCCAGACACTGCAAAAGAAAAATCTCAAAAAGGAACTGTAATTGCAGTTGGAAACGGAACGAAAGATCATACCATGACAGTGAAAGTTGGTGACACCGTTCTTTACGATAAATTTGCTGGAACTGAGTTAAAACTTGAAGGCAAGGATTATTTGATAATGAGTGAATTAAAAATTTTAGCAATTATATAATTAACAAGATAGCAAAATGGCAAAAAATATAAAATTTGATATAGAAGCACGCGACGGATTAAAACGTGGTGTCGATGCATTGGCAAATGCAGTAAAAGTAACTCTTGGACCAAAAGGTCGTAACGTAATTATTGGAAAATCATTTGGTGGACCAACAGTAACCAAAGATGGTGTTACCGTTGCAAAAGAAATTGAACTAGAAGATCCATTGGAAAATATGGGTGCTCAAATGGTGAAAGAAGTAGCTTCTAAAACCAATGATTTGGCTGGCGATGGAACTACTACTGCTACAGTTTTAGCACAAGCAATCGTAAAAGAAGGATTGAAAAATGTGGCTGCTGGCGCAAATCCAATGGATTTGAAACGCGGCATCGACAAAGCCGTAGAAGCAATCGTTGCAGATTTGGCAAAGCAAGCAAAAGTAGTAGGAAGCGATTCTGAAAAAATAAAACAAATTGCCTCTATTTCTGCAAATAATGATGAAATAATTGGTGAACTAATAGCCAATGCTTTTGCAAAAGTTGGTAAAGAAGGCGTAATTACTGTTGAAGAAGCCAAAGGAACAGAAACTTATGTAGATGTTGTAGAAGGAATGCAGTTTGACAGAGGATATTTATCGCCATATTTTGTGACCAATCCAGAAAAAATGGAAACAGAATTAGAAAGTCCTTATATATTATTATATGACAAGAAAGTTTCCTCTTTAAAAGAATTATTACCCGTTTTGGAACCAATAGCACAATCTGGAAAACCATTATTAATTATTGCTGAAGATGTAGATGGCGAAGCTTTATCAACATTGGTAGTAAATAAATTGCGTGGTGCATTAAAAATCGCAGCTGTAAAAGCACCTGGTTTTGGCGATCGTAGAAAAGCAATGTTGGAGGATATTGCTATTTTAACTGGCGGAACTGTAATTTCAGAAGAAAGAGGATTTACCTTAGAAAATACAACCATTGAAATGCTGGGAACAGCAAAAAGAGTGACTATCGACAAAGACAATACAACAATTGTAAGTGGAGCTGGCGAAGCCGATATGATCAAAAATCGTGTCAATCAAATAAAAGGTCAAATGGAAGCATCGACTTCAGATTATGACAAAGAAAAATTGCAAGAACGTTTGGCAAAACTAGCCGGTGGTGTAGCAGTTCTTTATGTTGGTGCAGCTTCTGAAGTTGAAATGAAAGAGAAAAAAGACCGTGTCGACGATGCTTTGCATGCAACTCGTGCTGCTGTCGAAGAAGGAATTGTAGCTGGTGGTGGTGTCGCTTTATTGCGTGCAAAAGGTGCTTTGGCTTCCATAAAAGCTGACAATCCTGACGAGGCAACAGGAATCCAAATTGTATCTCGTGCCGTAGAATCTCCTTTGAGAACTATTGTCGAAAACGCAGGTTTAGAAGGTTCTGTAGTTGTTGCAAAGGTGGCTGAAGGTTCAGGCGATTTTGGATACAATGCAAAAACCGATGAGTATGTTGACATGCTAAAAGCTGGAATTATCGATCCTAAAAAAGTAACACGTGTGGCGCTTGAAAACGCGGCTTCGGTTGCGGGTATGATCTTGACCACAGAATGTGCTTTGGTAGAAATTAAGGAAGAAAGCGCTGCTGGACACTCTCACGGCGGCGGTATGCCAGGAATGATGTAAAATTAAAAAATTTTCAAAATACAAAAAATCCGTATGTTTTATAACAGTACGGATTTTTTTTGGAGCAGAAACACATAATTTCTATGAAATATTATTCCTGCTGTACGTTGCAATCTGTCATTGCGAGGAACGAAGCAATCTTACGATTTGATTGCTTCATTCTTCGCAATGACAGGATTTCCACTGCTATCGGGGCTAAATCAACATTATAACTAGCAGTTCAATTTGCTATAAAACTACATTAAAACTATGAAACCCCAATCCATAAATATTCTACATCTGGACAGCAATCATCCCATTTTATTGGAACAATTGCAGGAATTGGGTTTTACAAATCACGAAAATTACACTTCTTCAAAACAAGAAATAGAAGAAATAATTCAAAACTATCATGGTATCATCATTCGCAGCCGATTCAAAATAGACAAAATTTTTATTGATAAAGCCATAAATTTGCAATTTATAGCCAGAGTCGGTGCAGGTTTAGAAAGCATCGATTGTGATTATGCACTATCCAAAAACATTCAACTTATTGCGGCTCCAGAAGGCAATAGCAATGCAGTTGGCGAGCATACATTAGGTATGTTACTATCACTTTTTAACAAA
>NZ_JAYURN010000157.1:0-7917 GCF_043756175.1 Flavobacterium sp.
TATAAGTTTTTTGGTTGTTTTTTATGTCTCTTACAATGTTTTTTTATTTGATCGTAAAGTTGGGCAAACACACCAAACTTTATTTACGATGGGTTTATTTTTACTGGTTTACCTTCCAAAAATATTATTGTCTTTAGTTGTATTTGGAGAAGATATTTTTAGAGCTGGAGCTGGAGGTGTCAATCATTTTATTCGTAATAAAGAGGGTAATTCAAGCTTTTTAGGCTCAAGAAGAAAATTTGTTAGTCAAATAGGATTAGGATTGGCTGCTGTTCCTTTTTTGTCATTAATTTACGGAATGACTATTGGGAAATATAATTTTAAAGTCATCAAACAGAATGTATTTTTTCACGATTTACCTGATGCTTTCGATGGTTTTACCATAACTCATATTTCAGATATTCACAGCGGAAGTTTCGATAATCCTGAAAAAATAAATTATGCTATCGATTTGATTAATGAACAAAAATCCGACATATTACTATTTACAGGCGATATTGTAAATGCCAAAGCAGATGAAATGCATCCGTGGCTTGATACTTTTAATAGACTAGAAAAACCAGCTTTTGGCAAATTTTCTATTCTTGGAAACCACGATTATGGCGCTTATTTAGATTGGGATTCGGAAGCAGAAAAGGCTAAAAATTTTATTGATATAAAAGATTTACATAGACAAATAGGATTTAAATTAATGTTGAATGAAAATGTAAAAATCAAAAAAGACAATGATGAAATCACTTTAATTGGTGTCGAAAATTGGGGTAAACATTTTGGTTCTTTTGGTGATATTGATAAAGCATCAGATGGAGTTTCTGTCTCAGATTTTAAAGTATTAATGAGTCACGACCCGAGTCATTGGGAAGAAATTGTAAAAAATCACAAAAAAAACATTCAACTTACCTTGTCAGGACACACTCACGGAATGCAATTTGGAATCGAAATTCCGGGTTGGTTCAAATGGAGTCTGTCGCAATATATGTACAAACAATGGGCTGGTTTGTACGAAAATGCAGGAAGATATATTTATGTAAATCGTGGCTTTGGGTTTCATGCCTATCCTGGCCGAGTAGGGGTTATGCCCGAAATAACGGTAATTCGACTAAAAAAAGGACAAAATGTAGCTTAATATGCTAAAAACACTATATTTGTATAACAAAGTTTAATAAAATTATACTATGTCAAAATTTGGAGAATTAATAAATGCTCAAGTTCCTGTACTAATCGATTTTTATACAGACTGGAATGAATCTTCACAATCGATGCATCCTGTTATCAAGGACGTAGCTGCGGCACTTGGTGACAAAGCCAAAGTAATAAAAATAGATGTAGATAAAAACCAAGAATTGGCCGAAGCACTTCGTATAAAAGGTTTGCCTACACTTATGATTTATAAAGACGGACAAATGATTTGGAGACAATCTGGGGAACTAGATGCAAACTCTATTATTACCTTGGTTCAAGAACAGATATAGATTTTTTGTAATTACTGTATTAAATCAAACACAAATCCTTTTTCTTTTAAGATTTGAATGGCTTTAGGTAAAGCATATTCTAAATTTGCAAATGCTTTTACACTATCGTGAAAGACAATAATACTGCCAGATGTTACTTTTTGGGTAGCGTTTTCTAGACATTTTTCTTTTGAAATAGACTCGTCAAAATCGGCAGTTAGAATATCCCACATTATTATTTTGTAACCTTTTTTTTGTAATTTTTTAGATTGCGATGGTCTTATTTTTCCATAAGGCGGACGAAATAAATTTAGAATTTCAGATTTTAGTCCCGAAAGCTTTCGGGATAGGATTTCAGATTGGCATAATTCAATATTTTGCAAATATTCAAAATTCGTTGTTTTCCAACCATTTTTGTGATTGAAAGTGTGATTTCCTGTACGATGTCCGTTATTAATAACATTGTTAAAAATATCGGGGTATTTTTTTATGTTTTTACCAATGCAAAAAAAAGTTGCTTTAATATTATTTTCTTTCAGAATTCCTAAAACCCATTCCGTTATTTCTGGTGTTGGACCATCATCGAAAGTGAGATAAATTTTGTTCTCCTTATTGGGAATATCCCAAACCTGATTACTAAATAATCTTTTGATGATTTGAGGTGTTTTTATCCAGTAGAGATTCATGGGATGTTAAGGTTTTGAACAGTATAATGTTTCCGGGTTTAATGATGTTGCTTTTAAGGAAATCAAAACTTTGGTTTAAGATCTAATCAAAACTACAAAACAAACTTTAAATTAAGTCCTAAACCGCAATTTCTTTTAACCGATTTTATACGCCATTTCTTTATTTAATTTTGTTTAGTTCTTTTTACTTTTTTTAAATAAAAACTTTTACTGTAAACTATTCCATATTTTTCAAAAATCATATTTTTTTCAAATATTTTCAAAATCAAAGTATCAGCAGGAAATCCAGCTTCTGTTGCTTGAAAATAACAAATTATTTTTCTGTTTTCTTTTTTCCATGTTCCTTTAGAATCAATTCTGATTGTATGAATTTCATTTTTTTCAACAGTATAATTAGAATTCAATTTGAATAAATGCACTTTTATCCTTTGAATGTTCTGTATTATATATTCCATAAATATTTTTATTACATGAAGTAATTAGAAAAAATAAAATAATAATAATTGGAAGCTTTAGTTTCATGTTCAGTGTGATATTGAGTTTTCAGGAAATGGCGTATAACTTTCCAGCACTAGTTTAGGTTGCGAATTTCGGAACTTTTTATTTTTCTGTTAAAGATAAAAATTCTTGCGAAAGTGAACTTGAATTTATTAGATTTTTCACCATTTCTTGAAACTGCTTTCATCAAACGTTTTAAAAAAAAACTTAGACATTGCTACAGATCAAGTAAATGATATTTTAATACTTATTTTAAACAATATAAATAATAAAAAAAACAAATCCTAACTAAGCAAAATACTCATTAATGAATCTATTAAATGAAACCATGATAAACTATGCAATACAGAAACCTTGAGGATGAAATAATATCCAATTATTGAAATCTATTAAGTTTCTAGAATCAACTATAACAGTTAATTCTAGGTTTTATAAATATTAAAATATTTTATATCAAGAAGTAATAACCATATAACCGTTTCTAAACCTGTTTTTTCAATCTGAAAAAATAATTTCAAGATTAATGATTGTTAGTAAAGCTATTTTAAAACAGAAAACAACCTTGTTTAGATAATTTAAACAAGGTTGTTATAGTGGTTTGTTTGTAATGAAAAACTTTTCTAAGTTACACAACATTTATCTTTATTAGTAGAGACAGAATGCATTTCTTACTTATTTGAACCGAAATATTTAGTTGTAAGGAGTTCTTTCAAAACATTTTGTATTGATTCGATATTTACTTCTTTTGTTTGTTTCAAAATTATTCGTTCGCCTACATAATTTTGATGATTATTACTATGGTTTTGTTACAACATTACCATCAAGAATAACAGCCGTTTGTGCTAAAGCACGACCAGTAAATGCAGCTCCTCTAGCAAGTGTAATACCTGTCTTAGATAAGATTACACCTTTAAATTCTGCTGTGGTACCAATACTTACAGTACCTGCAACCTGCCAGAAAATATTTTTGGCTTGCGCTCCTCCACTTAAGGTAATTTTTACTCCTGAACTTACAGTAAGGTCTCCAGCTATCTGGAAAATCCAAATATCCGTTGAACTTCCTGAAATTATTAAGTTTGTAGGTGCAGTAACAGTATTTGTCCATTTATAAAGACCTTCAGTAAGGGTTTTTCCGCCGATATTACCAGTTCCTAGTTCTGAGAAATCAGGTGAAGGACGTCCAGCTGCATCATTATAAGCCGTTGTCATATCATTTACTGCTGTTGTAAGGTTAGTAGATGTTGGACTTGCCATATCTGCGGCATAAATTTTACCTGTTACCTGTGCAGAAGTCGCATATCCAGTGGCATTTGTTATAGAAAGCCCCGTGATATAAGATGTAGCTGCTGGACTTAATCCTAAATCACCCGTAATAGTTGAAGTAGGATTATTGTTGATAGCAGTTTTTGCAAGTATAACATAATTACCTGCTGCCCCTAAGCCAACAGTTGAAAGACCTTGTGCATTAACTCCAGTTGTAAAGTTCCAAGTCGTATTAACGGCGAGCGAAATACCTGCAGTACTTTTAGCACCAGTACTTATAGTAGCCGAATAAATGATGCCTGAAGATAAAGCAACTGAGGGAGTAAATGTTGCTGTAGTTCCAGAATAACCAACAGTACCCAAAACCGATGTTGTACCTTGTTTTAAGGAAAAAGTAGTAGTGTTAATCGTTGAAGAGTTCATTGCCTCACTAAAAGTAATGGATATTACTTTATTGAGAACAACGTTAGTTGCGTTACTGCTTGGACTTTGTGCCGTAATTGTAGGTGTGCTATTGGTTGTAGGGGTATATACAGGAGAGTCATTATTTTCACACCCTACAATTAACAAAGAGGCAGCAACAATAACAGCCGCTGAGAACATTTTTTTTAATTGTATCATTTTACATTATTTTAATTCCCGCTTCTGGCGGACAGTTGTGAATATTTTCCACAATACAAATTAGACTCCGATGTTGTGAATATGTTGTAAAACTTTATCAAAGAGTTGTAAAATTCACGGCTTTTTTTTAATATGTTAGGATGTTAAGTGAATAAGCTTCTTTTCTACTCTTTAATTTCTTGTAACCTTAAAATTTTATTTACAATTTAATTTTTAATTGGTCGAAATTGGTTTTTGCTTTATGATTATTAGTTGCTCTCTTTTACTTTGCTTAGATCTTTTTTTGAATTGGTTTTACTGTAGCTATATTATTGTCTAAAATGGGAGAATCACTTTGTTCAAATGATAAAAAAAACATAAACAAAATAAAAGTGTTAATAGGTGTTTTCTTTATATAATATTTGAAATGTCAATTTATTGAGTTTGTTTGGTGAAGTTTTCGCTATTTTTTTTGACATAAATACTGTGCTACAAAGGCACACATGGGAGCCTTTGTAGCACAGTATTTTCTATCTAAACGAAGATATGAAAATAATCGTTGATCCTACGAATCCACTTTTATTCCATCACTACAGCTCGTTTTTTCTTTTTTACATTTTATAATCCAAAAAATGGTCTAATCAATATCCATCGTCTGATGAAAAACTCATAAATAAACCACGAGATTAAAAACGTTCCCACTGTCATAAAGGAGAATTTAAAGACAAAATGCCAATGCAGCTGCATCATAAAATAACCTAGGATTACGGTAATGGTCTGGTGCAGAATGTAAAAAGGATATACCGCTTCATTACAATAAGCTAAGGGCTTGCTGGGCTTGTTCAGGTATTTGGATGCATAGCCAAACAGAGTAAGGATCCATGACCATAACGAAAATACTTTGATGCCTGCTTCGGTAAAATGTCTTACATAACTGTCTTCATAGGCGGTGATGATGAACATCAATAAGGAAAAACCAATGATACCACAAATTAAAAAGGACTTTCTATTTTGTTCTACCGAGGTCCAGAAAACGTCTTTCACACAAATCAATAAGAAGCCAATAAAAAACAAAGTGATACTGTTGATCAGCACAAACCAATCTCCAACCAAAGCGTGGGTTTCTTCAAAGAAAGGCTCTACAAAAGCTTCAAACAGATATAATGGCAGAATAAACCAATACAAACCAAATTTAGTATTACACATCTTAGCAGTTGCTCTCAAAAGAAAATTATTGGGATGGTTTCTTAAATATAAAAAAACAGGAATCAGTACCAGTGAAAAAATCAACAGGTAAGGAATAAACCATAAGTGGTGCCAACTTAAATCCCCTTCAGGATACTTCCCAATAAAAGCTTGTGAAGGCCAGAAATCAAAATAACTCCCTGTAATCAATCCGCTGGAAAGTTTTTCAATGTACACCTGTGGAGGGACGATAACCAACATCCCGAAGATTAAAGGCAGCAGCAGTTTCTTCGTCCTTTCCCAGGCAAATTGTCCGCTACTTCTTCTGGAAAGGGCATAAGAAGTTCCCATTCCGGAAATGACAAAAAGAATAGGCAATCGCCATTGGTTTAAAAATAACATCGGGTATTTAATCCCTTCATAAGTAATGTTGTTCTTGATGTGCCACTCCCAATCCGGAGCCACAAAAAACATTGCTACATGATAAAAAATAAGTAATCCAAACACTATTACTCTAAGCCAGTCTAAATCGTATCTACGCATCTTTTCTAAATTTTTTTACAAAGGTGCGGGCAAAAAAAGAAACTCGCAAAAACTTGTTTTGAATGGCAGGATTATGGGACGAATGCCATTGTTTTGTGACAACAGACACTATTCTGGGACGAATGACAAGGCGATTTAACCAGCAGTAGTTTCTTTTTCGAAAGAAGGGATATAATTTCTGGAAACAGGAACAGTCTCGGTACAATTTTTCAACTGGACTTTATAGCCCTGGGCATTGCCGGAAACATTTTCAATATAATTTACATTCAGTAAAATGGATCGGTGGGTTTTAATAATATAAGTAAAACTACTCAATTGTGCTTCCAGATTCTTCAATGAAATGCGTTTCGTGAGTTTATGGCATTCGTTTTCCTTTTTAAGAAAGATTTCAGCATAATTCCCTTCCGCTTTAGCGTAAATAAAACTGTTGCTGTCAAACGAGAATTTCTCCGATTTCACTTCAGTATCAATAGATACGATTGTATTCGATTGAGGTTCTTTTACCTCATGTATTGCAGCAGAAATACGATGGGCATTCGACTTATTCCTTAACTGTTGTCTGTTTAAATTGATAGAAATGATAACCGGTGCAAGGAAAACACCTGCTATAAAGGAGTTTATGACTTCTTCTTTAAAATACCTCCAGGACCAGTTATCAGGATTGTTATAAATGACATCCCGTAAGAGAAATTGGGTAATCCCTGTCATAAGCACCAGAGATAAGATGAGAATGAACTCTTTTTTGACTTTCCAATTGTCGGTTGTTTTTGGAAAAAGTTTCAAAACCAAAGCAATACAGCTCAATAAAAGCAAAGGGGAACCAGAATGAATAACGCAAATCCAGAAATAGTTCATTTTGTGCTCGTCAGGATTCACTCCAAACGGTTGTAGAAGGAAATTGAAAAAAAATCCAATCATAAAAATGATACCCAAAATCTCAAGCAGTTTTCTGCTTTCATAATAAAATGGATATGGTTGATCCATAAATGCAGAAAGAGAAGTTTTATTATCCATTTTTTGATTTGTTCTGTAGCATCTGTTAACGTCCATTGGCTTGCCTCTCACTGAACAATCACAAATATAAACCAAACTTTGAGTTATCAGCGTATTTCCTGAAGAATCACAGAATTAAGCCATTGAGGCAAACCGCTGTTGGCAATAGGTTTTTATTCAACTTCTATTTGAATATTAATTTTCCACCAAAATCCATTGCGGTTATCTTTTAAAATTTCTGCTATTGACTTACAACTTTTATAAATTGTCTTAATATCTTTCGTTTCAACTTCAATATTTTTAATACAATTAGCTGTGATTTTAATATCATCGTCATCCCAAGTTCCCATTCCACAATAAATATTGGCAGTGTCTTTTGGTTTTAAGTCAAAAACTATAGAATCACCTTTAGATAATTCTGTAAGACTCTGGCATCTATTATTAGGATTCAGATTAATTTTAATTTTGACATTGGATTCTGTTCCATTGACGAAGTCTATATCATGTCCAGGATCACAACTAAATAGTGAAAAAGTAAAAACTAATATGGTTAATAATCTAAAGATAAATTTCATTTTTAAGGGTTTGAGTATTACTGCCAACGTCCCGTCGCTTGGTCTTCGTTGCGGAATTTCAGGACTGAACATCACAAATATAGACAAATTTGTAATAAAATACTGAATATTTCAAATAAAAAC
>NZ_JAYURN010000158.1:0-2832 GCF_043756175.1 Flavobacterium sp.
ACCTTGGCTTCGCAAATGAGTGATGCGCAATTAGAACGCACTAACGTGAAAATTGAAGCAAACAATCATGGCGAAATTTTCACGGCATCTGGAGAAGTATTGCTTTTTGAAGGTTTCTTAAAAGTGTACTTGGAAGGTCACGATGACGATGAAGAGGAGCAAGAAGGGATGTTGCCAGCGATGAAAATCAACGAAAAATTAGGAAACAATTATATCACGGCTACGGAAAGATATTCTCGTGCAGCTGCAAGATATACGGAGGCTTCTTTGGTAAAGAAATTAGAAGAATTGGGAATTGGCCGTCCTTCTACTTATGCACCAACAATTTCTACTATTATCAACAGAAATTATGTGGAGAAAGGAAATCTTGACGGACAAGAACGTAATTATATGCAATTGACTCTACAATCTGGGAAAGTGGGAGAGAAGTTGCTGAAAGAAAATACAGGTTCTGACAAAGGAAAATTAGTCCCTACAGATATTGGGACTATCGTTACGGATTTCTTGGTTAAGAATTTTGGAAATATTTTGGATTATAATTTCACTGCAAAAGTGGAACAGGATTTTGATGAAATTGCCGAAGGAAATATTGAATGGACAAAAATGATGCAGGAGTTCTACGATAAATTTCACCCAACGGTAAAAGATGTCGAAGCCAACGCAGAAAGAGAAAGTGGCGAAAGAATTCTAGGAACAGATCCAAAAACCGGTAAGCCAGTTTCGGTGCGTTTAGGGAAATTTGGACCAATGGCTCAAATTGGGGCTGCAGATGATGAAGAGAAGAAATTTGCCAGTTTAATGTCGGATCAAAATATTGGGAACATTACTTTAGAAGAAACTTTAAATTTATTTTTGTTGCCAAAAAATCTTGGAGAATATAAAGGAGAAGAAGTTGAGGTAAGTAATGGTCGCTTTGGTCCTTACATTCGTCACGGAGCGGCTTTTGTTTCTTTGCCAAAAGGCGAAAATCCTTTGGATGTAGATTTAGAAAGAGCAAAAGAATTAATCGACGAAAAAGCATTAGCTGATGCACCGATTGCAGTTTATAAAGGTGAAGGCGTTCAAAAAGGGGTGGGTCGTTTTGGTCCTTTTATCAAATGGGACGGTTTGTTTATTAACGTAAGTAAGAAATATGATTTTGATGATTTGTCTCAAGCTGATATTGAAGCTTTGATTGAAGATAAATTGCAGAAAAATATTGATAAGGTTTTGCACAATTGGGAAGACGAAGGAATCTTAGTTGAAAAAGCCCGTTGGGGACGTTCTGTTATCACCAAAGGAAAAATCAAAATCGAATTGAGTAAAGATGTTGATGCAACAAAATTGACATTAGCTGAAGTTCAGGAAATGATTGCCAAGAAAACACCAGCTAAAAAAGTAGCGGCTAAAAAAGCCCCGGCAAAAAAAGCTGTTGCAAAGAAACCGGCAGCTAAGAAACCAGCAGTAAAAAAGTAATAAACGATAACTAATTCCAGTTTCATTTCTCTTTTGCTAAGGCGAAAGGGTTCGGGACGGAAAAAAAAGAAATAAAATGGAATTTGATTTTCTAAAACCAGTAGATAATGAAATCCTTGATTATATAAGTGGATTGACTTCTCAGCAACTGGGAAGCAAAATTGTTTTGCATACAAAAGAACAATTTCCAGATTTAAACAAGATTAAAATTGCCGTAATAGGCGTTTTAGAAAATAGAGGTGAGAGAAATGCTATTTCTGATGTTGATTTAGTACCACTGAGAAAAGAGTTGTACGGATTATTTCCAGGGAACTGGGATGCCTCAATTGCTGATTTAGGTGATATTCTTGCAGGGAATTCAAGTGCTGATACTTATTTTGCACTAAAGAAAGTTGTGGCAAGTTTAATCAAGAAAAAAATTACTCCTATAGTTATTGGCGGTTCTCAGGATTTGACTTATGCACTTTATAGAGCTTATGATGATTTAGAGCAGATGGTCAATTTGGTTTCCATTGACAATAAATTTGATTTTGGCAAGGATGAAGAGGAAGTTTCAGCTTCTTCGTATTTGACAAAAATAATTGTAGACGAACCTAATAATCTTTTTAACTATTGTAATATTGGGTATCAAACGTATTATAATTCGCAGGAAGAAATAGACTTGATAGAGAAATTGTTTTTTGATGCCTACAGACTGGGAGAGATTTCTAATAATATCTCTCTTTCGGAACCTGTTTTTAGAGATGCAGATTTAGTAAGTATTGATTTGAATTCGGTTAAATCATCTGATTCAGGGAATTTTATTTCGTTTGCACCGAATGGTTTTAATGGAAAAGAGATTTGTTCGTTATCCAGATATGCAGGAATAAGTGATAAAGTGAGTTCTTTTGGAATATTTAATCATAATAATTCTGCGCAGGAATCAGTTGTTATTGCACAGATAGTCTGGTATTTTATAGAAGGATTTCATTATCGCTCTAATGAGTATCCTTATGGAAGCAGAGAGAACTATATTAAATACATAGTTCCATTAGATGAGGAAGAACTTGTTTTTTACAAAAGTGACAAAACGGACCGCTGGTGGATAGAGATTCCTTTTATTTCTAACGGAAATAATAAACTAAAAAGAAATACGTTATTACCATGTTCCTACGATGAGTATTTATTAGCATGCAATCAAGAATTACCAGAAAGGTGGTGGAAAGCACAAAGAAAAAATATATTATAGGTTTTTTGGGGCTTTATTAATGATATTTTATAAAAAACATGTTGTTTAGTAAGAAAAGATTGTTTTTTAAATAAATAATAAATAGGTTTACACACTTAAAAATAATGAATAGATAATCCAAATTTATATGAAGAAGTTCATTGCATTTA
>NZ_JAYURN010000159.1:0-24791 GCF_043756175.1 Flavobacterium sp.
TGGGAATTTATCTAAAAACTATATTGAAAGTCTTAAAACTGAAAATCTACAGTTGTTAAAGCATATTGATAAAGATGTTTATGAAATCATTTTGAATTACACCAGTCCCGATGGCCCCAGCTCCACGAAGAGTGAATAAAGTTAGGACTGCTCTGCAAAGTTTGCAACTTTGCAGCGAATAAATAAAAAAGCAACAAGTAAAATTGTTGCTTTTGTGTTATATACTAGGATATTTATTAGGATTTTGCGAGGTATGAAAAACCGAGTAAATATAAATTGTATTGTTCTCTTGGTCAACATCAAAAAACAGTAAATACGGAAACGATTTAAAGGGTATGGCTCTTAAATGTTTGTATCGTACTTGGTAAAACGGATTTTTTTCAAGGTTTTGATATACTTCTTCTAATTGGTTGTCAAAATTGGCGAGAACCGAAACTGAAATTTGTTCATAATATTCAAAAGCTTTTTGAATTTCTTCTTGTGCTTTTGGCAAAATAGTAAGATTATAAGCCATATTTCCCACGTAATTGGCTCAAAGATTCTCTAGCCGATATAAAACTTGATTTGTCTTCTTTTAAACGCTCGTCCAGTATTTTTTTTTGCTCGTCTGTTATAAAAAAATCTTGATTGTTTTTTTCAAAATTAGCACCAATAAGTTCCAAGAATTCTTGAAAAAACTGTTGCTTGTTCTCTGGTATTACTACGTTGTATGTAATCATAATAAATAGTATTAAATAGATAATTGTTGTTGTAAATTACTTTTCAAAATAAAAGCATCAATAAGTTCTTTTACAATATACTTTTTTTCTTCAGAAAACTTTTCGATAGATTTAAATTGATTGAGTAATTCTTTGTCTATTAAAATTTCGTTAGCAAAATCTTCATTTGTCCCATTTAATAAATATTCAGTAGAAACATTTAAAGCATTGGCTAATTTAGTCAATACATCTGTAGATGGCATTGCTCCTTTGTTTTCATATCTTCCAATTTGCACGTGATGTACTTGTGCAATTTCGCTTAATTCTAATTTAGAAAAGCTTTTATCGGTTCTTATTTGTTTTAATCTGCTACCAAAATCCATAACTATAAAGTTTATTTACAGAACGAAATTAACTATAATGCAGGTAAAAACCAAATTTATTGTGCGTAGTAAGTTATTTTTAAAACTATTTGTTTGCAAAATAAAAAACTATTTAGTTTATTTGTGTGCGAATTAGTTAATATGTTAAATTTTTAAAGCTATGCAAAACAATCTCAACACATCAAATCCAAACCACTACATCTACGATACCAAATACTTAAAAATCCAAATATTAGGCGGAATACGGTTTAATAATCTCGAAGCGATGCGGGTAACTTTAGGAATCCAAAAGCAAGGCAAAGAGCAAGTATTACGCCAAAACATCGATTTATACAACGACACCAGCATAGAAAAACTCACGAGAAAAATAGCCGAACGACTAGAAATAGGCACAACGATAGTACGAAGGGATTTAGACCAACTCACAAACGAACTAGAAAATTATAGATTACAAGAAGTGGAACAAACAGTCGAAAGTCAAAAGTCGAAAGTCAAATGTATGACCGAAAAAGAAATAAAAGAAGCTAGGGAATTTCTACAAACTCAAAATTTAATCCAAGAAACTCAAAATCGAATCGGAAAGAGTGGCGTAATTGGCGAGGAAATAAACAGATTGTTAATGTATTTGATATTCACGAGTAGAAAAACCAACAATCCATTACATTGCATTTCTTTAGGAAGTTCAGGAACAGGAAAAACGCATTTGCAAAGTAGTGTATCGGATTTAATCCCCGAGGAAGACAAAATAGAAATGACGGTTTTATCAGCCAATGCGTTTTATTATTTTAATAGAACAGAACTATCCAACAAACTAATATTAATAGAAGATTTAGACGGAGCAGAAAGCGTATTGTATCCACTTCGGGAACTGCAAAGTAAAAAAAGAATCACAAAAACAGTCGTTCACAAAGACAAAAAGGGTACAACAAAAACAATCCATTTAACGGTCGAAGGTCCAGTAAGTGTAAGCGGTTGCACCACACAAGAGAGTATTTACGAGGACAATTCTAACCGTAGTTTTTTATTATATATTGATGAAAGCGCAGAACAAGACGAAAAAATAATGCAATACCAAAGGCAATTATCGGCAGGAAAAGTAAACCACGAAGAAGAACTAAAAACCAAACAACTACTTCAAAACTGCCAGAGATTACTCAAAACCATCACAGTCAAAAATCCTTTTGCAGAATATTTAAGTTTACCAAATAGCGTATTTAAACCACGAAGAACCAACGCCCATTATTTACAATTTATAGAAATCATTACTTTTTACAAACAATACCAAAAGTTCCACCACATCGACAAGGAAACAGGCGAAGAATATATAGAAACCAGTATAGAAGACATACAAGAAGCCAACGAATTAATCAAAGAAGTGTTATTAAGAAAGAGCGACAGCATTACAGGAGCAAGTAGGAACCACCTCGAAAACCTAAAAGAATATCTTAAAAAACAAAATCAAAATCAGTTTACCAATGCAGAAATAAGACGAAATTTAAGGATAAAAGAAACCACTTTGAGACGTTATAATAATGATTTATTGAATGAAAACTACATCAAGAAAGTAAGGAATAAAACCGTAAAATCGTACTGCTACGAAATAGTAAATACAGAGGAATATAATGACTTAAAAGCCTTAATAGACAAAGCTTTGCAGGACTGTATTACACAAATACAACTCGCCAACTCGCCACCAACTAACCAGATGCAAAAAGCGAAGTTAATCAAAACAAAATCAATGACTTAACTACTAAAAACTAAAATGATGCAAAAAACAACACATACCAAAATAAAAAATAATAGTTACCAAGAAATACTAAAAGATTTTGAAAACTGGTTAGACATACTAGGTTATAGTGAAAGCACCATAAAAAACTTACCTAATCACCTGCGAGAGTTTTTTCATTACTTGGAAAACCAAAATATCAATCACATTAATGGTATTACTATTCAAATCATAAAAGACTATTACGAACATTTAAAAACAAGAGAGAATCAAGCCCGAGAAGGCGGATTAAGCAAATCCTATTTAAACAAACATTTACAAGCCTTATTCAAGTTCAACGATTATCTAAAAAATCACAATCATAAAGGAATAGCGATACACCTAAAAAGAGAAGAACAAAATCAAAGAGACAGTTTACAAATACTGACCCAAGACGAAATAAAACAATTATTTAAAGCGACCAATTATAGCAGTGAACAGGAACGAATTAGAAAAAGAGACAATGTAATATTGGTATTGTTATACAGTTGTGGACTGCGAAGAACAGAAGCCATAAGCCTAGAAATCAAAGACATATTATTTGATAAAGAACGGATTTATGTTAGAAAAGGGAAGAATTACAAAGAGCGATATGTGCCTATAAACCAATACAATTTACAACTTATAGAAGAATATATTTACGATTACCGACCTGCATTTAAAAACCACAAAGACACAGAATATTTACTCATCAATTACCGAGGAACACCATTACAAGGACAAAGTTTATCCAATAGATTAACCGCCATTGTTGAAGTCACACAAAATAAAACCATCATAGAAAAGCAAATTACACCGCATATTTTACGTCATTCTATCGCTACCCATTTACTCCAAAAAGGCGCAAACATTGAAACCATCAGCCAATTTTTAGGACACTCCAGTTTAGAAAGTACACAAATTTATACCCATTTATTAGAAGACAAAGCTAAAACCAATAACGATGAACAACTTCACAACCTACTTAGAGAAAAACGATTACAGCACCAAGAGTATCCCAATATTCCAAAGGGCTATCAGTCGCCTCGATATATGGATGAATAATTTTGGCACAACAAAAGAAGAAATAGATTATAAAACCTTTTTAAAATATGTAGAAGAAGTAAAGAAAACAGGCATAAAAACGAGTACACTACAAAGCTACATAGGAAATCTAAAAATATACTTCAATTATTTACAAGAAGAAAATTACAGAGCCGATAATCCAATACAAAATATCAACATCAAAGGCAAAGTAAAAACAGTACTAGGCAATTTATTAACGGCTGATGAACTGGAAGATTTATACTATTCTTACGAAACAAAGAACAATGATCTAGCCAGAAAACGGAACAAAATAATTATAGGTTTACTGGTTTATCAAGGCTTACACAGCAAAGAATTACAATATTTAAAAGAAGAACACATAGAATTGTACAAAGGAAAAATACACATACCACAAACTAACAAAACCAACGGCAGAACACTAGAATTAAAACCGTGGCAGTTAATGGAAATGATGGAATATGTACAACAAATTAGACCGAAAATAGTACCAAAAGAAGAAGAAAATTTATTTACATCAAATTACGGAAATACCAATATAAACAATGTGATAAAAAAGATAAGTGAGGAATTAAAGTTAATCAATTACAATTATCAAAATGCAATCCAAATTAGAAACAGTGTGATTGTAAACTGGCTAAAACAAAACAACTTAAGAAAAACACAATACTTTGCAGGACACAGATATATTAGTTCAACAGAACGCTATCAGCAAGACAATTTAGAAAGTCTTCACGAAATGATAAACAACTTCCACCCAATCAATAAGCCATAGATTACAAAAGAAACGAAAAGCAATAAAGCGGTCTCCCTTCGGTCGCTTCCTTTGTTCCGCTGGGCTGTTCCAGTCGGCTGAAAAAGCCTCCGTTCCACAGACCACTCGCAAACAAAAAAGAGAGCAGCCAAGAAAAATGGCAGCTCTCTTTTTCTTTGCTTCGTTCCCAGTCTTCACACGGTCGCTTCCTGCGTTCGTCGTGGCTACTGTGTCTTTTTTAGCACTATTTTTTTTCTTTTTTTTTCGGTTGAATATTTACAGTTGAAAAAAAAATAGTCCTAAAAAATCCACCGCCACTTGTGTTTTGGCGGTTGCTCTACCGCCAGCCATCAACCTCAATAGGAACGCTAACGCTAAAGTTAATTATTTGTTCCGCTGATGCTTCACTTCTTCGGTTGCCGTTCCACGCACACAGCCCTACACAGTCTGCGGTTGAAAAAACCTTGCCTGTTCTCGGTCTGTGGTGGCTGTCAGTGACCGCAACACCGCCACCCGTTCAGCAAAAAAAGCTTTCTACGAATTGGAATAAATAACGCTTTTTTTGCTTCACTTGGGGTGTTTATTGTTGAACCGCACACTAACGCCCTTCGGTTGTTTGCTCATTTTTTTAGAAGATTGCCAAAGGGCATCTATCTAAAAAACAACATTATCGTTTTGGCAATCTTCCAAAAAAATCGAGCGCAAGGTTAAAGCTAATCAGCCAAAACCAGTGATAAACTGGAAGTTTAGGGCTTTTTTGCCAGTGATAATGAGGAAGAACCAAATATTTTATTATTTTTACAAAGGAAGATGAAAGAGATACGTTCTAAAAAAAAAATACTGAAAATATTAGAAAAGGTGTATCCAAAGTAGTGGCAACCCAGCAAAAAAACGCATAAGTTTTGACCCTTTTGGAAGCTTGGTACCAAATAGGCATGGCTCAAGCACAGCCTACCGTTACGGTTTCCAAGGGCAGGAGAAGGATGATGAATTGAAAGGAGAAGGAAATTCTTTGAATTATACTTTTAGGATGCACGACCCTAGGGTGGGAAGATTCTTTGCAGTAGATCCGTTGACAAGTAAATATCCGCATTACACACCATATAGTTTTAGTGGGAATAAAGTTATTCAGTTCGTAGAATTAGAAGGGTTAGAAGAGTCCAATACTGCTGCGGGAAGTGTTATAATGGGATTACTATTCCCATTACCTCCTAAGTTAAAAAAAGAACCATGGAGAAGCCCTGGTGCATCTGCCGCAAATATGGGTGCTCCAATTGCAGCTGCGGGATTAGGAGGGGTTCCTATAATTGTTCCAGCAGCATCGGCTTTAACAACTGCATATGCTTCTTATACAACATGGTATGGCACTTCCTTATTGAGTAATTATTTAGCTGCTGGAATCGGAGGTACTTCATCTGCTTTTATGGCAGATGCCAGTGGTTACTTTGGTGCTTCAATATGGGAAAATTCTGCTAGAATGATGTTTTTAAATGGATCTGCAAATGCTGTTGGTCAAATTGCTTACAATGGTGGTCTAGATAGCAATTTTAACTATGCCCAACCTCTTTTTGCAGGATTAATAGGAAATCCTTTTTTATCTAATTTTGGCGAATCTTTTTTTAATCTTAGATATGACAATGGTTTTAAATTAAGTACGAACAATTTTGATTCAAATTTCTTTTCAACATTTGGTTCAAATTTGATTGGTTCAAAAATAGGTCAAAAATTTGAAGCTCCAAATGGAATTTATAAACCCATTAAAAACGTTTTAGATTTTACCTCTGGTGGTGCAGTTGAGACATTTGAAAATAGAATTGGAGATAGTATTAAAGAAATAGAAACATCAATTAAAAGCTTCTCTGGGCAAGTTGATAAAATTCTTGATAAAAGTAAAAAAGAGGCTTTTGGAAAGAAATCTAAATTTTAAATTATGAAGTTCAAACAAAGTACCGTTGGTGCTATTTTTATAACGATAATTATAGTCTTGGGATATTTTATATATAAAGATAATGAGGTAAAAGAAACAAGTATAAATAATAATAAACACATTACTATATGTAAAGTTTATAAGATTAATTCTAGAAGAAGTTTTACAGATGCTTGTTATTATTACAAATACAATAATGAGAGCTATGAATCATGGGAGTCTATACATAATTCCGGAAATCAGTATTTAAATAGATATTATAAAGTATGGGTGTCAACTGAAAATCCAGAATATTCAAAAATATTTCTTAACCAAGAAATTACAGACTCAACTGAGATAGTTAGTGCAGGATTTGAATACAATTAAACCAGCTATTCGAGGTGTTCCATAAAAACGGGTAGCTCTACAAAGTCTCCCGACTTTGTAGCGAATAAATAAAGCATAAAAAAACAGGCAATTGCCTGTTTTTTTATTTTCTACTCGTAAAATTTAAGTTATCTCTTTTAGAGAATTCAACAGCAAGAATAATAATTTGTTTATTCTCGTGGTCAATGTAGTAATGAATATGATATGGGAATTGGTACAAATTATGCATTCTAATATCTTGATACATCACATCATCACCTTTTGGGTTTAGGGCAATATATTTTTTAGCTTCCCTAATTCGGTATAAAAAGTCTTTGGCTAAATTAGGCGAAATGGCTTTGTAATAATTGGTTGCATTTTGTAAATCTTGTTTTACAAAGGGTCTGTAAACGAATTTGTATTTCATATTCCATGCTCTAATTCGTCCAATAATGCGTCAAAATCTTGAACATCATTTGGGTTTTGCAAATAATCATTTAAGCGAGTATCGAGCATGTTTTTAGTTTCCTGTGAAAGTTCAAAATCACGGTCTTCCTCTATGGTAATGGTAATTGGTTTGGATTTAAAAGCTACTTTAATAGCTTCTAAAATATCTACGTTTACTTCTTGTGCAGATGATAAATGATAGGTTGTGTACATAGTTTTTAATATTTAAATTGAAGAATAAGCACCACGAGTTTTAAAATCTCTTATATAAGTATCTATTAAGTCAAAAAGCGTTTGTTTTTTGCTTTCTTCTAAAAGTTCTAGTTCTTGGATTCGTTGTAAAGTACGTTTATCAAAAGACGGGCTTTTACTTTCTCCTACCAAAAAATCTAAAGAAACTCCTAAAGCATCTGCAATTTTTTTTGCAGCATCAATAGACGGAATTGCTTCGCCACGTTCGTACTTACCAATCATTACTCTTGAGACATTGCTTTTTTCAGCCAAATCACTTTGGGAAAAACTGTTTTTGTCTCTTAATTGCGAGATTATATTACCTATGTTCATATCTAAAAAGAGATAAAAGTTCTTGTTATTACTGTATTATTGCAAATATATGAAATTATAAGATACAAAAAAATCTATTAATATTTGCTTGATTGAAAACTAAAAGATACTTTTGTCTCTGATAATAACATTGAAATTAAATTAAAATATTTTCAGCTATGCAAAACAATCTCAATACCCAAAACCCCAACAACTACATTTTCGATACCCTGCATCTCCTGCGACTATTTTATAAAAAAGCTTCCCTTATAAGGTAAGTTGTTGTAAACGAAAGGAGTAACAAAATAATAGTTTTTGAACTAAAACTTGATGAAATTATAAAAACCTGTTAGTAGCTAATACTATTAACAGGTTTTCTTTTTTAGGTTAACTCATACACTTCTTGCATCTGTTTAGGTGGTTTTGGGTTTTTCGGAGTTGTTTTTGTCCTTCAAAATGGGAATTATATTGCGAAACGGCGATACCTTTCCCATGATACGTTTCAAAAGGCGTATTGCCACGTAAGCTATGTTGGGGACGAACGGTACAGTAATTATTTATTGAAAATGGTAATTCCTTCAGGAATAGACTACTTGTTAGTAGATGAGGCTTATAGAAATACTGATACTTTAAAGTTTTATTTACTGCCTCGATAGTCGAATTAGAACTTAGAATATCACGCTGTGCTATTTGATGAATAATTTTTAAACCTGTACTTGCTACAAACTCTTGTACCGTAGCATTGACATTTTCGACCCCTGCGTCAGTTACAAATTCAATTGTTGCTGGATTAGGGAGTTTTTGAAACGCATTTTCTAGAAGCGATTTGATTATTTTAGGATTTGCCTTAGTATCTACCTTCCATCCTAATATCATTCTGGAATAATGATCAATTAGCAAGTGTATGTAATGTTTTACCCCATCGTTTGTTTTGTGAATGGTTATATCGGCACACCAAATCTGGTTGGGTTTTGTGCTGACTAACGGAGTGCATTGTGGCTTGTTTTGTAAATGTCTACCGTTGTTGAAACCTAGTAATTTGGCATATTTGTAAAAAGTGGCTAAGCAAAATCCAAAATCTTGATTTCGAAGTCCTAAATAATACAATGATGATTTTGACCAAAATTGATAGTCAGGATTCTCGAAATACCCTTTTATTTTAAGAATTTCTTTGTTTAACAATTGCTGCGGATAACGTTTAACACACCAAAACACATAAGATGCATCGCATTTGTTTAATACTTGAATTTTGTAGTTTTGATAAGTGGCTCTCGAAATTCTAAAAAGTTTAATGGCTTCGGCTGTTGGGATATAGCTTTTTATTGCTTCTACTGTATTCACAATAATTTGCTTATTGGCTTTTATAGTTTTGTTAAAATCTTTGATTTGATTAAAAACCTCATAAGCTCCTTTTAGTAGTTTTATGTATGCCCATGAAAGTTTTTTACTACTAGGAAATTCATTTTGTTCTTGAATTAATGCCAGGTCTTTGGTAATATAGCTTTGTAATCCTACATTTTGGTATTTATTTTCTGATTCTTTTTGCCATCTGCTGATATTGCTTGGGTGTAAGGTTTGAAGCAATTCTTTCGATAAATTTTTATGAAGCCCATTGCGGACATAAATTTTGACGTTGGTATCCCAAGACCTTCGAATTTGTAAAGTGGACATTTTTTTAAATTTCGCGCAAAACTAGCTTTTTATTTATAAAGCCTATCGTTTGTCTTTTGCCTCTCTTTCAAAAGCAATGAGGTTAAACATATTTCGAAGTCGAGAACGTACCCGATTGCCATAATAATTTTCTAACTCGGAAGCCGAAAGATTTGTGGTGATGTGCGTTACAGAATTATTCTCGATAAACTGCTCGTACCTACTGATGAGGATTTCTGCCATGACATTGCAATCGTTCCCGAAATGTTTAATTTGCTTCTCGGCCCCTAAATCATCAAAACAATAACCAAGCAATCGGTGTTGATTGTTTGGTTTTTGGGTTTAGATTTGTAGGGCTTCAAAACCGTTTTTAGCAAACTCAAAAGACACATCTCGAGTGGTTTTTATTTTGTAATTGTGCTTGATATTTGAAAACGGTTTTATTAAATGCATAATCGACGTTTTCCCGCAACCAATTGGTCCCGACAATAAAATACCTCTATTGAGGTCTAAACCTAATTTTAATGCATTCTCATGGTCTCTGATGGCATAAATTAGCAGTTTGTAGATAGTGAGTTTATCTTCTTCAAGAATTTTAAATGTTTGTCCATAGGTTTGTTTGCCTTGAAATTCAAGATAAGCATAACATTTCTGCAAATCATACATTTTAAAATTATTCTTGATTTGATAGGTATTGCTGAGGTTAAAGTGGTTCTCCATAATTTTTTTGTGTTACAGTGTGCAAATGTTGCGGTTGTGGCTGATTGAAAACAGGGTTGTATTTTTGAGCATTGAGCATCCAATTTCTTGCAGCAGCTTTCCAATCTTTCATTTTAGATTTACCGCCCACCAACCAACCATTACTCTGAAAATGATTGTAGAATTTTTCGGCTTCGATTTCGGAATAGTTTTTTTCTAGGAAATAATTTTGAGTGTCTTTCAAGCTGGCTGGTTTTTCGTCTCTCGGCTCGGCTCGAGATGACTTTTTTGAAACTACAAAATCTTCCTTCTTTTTTTCGCGCAACTTTTTTTCTTTCGCTTTTAAAACTTCATTTTTAAAACCTAAATTTTCTTTTTCTAAATTTTGTGTTTGCTCACCCAAGTTTAAATCGTTTATTATGTTTGTATTGTTTATTATGTTTAATGAAGATACCAGCGCTTGTTCACTACCTATCAAGGTACCTGTCTGGAGCTTGTTCAGAGCTTGTTCAGTAAGATGTTCAACAACCAGTTCATTATTTAAACTTTTGCGTGCTTTTTTTAGTACTGGTTTTAGGTTTTCTTCAAAATTGAATAAGTAAACCAAACTACCTCTAAATGGGTTGTAAGAGGGTTCGTATTTGATGTATCCTTTTTCGTGTAATTCCCTAATACACTTGTGATACGTAGCTCTGGAACATATTTTGCTAATTCGCATGACTTCATCGCGGGTGATACTTATCGGATTCTGAAACCGATTCGTGTTCCAGCATTGAAACAGCGAAATATACAAGCTAATATGTGTTGGATTTAGTGAATGATCGTTTACAATTTTTTCAAAAAATCCTGTTAGGTGTTTGATGTAATTCATCGTTATCAAGTCGTAGGTTTAACTATTTGTTTTGGTTTTTTATTGCAATCACAAATTTCACAAGTACCATTGCAGGTTGTCGTTTCGTTTTTCATATTACCTTTCTAATAACTTTTTAATATCATCGTATTTGTAATAGATAATTCCGCCAACTTTTGCGTAATGCAGCGTGCCATTGATGCGAAGATTTTGTAATGTGCCTGGAGAAATTTTAAGTAGTTTGCGAACTTCTGATGATTTGAGCCACTGGGCTGTTTTTTCCTCTTCACTAGACATACTTTTGAATTCGGCTAGCAATAAATTTCCGAAGTTGAGTAAATCTCGTTTGGTGACGTTCTGGTGGTTTAGAAGCTCCGTATTTTCGACTTCAGGGAATATTTTTTTGGATGTAAAAGCATGATGAAATTGTTTATTTGTTCGAATACAAAACAATAGCATCTGATAAACATTTGTTCACAAGGTGAACCCAAGTTGGGTGTTATTTTTATTCAAATTGAAGTAAAACGTACTATTTACGGGTAATTGTTCTTTATTTTAAGTAGAAAGACATTTTTACAAATCTTAATATCAATGCAATTTTAGGCTAAAAAAGGACTTTATACCCTTTTTCCCAACCTGAACCCAAGTTGGGTGTTTTTGTAAATAAAAAATCCAAGTCGTTGACTTGGATTTTAGTGTTCTTCTTCGATAATTTTGGTATTGAAATTCTCTGAAAGATGATGCAAAAACTTAGTTTTCACAGTCTTTCTATTTTTAATATCTACATAACTTCGGTAGATGTTTTCTTCTAAATCAATATTGAAAACAAAGCCAAAATGCACAGCCAAATCTTTAATATCAATATTGCCGCCATTGATAACTTTTTGATGGTGTAGCGCGTAAATAACTTCGATTAAATCAATCTTATTGCCTGTCCAATTGAGATTTGTTTTGAGAGATGGGTGTTTTAGATTGCATGAATCGTTTATTTCTTCGAGTTTGTCTTCCAAATGAGCCAATAACAAATCATTTGCTATCAAAATTGCTACTTTATAATCGTGAGTAGAGCACAGTTTTTCATCATAATTTACCAGTGAACAATCGTGATTTACAATTGATTTGTCATAGTTTCTTATGAAATAATACTCGTCTTTGTGTGTTGCTCTCGAACGGTAATATTGATAAAAATCTTTGTCTTTTCTGGACTGCTGGTACACTTTATCTAGTGATTTTTCAAAACACTTTTTCTTCAGTTTGATGCCAATAGGTAAATTGGACTCTAATTTTAAAATATTTTTATAAAAAATTAATCTTGAAACTAATTTGGGTTTCAATTCTTTAAAAAAGTATATTTCTTCTGTTGAAGATTCAAAAACATATGTTTTGAGCCAATTATAAAGTTCTTTTATTTTCCTTTCTATAAATCTAATTATTTCGTTTGCTTGTATTATTGCATCTGTAAAAGAATTTTTAATAATCTCAAATTCATTTTCAAAATCGATAAAAAATGGGTTGCAAAATACATTCATAAAAAGATAATAGTTTGGTTGTAAAACAAATAAAACTACTTTTTATTAAAATTATTGTGAGTATTTTAATAATAAATTTAAAATTAATTGATTTTTATTAGATTTAATTCAGAATTAATGTTATGAGATTTTACAGCAAATTTTGTTCTTAATATTTGCATGTCTTCGCTTACTTTTTTGTCTAATATTTTAGCATACTGTTGTGTTGTTCTTAAACTTGCGTGTCCAAGCATTTTGCTCACACTTTCCATTGGAACACCATTAGCTAATGTAACTGTTGTCGCAAATGTGTGTCGTGAACTATGAAATGTTAACTCTTTATTAATCCCGCAAATGTCAGCTACCTCTTTTAAATAACTATTCATTTTCTGGTTGCTTAAAATTGGTAATAAAATGTTTGAGTTAGCACATTTAGGGTGGTTTTTATATTTTTCAATTATTGCTTCTGGAATTGGTAATAAAGGTATATTGGAACGCATTTTGGTTTTCTGACGGTGGGTAAATATCCATTTTGATCCATCAATACCAATTGAAATATTTTCAGATGTAAGTTTTTCTATATCTACATATGCTAATCCTGTAAAACATGCAAATAAGTATATGTCTCTAACTAAATCAAGTCTAGTTATGGAGATATGTTTATTGTGCATAGTTTCTAAATCTGCTTGATTTAATATTTCTTTTTCAACTGGATCTATTTTAGCTTTGTATTTTACAAATGGGTTTCTTTCAATCCATTCGTTATTATAACAGTCTTGAATTATTTTTCCGAAATTTCTAACATATTTGATAGTAGAGTTATTGTTGCAGTTTTTTTCAGTTCTTAAATAAAAGTCAAAATCATTAATAAATGAGATATTAATTTTATCGATACTGATGTCTTTTAATTTGTATTTTTTTAACAGAAATTCTTCAACATGTTTTAGAGTTGTTTTAAACTTTTTGAGCGTATTTAGGGAATATTGTTTTGGGATAAGTGATTCCATTCGTTTATTATGTTCTTGAAATATTGGAATTAGCATACGAGGTGCTTTTTCTATACCTAAAAATTTATTTCTGAATTCAATCAAGTCTATATTATTTGAGTTTCGAAGTAATAAATTTTCAGTATCATATACTCTAAATCTTAAAATATCGAGATGACTATTAATTAGCATGGCTTCATTAGAATTACTTTTCATTTTTCCAGCTATTGGTGACCATTTTAATTTTTCGACATGTTTACCTGTAGGAAGTTCAATTCTTTTTCCATTGATAGTAATTCTCAGATATATTGGAAGTAATCCATTTTTTAAAGCTCTAGAGCTTTTTGCCAGAAAGAGGATGGAGATTTGGTTTGACATAATGTGGTGACTTAATTGATTACTAAATTTAAGTTTAGATTTAGAATCACACAAGATGTTCATCTTTTGAACCCCTTGCTGTATAAGCTCTAGCGTTAAATTCGGGGACAATTTTTTAATTTTATTTTTGTCCCCGAATTTGTCCCCGACATCATTATGAATTAATAGTTTATTTTGATATTTCGTAAATTAAAAAAGCCCATAAATCATAGGATTTATGGGCTTTTAATTTACTTTGAAAAGTAATAAGTGGAGTCGCCGAGAATCGAACTCGGGTCCAAACAAGCAACTAAAGAGCTTTCTACATGTTTATTTCTCGATTAGATTTTCGACCGTGTGCTATGCCAAGAACAGCAACACAAAGCTTATCTTCTTAGTTTCAAAACAGCCCCGAAGCTTAACTATTTCTAGGTTTAAATTTACGATTCACCTTTATCGAACGCTATAAACCAGAGCTTTCGAGGTAAATCCTGCTTTCCTACCTTGTAGGAACGTGGCTAATCTTACTATGATTCAGATTATGCAGCAAGAGCGTAGTTTCCTTCGCCGTGTAAGTGTTTTGGAGCCTTTTATTTACGAGAATTACTCCAGTTCTCCACATGCTTACAATTCAATTCGACTTGCTGTCAAAACCAGTCGACCCCATTTTGGTTTGCAAAAGTAGTTAATTATTATCAAATATTATTCCAAACCTTCTTCTTTACTTTTTATTTCGAAAGGATAGTTGCCAAATAAGCTAGAAAGCAATTTTAATTTATAAGTACATCTCGTGTATTTGTTTGATATGCAGATTAATGTGGCTTTCTCGTCTTTCAATTTTATATAAGCTGCTGTACTTCCGTGCCACCAACCGTTGTGGTAAAACATTTTTTTGCCATCTTCCCATTCTAACATTCTAATTCCTAAACCATAATTTCTAGTTCCTTTGCTTTCATAACTATAACCTTTATAAATTTCGGTCAATAATTTTTTATTTAAAAAATTAGGATTGTAGGTCGCCATATCAAATTTAAGCAAATCTCTTGGTGTCGAATAGATGTTTTTGTCTCCATAAATCCCATCGAGGTAATTATATGCATACTTAATTTTGTTCCCTTTGTAAGATTGACTATTGTTTTTAGTGCCTTTTTTATAATCGAAAACAAAAGTATTTTTCATTCCTAATGGATCAAATATCAATTTTTTCATGGCAGTTCGATAATTCATTTTGGTAATTTTTTCGATAATCAATGCCAAAAAGGCATAATTAGTGTTGCAATAAGCAAAATGAGTATCTGTTTTATATTCTAAATCGATATTATTTTTATTTATAACAGGAATCAAATCTTTGTTTTGCAAGGTATCTTTCTGATTCCAAATGGTTTTTTTATCGGTGAAATAACTGTAATTACGCAATCCACTTCTATGATTTAGTAAAGTTCTAATGGTAATTTCTGGATAAGGAAAATCATCAAGTATGGTATTCACTTTTTGGTCTAAAGTTATTTTTTTTGAATCGATAAGTAAAAAAATCGCATTTGCAGTAAGTACTTTACTCAATGACGCAATATGAAGTGGTGTTTCGGAAGCGATGGCTTTCTTTTCTTCAAAATTAGACATACCACGGTAATTTTCATAAACAATATGACCGTTTTTTGCCACAAGAATACTACCAGAAAAATCATTTGGAATGTATTTTTCGTTATAAAATCTTTCAATAGTTTGATGTATTTTTTTCTTTTCGGAAGATTTTAAATCGGGCAAATTATTCTCATAAGGTTGCATTGTATATACAGAACCAACTTTAGTTTCTTCTTTATTTTTTAATGCTTTTTTCTTCTCAGTGCATGAAAAACAGATAGTTATAATTGTAAAAAGTAAGAGAAATTTTATATTTATTTTGAATGTCATTTTAACTTGGATATAAAACAAATGTAAATAAAGAATTGGTTAATTAAAATAGGTTTATACTAAATATTTAGATTTGTTTCACACTACTATTACGTTATATTTGCATCAAATTTTCGAAATGAACTCAGTTGTTTTTTTGAAATAAAATAATTTATAATGAAATTTGGACTTATAAAAGAAAGAAAAAATCCGCCAGACAGACGTGTTGTTTTTACACCTGAAGAATTGGTAAAATTAAAACAACAATTTCCTTTAGCTGAAATAAAAGTTGAATCTTCGGATATTCGTGTTTTTAATGATGAACAATATAGCGAATCGGGTTTCGATGTGACAACTGATGTTTCTGATTGTGATGTTTTAATTGGAGTTAAAGAAGTGCCTGTGGATGCTTTAATACCAAATAAAAAGTATTTTTTCTTTTCTCATACTATTAAAAAACAACCTTATAACAGAAAGTTGTTAGTAGCTTGTTTAGAAAAAAATATCGAATTATACGATCACGAAACAATTGTCGATGCAAAAAATCATCGTCTAATAGGTTTTGGTCGTTATGCAGGAATTGTAGGTGCTTACAATGGAATTCGTGCTTTCGGAATGAAGTTTGAGTTATTTAATTTAGCAAAAGCAGAAACACTAAAAGACAAAAATGCATTGGTGGAACGTTTGCAAAGAATGGTTTTGCCAAACATAAAAATTGTACTTACAGGTCACGGAAAAGTGGGGCTTGGCGCCAAAGAAATGCTCGATGCCATGAAACTTAAAGAAGTTTCTATCGAAGATTATTTGACTAAAAATTACGATAGACCCGTTTATACACACATCGATTTAGAAGATTATAACAAAAGAATAGACGGAAAACCTTTCGATAAACAAGATTTTTACGCTAATCCACAATTATATACTTCCAATTTTGAGCGTTTTACAAAAGTATCTGATATTTTTATGGCGGGACATTTTTACGGAAATGGTGCACCAGTAATCTTATCTAAAGAAATGCTAAAAGCTCCAGACAATAAGATAAAAGTAGTAGCAGATATTTCTTGCGACGTAGATGGTCCAGTAGCATGTACGCTTAAAGCATCAACTATTGCACAACCATTTTTTGGTTATTATCCGTCGGAACACAAAGAAGTCGATTTTATGCATCCTGGTGCCATTGTAGTCATGTCTGTAGATAATTTGCCTTGTGAATTGCCCAAAGACGCTAGCGAAGGCTTTGGAGAAATGTTTTTAGAACACGTAATTCCAGCATTTTATAATAATGACAAGGATGGAATTTTGCATAGAGCAAAAATTACCGAAAATGGTAAACTCACCGAAAGATTTTATTATCTGCAAGATTATGTAGATGGGAAATAAAAATAAAAGTCTCGATTTTGTCTGGACTTTTTTATTTTGTTACTTTACTATTCACAAAAAGACTTCTTGAAATGAAAAAATTACTGTTTCTGTTTTTCTTTACTTCACTATTCGGATTTGCTCAAAATTCTGATGAAAATCAGTTAAAAGAGATATACAAATCAGCATTAACCAATTCTAAATGCTATGCTTGGTTAGATGATTTGTCTAATAAAATTGGTTCGAGATTATCGGGATCAGTTGGTGCACAAAAATCGGTTGAGTACACAAAATCTCAAATGGAAGCATTAGGAGGATTTGATAAAGTATATCTTCAGGAAGTTATGGTGCCAAAATGGGTTCGTGGCGAAAAAGAATCAGCTTATATTTTAGACAATAAAACCAAAATAAAAGTGCCAGTTTGTGCACTTGGCGGTTCGGTTGCAACACCTAAAAATGGAATCACTGCAGAAGTTATCGAAGTACATTCTATCAAAGAATTAGAAACTTTAGGAGCTGATAAAATAAAAGGCAAAATAGTTTTTTATAATCGTCCGATGGATAATGCTCAAATAGAAAGTATGAATGCTTATGGTGGCGCAGGTGATCAAAGATGGTCGGGCGCAAGAGAGGCTTCAAAATTTGGTGCTGTTGCTTCTATTGTTCGTTCTTTAAACTTTAGATTAGATGATTTTCCGCATACGGGATCGCAAAGTTATGGTGATATTCCTAAAGCAAATTATATTCCAACGGCTGCAATTAGTACTAATGGTGCAGAATTATTAAGTAAAAAATTAAAAGAAAACTCGAAACTAACTTTTTATTTAAAGCAATCTTGTCAGCAAATGGACGAAGTTTTGTCCTATAATGTTATTGGAGAAATAAAAGGAACAGAACACCAAGAAAATATTATTGTAGTGGGCGGACACTTAGATTCTTGGGATCTTGCCGATGGTTCTCACGATGACGGAGCTGGTTGCGTACAAAGTATGGAAGTGGCTAATATTTTTAAAAATATAGGTTACAAACCTAAAAATACCATCAGAGTTGTTTTGTTTATGAATGAAGAAAATGGTGGTCGTGGCGGAAAAAAATACCAAGAATTAGCACAAATAAATAAAGAAAATCACATTTTTGCTTTAGAAAGTGATTCAGGAGGATTTTCGCCAAGAGGATTTTCTTTTGAAAGTGATGATGCTAATTTTGCTAAAATTTCTAATTGGAAAAGTTTATTTGAACCTTATTTAATTCATAGTTTTACTAAAGGGCATGGTGGCTCGGATATTGAACCATTAACTTCTACAAAAATTGTAAAAGCTGGTTTGCATCCAGATTCGCAACGCTATTTCGATTACCATCACGCAGCAAATGATAAGTTTGACGCTATTAACAAAAGAGAACTCGAATTAGGCGCTGCAACAATGACTTCGTTAATTTATTTGATTGATAAATACGGAATTGAATAAAAAGTTGTTATAAAATAAAAGACTCCAAAATATCAGTTTTGGAGTCTTTTTTTATTCAAATTTTAATTATTTTCCCCAATCTATCTTTCTAGAAAAATACATTACGGAGCCTAGAATGATAAACAATCCGATACTTCCCACAAGTAAGGCATAATTTTCTAATTGAATTATTACATAAATAAAAGTGTATAAAGCAACTAAAGAAAGCCCTATAAATGTTGGGAATTTTCTGTTTTTTAATATTGAAATCGAGTAAAGTACAATCATCGTTATTACTGAAGCCGAAGCAATAAGATACGCCAACGCAAAACTAGAATGTTCAGTTATTGATATTAAAAGTGTATAAAACATGATTAATGCCAATCCTAACATGGTGTATTGAAAGATGTGAATATTAATTTTACTGATAGATTGGATTAAAAAGAACACTAGAAAAGTTAAGCCAATCATTAGAAATCCATATTTTGAAGCGCGCTCATTTTGTTGGTATTCATTTACAGTCTCTATGAGTTTTGCACCAAAAGAATATTCATTCAAATTTGGAATTTTACCTGCGTATTGTTGAGAAAATGTACGATTAATATCTAATATTTTCCAATCGGCATGAAAACCTTTTTTATTGATAATTTTTGTGGTATCGTTTGCAGCAAAAGCACCTTCGTAACTTGGCGATTCCCAGTCAGAATCAATATTCACAACTGTTGTTTTTCCCACAGGAATAAATTTCACGCTATTGCTTCCATTATATTGCATCAAGAAATTGAAATCTATTTTCCCGTTATTAACTAATGTTTTGTAGTTAAATTGATTGGTAACAAGCGTTCCATAAATAGCATCTTCATCTTCTGGTTTGGATTCGAATGAGAAAGCTTGATTGTTTAGTTTAATTTTCAAATCACTTTTAATGCTTTTCAGATTTGTTGTTTTTACCACAATAGACGCTTTGTCCCACAGTAAATCTTCTTCATTGATGCCTAGTGTTTCGAAATTAGGTTTGCTAAAATAACCATCAAAATTCATATTTGCAGTGAAAACTACATTGTTATAAATTCCTCTTTTTAACGAGGTGTTTTTCTTAACGTTCGATGTGTTATTTAGTTTTTCAGGAAAGAAATAAGCATAAGAAATAATTGCTTTTTTCTCGATAGTCACCACTTTTGTCTTTGGGTTTGTTACATTATATTCTTCATAAGTTTTGAAGGGAATTTGCATCATTGGACCATAAAATAAGACATCTTTTCCCCACAATTGTGTCACTTCATCAGTAACTTCTTGTTTCCGTTGAGAACGTTCGGAGATTAAATCTTTTACAAATTCTAGTGGAATGAGTAAAACGAGTGTTAGCAGACCTACCATCATCATTTTGGCAGTTGTAGATTGAAAAAAGGAACCTTTGTTCTGATTTTCTTGCATTTGATTTTCCATTGTTTTTGAATTTAATTGATTTTAAAAAAGTTGTTTATTGTTTAATATTATTAAATAAGTTAAGGCTATTGGAATATTACTTAAGACAATTAATATTTTTATAAAAGTGTTTGCTCGTTCTCCTCGTATTGTTAGTAATTGACTTATTAAGTTTATCAATATTATTAAGTTAAAGAAAATAGCTGCCAACACATATAAAAAGCCAAATAGGAGTATATTTTCGTTTTGAAATTTCATATAGGAAATAAAAAATATTGTTCCAAATGCAAAAGATCCAAATGCAAATAATGTTGTAAATGGGATTTGGTTAATATTTTTCATATAATTTGTTTTTAAGTGTTAAATGATATGTAATTAAATACGAGATTAAAATTAATGAGCCAAATTCTATTGTGAATATGATAGTTTCAATTTCAAAAAGACAATCTATAATTGAGTAAAATAGCTTTGATGGATTACTAATAATATCCCAACTATTAAAACGAAGTATTCTGCCGAGATAAATCCCAAAAGCACATAAGTAACTAATTGAAATTATAAATGCATTAGAAATTCTTTTAGAATAAATTGATTTTGTTAGTTTATGAATGTCGTAAATGGAAAGAATTCCGAAATAAAAACCTGCAATTGTAAAACTTGATAATAAAGTAAAATCGAAAATATATTGTAGGAAATTGTTGTGATGAAGATGAACAAAATCGGTAATTAGATAAAACGTATTGGGTATGAATAATAGCCAAATGATTAGATAAATTAAGTTTTTAAGATTGCTTCTTTTTATAGAAAAGTTAAACTTAATGTATGATGAAATAGAGTAGGGAATTAAAGCTAAAAATAAATTCCATAGTAAAAACAATAGATATATAGAATGTGTAATTTTAACTCTTAATAACAATAAAATTATCGATAATATCGACAATATAAATAAGCTAGAGTTTTGCTTTTTGTTTAAAACGTAAATTGTGATTAATTTGTTCATATGATTTTGTTTTGAAAGAACTTTGAAATTCAAAGTAAAAATGTAAAAAAAAGTGTTAAGTTTTCGAAATTAATTTTTCTAAAGCTTCAATGTGAGCAGCAAAAGCTTTTCTACCATGTATAGTTGCTCTGTAACTAGTATTTGGTTTTTTACCAATAAATTGTTTTTCTATCATAATATAGTTTTCGGTTTCTAATGCTTTGGTATGCGAAGCCAAGTTGCCATCAGTTACACCTAAAAGTTCTTTTAGGGTTGTAAAATCGGCAGATTCATTCACCATCAGCACCGACATAATTCCCAGTCGAATACGATGATCAAAAGCTTTGTTTATATTTTGTATGATGTTTTTCATGACTATTTTCGGTCATATTTATAGTACATCATTCCGCCATACAAAATATGACAAACTCCAAATCCCAATACCCAAAAATATAATCCGTATCCTGAAAATTCGACAGCTAATAATCCTAAAATGATTTCAGTAATTCCTAAGTAGCGCACATCACGCAAAGTATATTTGCTTGCATTTACACAAGCCAATCCGTAAAATAATAGCGTAATTGGAGCAATTAGACCATAATAACCATGGCGAAGTAGGAGCAAAGCGAATATTCCTCCAGTAAATAAGGGAATTGCAAAATTTATGAGCAATCTTTTAGAGGAATTATTCCACATATTTTCGCCTACTTTTTTTGATTTGTTAACCGTCATAATATAAGCGGTTACTAACGATGCCACTAAAACTACAAACGCCGTTAGAACTATTAATTCAAACGTATAGCTTTCTAAAGTTATGTAATATCCTTGATGATTTTCTATCAAATAATTCACATAAAAAGCACCAATTAAGGCATAAATACCAGCTAAAATGCCAGACAAACCACTTAGTGAAATAAACTGTGTCGATTGTGACATCATTTGTTTGATATCCTGAATGTCTTTTAAATAATCTTTGTTTTCCATTTTACGTCGCTTTTATTTCTTACATCTATTTTAATTATGAACCGGCAAAAGGACTGTTGAAGAGTCCCACGGCTAACTCAGCCCAAAGTAGTAAAAATACACCTATTAGTAATGCAATAATTGCTATTCTATACTTTTTATTAGATATTTTTCTTGCTATAAATTCAGTTGCGAAGACAGCTGTTAGCAATAATGTACCCATCACTGCAAAATCTCCCATCGACCAATTTACTTCGTTGGTAAACAACATAGCAATGGCAGGAATTAATAATACGCCTATTATTCCCAAAAGCATTATTAGAAGTTTTTTAGTTTTCATAATTTTAAATTTTAAAAGTACTTTGAATTGCAAAGTAAATATAAATTAATTTCACAACCAAATGTTTTTTTATTTATTTTTGAAATATGAAACCAACTCAAGAATACATATTTCGACAACCTGAAAAATACCAAGTAATAGTATTACATATTATTGATGTTGTAAGGAAAATAATTCCTGAAGTAGAGTTGCTTTTCAAATACGGAATTCCGTATTTTTATTATAAGAAGAAACCATTTTGTTATCTAGCACCCAATCACAAAAAAGAATTTGTAGATGTTGGTTTTGCAAGAGGTTTTCAATTGAAGCAAAATCAAGAGTTTCTTATTTCTGAAAATAGAAATACAGTAAAATCGCTTCGATATTATAGTTTGGAAGAAATTGATAATGCTATTTTAATCTCTGTTATAAAGGAGGCGATTAGTTTGTATAAATAATAAAGTCCTGATTAATCAGGACTTTATTATTTATAAATTAGATTCTAAAAATCCCACCAACGGTAAACGTTCTTTCTAAAAACCAAAAACGTTGCGTCGCTTTATCGGCACTATCAAAAGTAGTTTTTATGTCATTCATATTTATATAACCACCTTTTAGCTCGGTTTGAATAAAGAAATATTTAAAAAAAGTAAAGTTTAAACCTGCTTTTGCCGAAAGACCATAACCAGAAATATGAAAATCATCATGACGTTCTTTTTTCAATAATTTGGCATTTGTTTTTGGGTACAAAAGTCCAACGCCAACACCTTCGGTAAAATTTATCTGAAATTTATCGGTATTTGGTAAACCAATAAACTTCGAAATATCGTCAACACGAGAAAACTCAGTATTTACATAATTCAAACCATCAGTATGCTCAAATGTCAAAAAATCTTCAGTTAGTAAAACCTGATTGTTTGGCAAGCTTTCGCCGTAACTCCCTTGGTTGGGATAATACCCCGTATAATTTACGGCTTTGTCCTGAAACATTACATATTTCATGTGGTCTACTCCAATCGAAATATTGTATTTGTCAGTAATATAATAACCCAATCTAAAATTGGTTTGCGGAATAGTCATTCTCGAAGGGTTTATGTAGTCTACATGCCAACCTTTTGGTTTATCTTGTGCAGTAACGTCATACAATGTAAAATCGTAATCGGCACCAGTAAAATGAATATCCGATTTAGAAAACGTTTCTCTATTTCCTCCCCAGTAAATATAAAATTTACCTTTGTTATGAACCGTATATTTTTCAGGAATAATATCTTCCGTATTTTGAGAAAAACCAGAAAATGTAATTAGAAAAACCAGAAAGTAAAATATTTGTTTCATTATAATTTTAGGATATTAAAATTGATTTATCGTTTGTCTAATGGCAACGAGTTTAGTCATTAATCCTTCAAAATAATCTAGGTGAAGCATATTTGCGCCATCACTTTTAGCATTTGCAGGATCAAAATGAGTTTCTATAAAAATCCCATCTACACCTACAGCAATTCCTGCTTTAGCAATAGTTTCGATCATATCAGGACGACCGCCAGTTACACCAGCCACTTGGTTGGGTTGTTGTAACGAATGTGTTACATCAAGAACAGTAGTAGCCATAGTTTGCATGGTAGGAATACCACGGAAATCGACAATCATATCTTGGTAACCAAACATCGAACCTCTATCAGTTAACATTACGTTTGGGTTGTTGCAATCTAAAACTTTCTGAACAGCATGTTTCATACTTTCGGGACTCATAAATTGTCCTTTTTTTAAGTTGACTACTTTTCCAGTATTGGCAGCAGCCACAACTAAATCCGTTTGACGTACTAAAAAAGCGGGAATTTGTAAAACATCAACATAAGCTGCAGCCATTGCAGCATCTTCATTTGTATGAATGTCTGTAACAGTTGGTACACCGAATTCTTTGGATACTTTTTCTAATATTTTTAATGCGATTTCATCACCAATTCCTGAAAAACTATCAATTCTTGAGCGATTTGCTTTTTTAAAGGAACCCTTAAAAACATAAGGAATTTGTAATTTATCAGTAATTCCTACTAGTTTTTCGGCAATTCTCATCGCCATTTCTTCTCCTTCAATTGCACAAGGACCAGCAAGAATAAAGAAATTTCCGCTGTCTAAATGCTTAATTTTAGGTATGTTTTGTAAATTCATTGTGTTGAAATTTTTTGCAAATATACCAATTATTTCAATCGGTTATACTTGTTTGCTTCATAGTGATTTGTTAATTATTTGTTTAATATTTTAAAAAAATAGATTCCCGCCTACGCGGGAAAGACGCAGTAGTTTAATTTCGAAAAATCTAAAAATTAAAAGGTTCTTACGTAAAAAAACTCGCAAGTATTATCCTTGCGAGCTTTGCGTAAAATATTTGCGCACTTTGCGGTTAAATTATTTCTTCAATCGATCCTTAAAAACCTTCTCAAATTTTTCAATTTTT
>NZ_JAYURN010000160.1:0-24696 GCF_043756175.1 Flavobacterium sp.
CATCATGCGATAATGCCATTAGCGGAGTTTCAAAAGTTTTAATTTTGTTTAAAAACGGTTGTAAAACTTTGACATCTTTTTGGGATTTATCCCCAACAAAGACTTTAATAATACTATTTATAAAACTCATAATATGTTTTTATTTCTGTTTGTGTAATTCTGTAAATTTAAACAAAAAAAAAGCCTCTTTTGAGACTTTTTCTTGGTTTACTTTTTAATATTCGTCCTCGTTCCAAAGATAATCTTCGTCAGTAGGATAATCAGGCCAAATTTCTTCCATTGATTCATATATCTCGCCTTCGTCTTCTATAGACTGAAGGTTTTCTACTACTTCTAATGGAGCTCCTGCTCTAATAGCGTAGTCAATAAGTTCGTCTTTGTTAGCAGGCCACGGTGCATCGCTTAAATATGATGCTAATTCTAATGTCCAATACATATTTGTCGATTTAGTTTTGTGCAAAAATAAATTTTTTACTGAAAAAGACAAGTAAAAAACCATTTATTTTTTAAAAAATTTAAGAACGTCTCAATTATAGCTGATTTCTGATAATTGATTAACGATTTATAATTGCATAATATTGATTTTTAAATCTAAAATCTAATATCGTTAATCTACAATCTAAAATGTCACTTTCTCGGTATCCATTTTACTTCATCAGCATTCAAATCATTGGACAACTTTCGTGCCAAGACAAAAAGGTAGTCAGAAAGTCGGTTTAAGTACTTGATTACGATTTCGGCAACGGGTTCATTGTGGTCTAAATGTACCGCCAAACGTTCTGCGCGACGACAAACACATCGGGCAATATGACAATATGACACGGTAGTATGCCCGCCGGGTAATACGAAATGGGTCATTGGCGGAAGCGATTCTTCCATAGTGTCAATTTCATTTTCGAGTAATTCAATATCGCTTTCTATGATTCCCAGTTTTTGCAAACGCAATTCTCCGTTTTTCTTTACTTCTTTTTCAGGTGGAGTAGCGAGAATAGCGCCAACGGTAAACAATCGATCCTGAATTTCAATCAAGATATTTTTGTAATTTGGATTTATTTCTTGGTCGCGAATCAGTCCAATATAGGAATTTAATTCGTCTACCGTGCCATAACTTTCTATTCGAATGTGGTCTTTTGGTACTCGTGTTCCGCCAAAAAGTGCTGTAGTTCCTTTGTCGCCGGTTTTAGTGTAGATTTTCATTTTAAATGTTTATTCGGTTATTTGTTTATTCGGTTAATCGATAAACAAATAACGATTAAACTTTTTTAATGAGCGTCCTCGTGATGGTGCTCTTCGTTTCCTGCTCCAAAATATAAAGCAGATAACATTGTGAAAATATACGCTTGTAAAAACGCTACTAATATTTCTAGTATCGACAATGCAAATGCCAATCCGAAAGACAAGGTACTTCCAATCCAGCTTTTGAAAATAAACATCAATCCAATGATACTCATCAATACTACGTGACCAGCTAAAATATTAGCATATAAACGAATCATCAATGAAAATGGTTTGATAATTGTTCCTAATAATTCAATAGGTGCGAGAATAAATTTCATTGGAGTTGGCACGCCTGGCATCCAGAATATGTGTCCCCAATAATTTTTATTAGCCGTAAATGTTGTGATTAAATAAGTTAACAATGCTAACGATGCTGTAATTGCGATATTTCCCGTTACGTTAAATCCCAGTGGAGTAAGTCCTAATATATTTAAGAAAAACACAAAGAAAAATATAGTCAATAAATAACTCATGTATTTTTTATATCCTTTTTCACCAATGTTTGGAATTGCAATTTCGTCACGAACATATAAAACTAATGGTTCGAAAAAGCGACCTGCTCCAGAAGCGATACCGTTGTTTTTAGCATATGATTTTGCTAAGCTAGAAAATAAGACGAACATTAATAATGAAATGCCTAAAATTCCGATAACACTTTTTGTAATAGATAAATCTAGTGGCGTTTCATTTTCTGGATGACCTCCATGTCCTTCAACTAATGTTCCAGTAGCGTCAGTTTTGTATATTTTTTCGTGGTGTAGCACGTAAAAGTTTCCGTTGTGTTCTGCTGTTTTTTCACCATGGTGAAATTTTGAAGAAGAAAACATTTGAATTCCATTATCCCAAAGAATAATAGGTAATGAAAAACCATAATGTTCACCTGTCTCTTCATTTGCAGAAAGTGTAAAATCATGAGCATCTAACAAGTGATGGTTTATGAATGCTTTGATTTTAGATTTCACATCTGTTGGTTCTGCGTGAGCATCGTGAGAAGCTTCTTTTTCTGAATGTACTACTTCTGTTTTAGTTTTTACTGTATCTGAAACTACGTGGATTGTTTCAGCGTGTACTTTTGTACTGTCTGAAACAATGTTTGCAAAACTAAATAATGGAAGACCTGCAATTAATGCTGTCAATATAAATCTAAGTGGATGCTTTGAAATTACCATATATAAAAAACTATAATACTAGGTTTGTAAATTTGGTGCAAAGGTACATTTTTTATTAATATCCAAAAAAGATATGGATTGTTTTTTTACTCATAGTTTTATTTTGTTGGATTTATAAGTTAATTTTTTATTTGTAAGTTATCAACAAATTGATAATTGTTTTAAGTTTATTAAGTTTAAATCATTGATTTTGTCAGCAATAAAAGCTGTTTTGTCGAAAAATTGTTGATAAAAATTGTTGATAAGTTATTTTTTTATATATTAGACAAAATTTTGTTTTGAACAGAAATTAATAAACTATGAAAAAAATAATACTCTTTTTGTTTATTAGTCTATTTTACATCAGTTTATCTGCACAATGTTGGCAATCAGTTTCTGCTGGTGGATCACATACTTTAGGTATAAGAACTGGTGGGACTTTGTGGGCTTGGGGAAGGAATAATTTTGGACAATTGGGTACAACTGGAGTTCCTGCTAGTTTTTCCAATATTCCCATACAAGTTGGAACAGGCTCAAACTGGCAAATAATTTCTGCTGGAAATTCTCATAATGTTGCTATAAAAACAGATGGGACCCTCTGGACGTGGGGACGTAACCAAGAAAGTCAACTTGGTGACGGAAGCACAACAAACTCAAATATTCCTATTCAAATTGGAACAGCAACAAACTGGCGATTTATATCTGCTGGTGACGAATATGTTACTGCTATAAAACTAGATGGTACTTTATGGGCTTGGGGATTTAACGCTTCAGGTCAGTTGGGGGACAATACAACAGTAAACAAAACTCTTCCTACTCAAATTGGAACGGATACAAATTGGTTAACTGTTTCTGCTGGTACAGATCATACTTTAGGTTTAAAAACCAATGGTACTTTATGGGCTTGGGGATTAAATAACACAGGGCAACTAGGAGATAATACAACGGTAAACAAATTGACACCCACTCAAATTGGAGTGGATACAAATTGGCAAAATACCATGGCGGGCAGAGTACATAGTGTTGCCACAAAGTCTGACGGAAGTCTTTGGACATGGGGAAATAACCCAAATGGCCAGCTTGGAGATGGAACAATCGTTGGAAAAATTGTTCCAGTAAATATTGCTACAGTAATAAATTGTAACTGGATTGCTAAAGGACATCAGCATACTATTGCTAAAAAATCCGATGGTACATTGTGGTCTTGGGGAGGAAATGCATCTGGACAACTTGGCGATGCTTCCACTACTCAAAAAAACAGCCCTGTTGCCGTTTCTGGTTTAGCAACCGATTGGCTAACCGTAAACTCCAAACTATCACATACTGCCGGTTTAAAGAATGATGGTTCATTATACGTTTGGGGCGCAAATTTATATGGACAACTTGGAGATGCTTCTACTGTTGCTAAAGACATTCCTACTCTTATTACCTGTCCTTTTTTGTCTGTTGATGAAAATGTATTTGCAGAAAAATTAGCTGTTTACCCAAATCCAGCGTCTTCCATTTTAAATATCCAGGGAAATAATAATATCGTTTTTAATAAAATCCTAATTACCGATTTATATGGTAAAATAGTTTTTGAAAAGAAAGAAAATATTACTCAGATTAATATCGAAAATTTAGCTTCTGGATTGTATATTATTCAGGCGTTTTCTGATGAAGGCCGCTATGAAAATAAATTTATCAAAAACTAAAATTTATTCTTCCTTCTTATTCAACATTATGATGGTTAGAACTGTTTCGATAGTTAGAAATATCAAGAAAAGAATGAGGAAATTCCATTTTTGAATTGAATTGTGTTCGTTTGTTTGTTTTAAAATTGAAGACCCAAAAACATAACAAACCATCATCTTAATAAGTGTTAGTAACAAAAAAACATTTCCTACAATGTCAAGATTTTTCTCTTTGATTTTAATTAACACTAGTTCTATTGTTATAGAAAATATTCCAAAAAATAGATACAGTTTTTCTAATGAATATATAAAATTGCTTTCATTGAACTTAAAAACAGAAAAAATAAGTTTGTGAAACAGATAAGTTACCCCAATAATTAGCACTAAAATCCCAATAGATTTTATATATTTTTTAAACATACTTATGAATTTTTACCCATTTCGTTTACCTGACGATATACATTATATAAAGCCAAAAAAACACCTACCAAAGTAAAAACCTTATAATAAAATACCTTTTCGCTCGAATAATTTACGTCTAACCAAAAACCAAGTTTGTAAAACACAAAAATAATGATTCCCATTTGTATTGGAATATTAATGAGTGCCAGCCACTTGTTATAATTCTTTTTTTCTTGGTTATTTCTCTCCATGTGCAGGTAAAGCTGGTTTTGAAGTTGTTTTCATCATACAAGTTGCACTAAAATCGGCTCCAGGTTCTACCGATAGTTTTCCGCAAGTGACCTCGCCTTGTATACTGGCTTTGTTTTTTACACTTAAGATGTCCTGAACCACAATTTTTCCTTTTACCGTTCCTTCTACATCTACATTTTGGCAAGAAATATCTCCTGTAACACTTCCTGCTGGACCTATAACCAACTTGCCTTTTGAAGTAAAGTTTCCTATTAGATGTCCGTCTAATCTAAAATCGGCAATCGATTCGATATCACCTTTTATAGTTGTTGCTTCAACAATTCTATTAGTTTTTCCGAGTAATTCTGTGTATGATTTTGTGCTTTTTTCAAACATGTTTTGTTATTTTAATTCGAGAAATTGATTGTAATTTTTCTTAACTTGAATGACTGAATAATTCTCACTAGAAATGACTTTAGCTGGAGTTACAATTTTATAATCTTTAGTGTCCTTAAGAATCTCCACAAAATAATCTGAGTATTCCTTCGATTTTATACCGTGTATGATTACAAAATTTTCATTTTCATTATACACATCATAAGAAACCGAAAAGGTATCATAATGTTTCTCTTTTATGTATTTATTTATTTTTTCGATTAATATTTTGGTATCTTCATCATCTCGAGCACCTGCTTTATATAAAATCTTCCAGCTTTTAGATAGTGTATCGTTTATAAAAGTCATTCTTTCTAAGACAGGAATATTTGTTTGAAGAATGTCTTCGGCTTGTTTTCCTTCTTTTGTATTCGGAAAGTTTAAAGCTACAAAATTTAAAGATTTTTTGTACTCGTCAACTCCTTTTAGTTTTCCTATTGTACTCGATTTTAACAACTCAAATTTTGGGATTAAATCATCACCAGCAAATTGTGCTAAACTTTTCTCGATGATTTCTAAAACCGTGACGTATTCTTGGTTAGAAAATTGCTTATAAATTGTTTTATAAACAGCCTCTGGTGTTTGCGCAACGACGTTTTCTTCTACTATTGCTCCGCTTAGAATTTGCGCATATCTTGTGTTTGGATAATTTATAATAATTTGATTCTTAACAATTTCTGCTTTGGTTTTGTTTGTAGTCTCATAAATTTTGTACAAATTATACATAGATGGCAAGATTAATCTTTCTTCCGGATTACTCTTTAACAGCAATTCAAATTTAGATGCCGATAATTCGTATTCTTTAAACTTTTCTTTATAAATAACGCCCAACTGATAATTTGCAAAATTTCTTTCTCTTGCCAAACTGTCTAATACTTTTGGTGAAGTTGGAAGTTGTTTCAAGTAAAAATCTGTTTGGAATTTTTCTGAAATTTCTTCTGTTTTCGTATTTGCATTGTTGGTAAGATCTTCCTCAGGATTTTTTATGTCCGAAGATTCAATCATCCATCGCCAATTGTCATTCAACGATCTTTTTTTCCATTTTTTCAGGAATGCTACTTTACCATAATTTACAGTTACTGGATTGTAAAAATAAAACGCATTGTCATTTATACTTCCAAGTCCAGCTCCTGGCGGCAATAAAGCCGAATCGTCACTTGCATTTCCTTTTTGTTTACTACTGCCTAAATCTATATCTTGAATTCCTGTATTTATATTTGATTTTTTTTGCTTGGCTTCAAGTAGTTTTTTAGCTTCTTCTTTGGCTTTCATTTTTGAAATATAATCCTCAAAATATCTTTTTCGGTCATTTTCAGAAAGGGCAACTATTTTTAAAATACTGTCGTTATGTTGCACAATTCCTTCGTACTTGATAACATCGGCAAGGTTTTCTCGTTTTTTTACAATAGTAAAATATTCTCTGTTTTTCTTTACCAATCTAGTTAATGTGCTGTCGTAATATTGTCCAGCCATTAGGTACTTAGTTTTATCGAAGTAAATTGTCGCTAAATTTTTATAGGTTGTCGCTTGCAAGTAAGTGTCTTCCGATTTAGACCTTAATGATTTATTGTAATACTTAATGGCTTGCTCTTTTTTGTTCAGCTTATCGTAAAATGCAGCCATTTGATAATTTAAAATATCATGATGTGGACGATTTTCTCTATCTTTAAAAAGTTTAGCATATTTTTTTAGAAAAACAACTGTGTCTTGTGTTTGGTCTACTAGTTCTGATTGTTTTGCATGCGCTTGCATGACATATTGTTTTGGTGATTTTCGCTTCATTTCAATAATTTCTTGAAACTCCGCATAAGCACTATCTTTGTATTGTAAAGATTGATATAATTGCCCTAAAATAAAATGATAACGGGCTTTTTCTTCTTTTATTTTAGTCGAAACCAATGCTTTTTTTAGTGGTGCAATGGCGCTGTCTTTTTGTTCTAAATTAATATAGGCTTGCGACAAAATTGCGTTTGCATCGGCAAAAACTTGTGGTTTTATTTTGTTATTTTTTAAAAGTCTTTTCAGATTTTTAATCGCTAAAGCGTCATTTTCTAATCTAATGTTTGTTTTTTCTCTCCAAATTTTGGCTTCATATATTTTGTCGGAATTAGAATATTTGTACAAAATATAATTAAAAGCTTCTAACGCAGGAATAAATCTCTGGTCATAATAGCGCGATTTCCCCAGTAGTAAGTGCGCTTCGTCCATTTGTGGGTTTTTTTCCTTACCATCAATATTCATCGAATGTTTCTGGATAGCTTTGGTTGCTTTGGTTTCGGCGCGTTCAAAATTTTGATTTTTTGTCTTCTGTCCTGGCAACATCGATTCTTCTAGAATTTGCATTCTTTCTACTGGCAAAATTTGCCAAAAATCATCTTTGTAACCCACTTTTAATTCATTAATACCCAATTGTAAAGCTACATCGCCGTTGTATAAAGTATTGTATTTGGCGTTTTTGTTGTGCCATTTTCTATTTACAAAAGAGTTTTTCTTTGTAGAACAAGCTACGACCAAAATGAGTAAAAGTAAAAAAGAAATATATTTTAAACTGTTTGTTTTCAATGTAAAAGGTTTTTAAATAGTAACTTCTAAAAGTTAAATTTAGTATAATGACTGGTAAAAATACGTTTCTTTTTTAAATTCCGAAAATAAAGTATTTTTTTAATTTTTCATAAGTTACAATAATATGTCAGTCGTGTTTCTTAATTTTGCTAAAAAGAATCAGAATATGTCTACATTTTACAAACTATCTATACAAGAAATAAAAAAAGAAACTTCTCAGGCGGTTTCCATTCTATTTAATGTTCCCAACGAGTTTAAAGATTTTTATAAATTTGATGCTGGTCAATACGTCAATTTAAAATTAACTTTAGATGGGCAAGAAATTCGTCGTGCATATTCTATATGTTCTTCGCCAAATAGTGGTGAGCTTCGTATAGCAATTAAAGCAATAAAAAATGGGCTTTTTTCGAAATTTGCCAACAACGAACTAAAAGTTGGAAGCATTATCGAAGTAGGAACTCCAGAAGGTAAATTTACATTCGAACCAAATGCCGACAAACAAAAAAACTACCTAGCATTTGTAGCTGGTAGCGGAATTACACCAGTTATGGCAATATTACAATCGGTTTTATTACAAGAGCCTAAAAGTACATTTGTATTAATTTTTGGAAACAAATCTGCCCAAGAAACTATTTTTCATGACAAACTAATCGAATTACAACAAAAATATTTAGGTAGGTTTTTTGTTCATTTTGTGTATAGTCAGTCTAAATCAGACGATTCTCTTTTTGGAAGAATAGACAAATCTGTGGTAAATTTTGTTATGAATAATAAGCATGTTGGCACAGTATTCTCTAAATTTTACTTGTGTGGCCCAGAAGAAATGATAAATACCATTTCTGATGTACTAAAAGAAAAAAATATTGCCGAAAAAGATATTAAATTCGAATTATTTTCTGCTTCTACCAAAGAAAATGTGGTAGATACTACAAAAAATGACCATACAAAAATTACAGTTTTAGTAGATGGAGACGAAGCTACGTTCGAAATGTCATCGAAACAAACCCTTCTTGAAGCAGCTCTAAAACAAGGAATCGATGCACCATATTCTTGCCAAGGTGGTATATGTAGTAGTTGTTTGGCTCGTGTAACAAAAGGTACTGCCGAGATGAAAAAGAACTCTATCCTTACTGACAAAGAAATTGCCGAAGGGTTAATTCTTACTTGTCAAGCACATCCTACATCGGCCGAAGTTTTTGTAGACTATGATGATGTTTAGCTAATCACTATATAAGTATTGTTAAAAAAGGAGCTAATTTAGTTCCTTTTTTAATGTATTTATCTTTTAGTCGATAAATTTTATGGTTTTATCGAGTTTATTGATTTTTAAGGCAATAGGTTAAAAATGATTGTGTTTTTGTTGCTTTTTCAATAAAAAAGAAACTAAACCGAAAAAAACAATGTCACTTTTAACTATTAAATTTAAAACACAAATCACTTGTACGTTCTTTTTATTTTTAGCAACAATTGTAAATGCACAAGTAGGGATAGGTACCATAACCACAAACGGCGCACTTGACGTTGTTGTTGGTGCAAACAATTACGGATTACTTATGCCTGCCTCGTGTAGCGTTAACCGCTGCAAATTTAGCTGCGCCTGTTAAAAATCCTGCAACAGGAGCTTTTTTAACAAACACTGTTGCAGAAATTGGCACCATAGTTTTTAACACAAATACTACAGCAGGAACTTATGGAGTAATTCCTGGGATTTATTTTTGGGATGGCACTAATTGGGTGTCACAAGTACACCGTTATTTTGACGCAAAATTTGCACAAAATACCAATTTAACAGTAGCTTCAACCGCATCTACCTATACAAATATTCCTGGTTTGAATGCAAAGTCGTTTGTTGCTCCTTACACGGGAAAATATTCGATTTGTTTTACGGGGTATCTTGGCGCTGGAACAGTAGATCTTGATTCAGGAAAAGTGGGTTTTGTAGAAGGTAATTTTAAACTTACTGTAAATGCAGTAGATTATAGAAAATATACTCACTCTACTAGTTTTTACAATAGTAATACCACGGTAGATTATTTAGAGCTTTTCAACGAAACAAATATAAATATAACCCTAAGTTTAAACGCTGGTCAAACTTGTAATTTAAACGCTTCATACTGGGGAGTTGCCGATGATAACATCACTGAATCTAATCCGCACGTAATTGGAAATAGCACGGCTTTAGGTAATTACTCTGAAATTAACGTAATGTACATTGGAAGATAATTTTACCTCATAGCATAAAAAAGAGCTTAATTAATCTCTTTTTGTATTTTATCTACAATTGTATCTGGCAAAATAGTTCGCATCGCATCTTCATAACCCAAAACTTTTTTATTTCCGTAAACCGATGTGGGTAATAACGGATATTTTTTTCTGTCAGATACCAATGCATTTTCTAAAGGCTGGTTAAATGGGGAAAAACCAGCAAAAGGATGTGTTGCACCCCAAAGTGTAATTACTTTTACACCCAACATGGCTGCAATGTGTGCATTTCCAGAATCCATAGAAAGCATAATATCGAGATTCGAGATTAAATTTAATTCTTCTTGAAAAGTAATTTTTCCCGCAATATTTATTACGTTTTTATTTCCTTCTGAAAGTAAATCTAAAATTTCAATTTCTTTTTTACCACCACCAAAAAGTAAAATTTTGTAAACACTATTTTTAGATAAATCGTTTATGGTTTCTTGCATTAAATCCTGTGGATAAACCTTGCTTTCATATTGTGCAAAAGGTGCAATTCCTATCCATTTTTCATTTTTATTTCCAATAATAGAAATTACTTTTTGGGGTAAAACAGCCTTATTAGGGAAAGTTGGATTACTTAAATCGATATCAAAACCTAATTTTCTATACGTATCACAATGCACATCGAACATCGTTTTTAGTGGTTTAAATATTTTGTTTTCTCCTCTTGTTAATGCTTTTTTATCGGTTCTTCCTTTGTTTGAGGCGGCTACTTTTTTTCCTATTAATGCAAAAAAGTTTCTGACTATTTTAGATCTTAAAACATTATGCAAATCGGCAACTGCATCAATGTCTAGTTTTTTTAAATCTAAAAACAGTCTTACTAGTCCAAAAAATCCTTTGTGTCGATTATTTACATCAACACCAAAAAAATGTATGTTGGGAATTGTATCAAAAAAAGGTTTGAAAAATGGTCGTGAAACAACAGTAATTTTCACATCTGGATATTGCAAAGTAAAAGCTCTTAGAACAGGAACTGTCATGGCAGCATCGCCCATTGCCGAAAGCCGAATTACTAGAATGTGTTTAATTTGAGACAATTGTATTATTTCTTATTCTGATACAAAACAGGATTCAACTCATCATCGTTGTACATTTTCATTTGTTTGTACACTTTCATATATTTATCTCCCGATTCAATATCAGTTAGTAAATCATCTATTGCTGTAGTTAAATCTTTCTTTTGTTCTAACAAAACATTCAATTTTTCTTGGCATTTTGCTCTATGTTCTTCCGAAGCTTCTTCGCGAGTTGCTTCTTCGTTCATATGGTAAATTTTAAGCGCCAATATAGACAACCTATCAAATGCCCAAGCTGGACTTTCTGAATTGATTTTTGCAGATGGTTTTACATTTACCGAAGTATATTTTTGAAGAAAATAACTATCTATATATTCAACCATATCTGTACGAACTTGGTTAGAAGCATCGATTTTTCTTTTAAGAATTAAAGCTTCAACCGGATCGATATTTGGATCACGAATAATATCTTCATAATGCCATTGTACAGTATCTACCCAATTTTTAGCATACAATAAATGTTCTATTTTTTCCTTTGGATATGGATTTGCAATGGGTTGATTTACATCATCAAATTTGTGATAATCATTGATGCTTTGTTCAAAAATTGGAAAGGCAAATTGTGAAAACATAATTTTTAGTATTTTATTGAATACAAATATACTTTTTATACCTTTATCAAACCAAATTAACAGTTAATTTTCACACAATGCACATTCATTATATTTCCGAAGAAAACAGTATTCTTAATCATTTTTTAGCACAAATTCGTGATGTAAATATCCAAAAAGACAGCATGCGTTTTCGTAAAAACATAGAACGTATTGGCGAAATAATGGCATACGAATTAAGTAAAACTTTGTCATATAAAGATATTGAGGTTCAAACTCCACTTGGAATTAAAAAAACTACAACCATTGCCGAAAACGTTGTATTGTGTTCCATTTTACGGGCTGGATTGGCATTACATACTGGTTTTATGAACTTTTTTGATGATGCAGAGAACGGATTTGTATCTGCCTACCGTTATCATTATAACAATGATGATGCTTTTGAAATTTTAGTTGAATACCAAGCAGCTCCTTCTTTTGAAGGAAAAAATCTGATATTAATAGATCCTATGCTAGCCACAGGACAGTCTATAGTGGCAGTTTTTAATAAACTAATGACCGAAGAGACTCCAAACGAAATTCATATTGCAGTAGTAATTGCTGCTCCTGAGGGAATTGCATTTCTTGAAGAAAATTTGCCCAAAAATTGTCATCTTTGGGTAGCTGCTCTAGACGAAAAGCTAAATGAAAAAAACTATATTATTCCTGGTCTTGGCGATGCTGGAGATTTAGCTCATGGCGATAAATTATAACAACTGAAACACAAAAGTTAAAATACTAGCTGTTAGGATTATTACTAAAATAGATTCTTTTATCCAATATTTATTTATTGTTTCTAGATAATTCGTTAGCATAATAGACACCGGCACAAAGGTATAAATAAGAAAACTATTGTCTTTATTAGGTGAAATAAAGAAGATTGCCAATCCAATAATAAATGCAAAAATCATTTTTCGATACGACGCTTGAAGGTTAGATAATTTATTTCGCAATATAAAAATCATACTTACAAAAGCTACTAAAGCCGTTGTAACATATATAAATAATGCAATATTCTGAAAAATTGTTTCTATATATTTCAAATCAAAATCTATTACTATTTTTGATATATAATTTTGAATAAGACTCGGATTATAAATTAAAGTGCCTAAAACTGAAATTACTAAAACAGTAAAAAATGCAATAAATGGAATAGTCCAGTTTCTATAATCTCTAGAAACATGAAAAATAATAGACACAAAAACCAATATTATAAATAAAATACACCAAAAATTAAACAAAGCTGCCGTAAAAATCCAAAAAGAAGCATCAAATATTTTTTCTTTTGGTGTAATAAGCGATTGCATCGATATCAACCTTCGCAATGCCAGCAAAACAAATAAATTTGAAATAATTAATGCCCCATTTGATAATGTTTTGGGGAACAAAATCAGAAAAACAAAAAACAGAAAGAACGTATAACTATTGTCTTTACTTAATCCGTTCTTTTTTGTAATAAAATTTGTTATGTATAAAGAACCAACTAATAGTAATAATAAAACTACTTTTTTTCCAATTTCTAAAGTCGAAATTGTGTTGAAATTAGATTGAAATTGAAACAATAAAAAACATAAAACCAGCAAAGTGGTTATTAAAATATAATTTATTGGTCGAGATTTACTAAAAACGCTTGTTATCATGAGTAAATTTTATATTTTTGTAATTGTAAATATAATACATAAAAAAGATGAAATCATTTTTTGAAGGAATACAATGGTTATTTGACAATATAATTTTAGGATTACACGAAGTTTTACGTTCTTTAGAACTTAGTAATTGGTGGTTAGCTAATCTTATTTCGTGGGCTTTTATAATTATTTGTTGTTACTATACTTGGTATTGGACAAAACAATTACAAGTTCACAAAGATAACAACGAAGAAAACCAAGATACTACGGCTCACTCTTTTTTAAAGTAAGTCGAAACCAATATCTTTTCTAAAATACATCTTATCAAAATCTAGCTTGTCTATGTTTTGATAAGATTTTTTTATGGCTTCTTGAAAATCAATTCCAAACGAAGTCACAGCCAAAACTCTTCCACCGTTACTCACCACTTGTCCATTTTCATTCTTTGTTCCTGCATGAAAAACCATCGAATCTTCTATCTTTTCTAATCCAGAAATGATTTTCCCTTTTTCGTAATCTTCAGGATATCCACCCGAAACAACCATAATTGTTGTGGCGCTTCTAGAATCTATCTCTAATGAAACTTCATCTAGTTTTCCGTTTCCAACAGCTTCAAAAAGTTCTACTAAATCCGATATCAGTCTAGGAATCACGACTTCCGTTTCAGGATCACCCATTCTTACGTTATATTCAATAACAATTGGCTCGCCTTTAACGTTTATTAATCCGATGAAAACAAATCCTTTATATTCAATTCCGTCTTCTTGTAATCCAGCAATAGTTGGTTTTACAATTCGAGTTTCTATTTTTTCTAACAAAACGGCATCCGCAAACGGGACTGGAGAAACTGCTCCCATTCCACCTGTATTCAAACCTGTATCACCTTCACCAATGCGTTTATAATCTTTCGCCGTTGGAAGAATTTTGTAATTTTTTCCGTCTGTTAATACAAAACAACTCAATTCAATTCCGTCAAGAAATTCTTCGATTACAACTTTTGCACTAGCATTTCCAAACTTGGCATGAACCAACATGTTTCGTAATTCTTCTTTGGCTTCTGCTAAGTCATGAATGATTAAAACTCCTTTTCCAGCCGCTAATCCGTCTGCTTTTAATACATACGGAGGTTGCAATGTTTCAAGAAATTGACAGCCTTTTTCAACTGTTTCTGCGGTAAAACTATCGTAGGATGCGGTTGGTATATTGTGTTTTACTAAAAATTCTTTAGCAAATTCTTTACTTCCTTCCAGTTGTGCTCCTTTTTTTGATGGCCCAATTACTGGAATATCCTTTAAGCTCGAATCATTTTTAAAGAAATCATAAATCCCAAGAACCAACGGATCTTCTGGACCAACAACAACCATGGTTACTTTTTCCTGAATTACAAAAGCTTTCATAGCTTCAAAATCTAGAATATCTAAAGTTACATTTGTAGCAATTTGGGCAGTTCCAGCGTTTCCTGGTGCCACAAAAAGTTTTGAACATTTATCAGATTGTAACATTTTCCAAGCCAGTGCATGTTCTCTTCCGCCAGATCCAAGTAATAAAATTGTCATTGTGTTGTGTTGTTTTATTTCGCTGCGCTCCATACAGTTCGGCTACGCCTCGAGTGTTGTGGTGCAAAAATAGTTTGTTTTACCTTTCGTTAAAAGCGAATCTTGAAAAATTAAATGCAAATGAAGTTAATTTTCTTATTTTTGATAAAAATAAGTTTCTAATGTTTCGATTATTCGATTTAACGCTAAAATTAAATGGTTTTCCAATGAAGAAAGCCAAAGCGGAATTGAATAAAATTATTTCCTTTTCCGAAGAAGAACACCAACAATTTATCGAAAATAAAAAACAAGAAATTGTTAATTTTCATCTGAAAAATAATGATTATTATAAAGTTTTTTTTGGAAATCACAATATAAAAAACTGGTCAGATACTCCCATAATGACCAAAAAAGATTTTCAAAAACCTTTATCAGAAAGACTTTCGGAAGGATATAATGTTAAAAAAGTTTATGTAAATAAAACATCTGGCTCAAGTGGTGATCCATTTATTTTTGCAAAAGATAAATTTTGTCATGCGTTAACTTGGGCAAATATTATCAATCGTTTTGGTTGGTTCGAAATCGATTTTAATTCATCTTTACAAGCACGTTTTTATGGAATTTCGTTAGATTTTATTGGAAATAAAAAAGAACGAATTAAAGATTTTTTAAAGAACAGTTATCGATTTACCATTTTCGATTTATCGGACGGGGTTCTTGAAAAAGTTTTACTGAAATTTCAAAATGAAAATTTCAATTACATCAATGGTTATACTTCTTCCATTGTTTTATTTGCCAAATTTCTTCAGAAAAAAGGCGTTATTTTAACATCAGTTTGCCCAACTTTGAAATGTTGCATTGTTACTTCCGAGATGTTATTCGATGACGATAAATTATTGATGGAAAAACAATTTGGTGTTCCAATTATCAATGAATATGGTGCTTCCGAATTGGATTTAATTGCTTTTCAAAACCCAAATAACGAATGGCAAGTCAATTCAGAAACCATATTTGTGGAAATTTTAGACGAAAACAACAATGTTTTACCTTACGGAAAAGAAGGTCGTGTGGTAATTACTTCTCTATTCAATAAAGCGCATCCTTTTATTAGATATGATATTGGCGATATTGGAATTCTTGACGAAAAAAGTACCTTTAAAAAACCAATTCTAAAGAAATTAATAGGACGAACAAATGATATTGCTATTCTTCCTAGTGGGAAAAAATCGCCAGGGTTAACATTTTATTACGTAACTAAAAGTATTATTGAAGATGACGGAAATGTAAAAGAATTTGTGATTAAACAAACCAAAATCGATACTTTTGAAGTTGAATATGTAAGTGAAAAACCTTTAACAGAAAATCAAATTCTAAATATCGAAAAAGCCATTACTGCTTATTTAGAAAATGGTTTGATATTTACATTTCTTAGAAAAGAAAAATTAGAACGGAGTAAGAGCGGAAAATTGAAACAGTTTGTTTCGATGTTGAAATAAATTGGAGGTCTCAAAATGAGATGTTAAGATCTTTAAGTTCTCAAATTGCGACCTTAAAGAGAAATATAAAATAATTTATGAATAATGAAATACAACTTTCGGAAGAATTAATTTCTAATAAAATTTACTTTATAAGAAATCAAAAAGTAATGTTTGATCGTGATTTAGCAACGCTTTATGGTATTGAAACCAGAGTTTTAAAACAAGCCGTTAGACGAAATATTTCTAGATTTCCTAAAGACTTTATGTTTGAACTTAATAAATCAGAATTCGAAAATTGGAGATCACAATTTGTGACCTCCAATTCTGAAAAGATGGGTTTACGATATTTGCCAATGGTTTTTACAGAACACGGTGTACTAATGCTATCGTGTGTTTTGAACAGTAACAAAGCCATTCAAACAAATATTCAAATTATGCGGATATTTACAAAAGTGAGGCAAATGCTTTTTGATACCACCGATTTAAAAATAGATATTCTTCATATTCAGAAAAAACTAGAAAATCACGATAAGAATATTGAATTGGTTTTTAGTTATTTAGATGAATTGACAGATAAAAAGGAAAATGTAAAACCAAGAACTAAAATCGGTTACAAAAAATAAATCATGAAAATAACCATAATAGCAGGAGCGAGACCAAATTTTATAAAAATCGCACCCATTATCAAAGCGATTGAAAAACGACAATCCGAAGGTGCGGTAATTTCTTTTCGATTGGTGCACACAGGTCAACATTATGATAAAAATTTGAGCGATACTTTTTTTGAAGAACTAAATATTCCGCATCCAAATGCCAATCTAGAAGTAAAAAGTGGTTCCCAATCCGAGCAAACCGGAGCAATTATGATTGCTTTTGAAAAAGAATTGCTTCAAAACCCGTGTGATTTGGTTTTGGTTGTTGGCGATGTCAATTCGACTATGGCTTGTGCCATTGTGGCTAAAAAAATGAACGTAAAAGTAGCGCATGTCGAAGCCGGAATTCGTTCTGGAGACATGACCATGCCCGAAGAAATTAATAGAATGGTTACCGATAGTATTACCGATTATTTCTTTACAACATCAACCTCAGCATCAGATAATTTATTGAAAAACGGGATAGAAACACCTAATATTCAATTTGTTGGAAACGTGATGATTGATACTTTATATCAGAACTTAGACAGAATTTTTGCTCCAAATTTCTGGAAAGAATTTGATTTAGAAGCTGGAAATTATATCATTTTAACTTTACACCGTCCGTCAAATGTAGATGAAGAAAAATCGTTGATAGATTTACTTAAAGGAATTGATAAAATGGTTGGTGATAAGAAAATAATTTTTCCTATCCATCCCAGAACAAAAGCTATTTTGGGCGAAACCAATTTGAACTTAAAAAACATATTATTTGTAGAACCACAAGGTTATTTAAATTTTATGTATCTAATAAAAAATAGTTTTGCTGTGGTTACCGATTCTGGAGGTATTTCTGAAGAAACTACCGTTTTGGGAATTCCTTGTTTTACCATGAGAACCACAACCGAAAGACCTGAAACTATCGAAATTGGAACTAATACTTTGGTAGGAACTTCCATAGAAAATTTAACTTTAGAATTTACAAAATTTCTAAAAATCGGTTTATCTAAAAAGGGGATTCCTGAACTTTGGGACGGAAAAGCTTCGGAACGAATTATAGATATTCTATTGAAAAAATAATGGAAGAAATCTTAATTATATCCAATTATTATCCGCCAGAAAAAGGAGCTGCTGCAAATAGAATCGAGCAATTGGCTTTGAAATTACACCAAAATAATTATAAAGTTTCGGTAATTTGTCCGTTAGGAAATTATCCCAAAGGTGAGTTGTTCCCTGAGTATAAAGGCAAATTTTCGGTTACTGAAAATCGTGATAATATTACTGTGAAACGATTGTGGATTTATCCAAGTGTGAGCAAAAATTTATTAGTTAGACTCATTTCTGTTTTATCTTTTTCTTTGAGTTTGTTTTTCTATTTATTGATTAAAAAAACACCGCAAAAAGTAGTTGTTCAATCGCCTCCATTGTTACTTTCATTTATTTCTGTTTTTGTACTTTCGTTAAAAAACAAAAAAATAATTCTCAACATTTCAGATCTTTGGCCACTAGCTGCAATTGAATTAAAGGCCTTGAAAGTAAATTCTTTTTCGCATAATTTTTCTTTGTTTTTAGAACGGTTTATTTATAAAAAAGCAACATTCATTTTAGGACAGTCTAATGAAATTATCACACATGTAAAATCATTATTTCCTGATAAAAAATGTTTCTTATATCAAAATTTTCCAGATCATAAAGTTAAAAACATAGAATTAGTTACTAAAGATAATGAACCTATTAAAATATTTTATGCAGGGCTTTTAGGAATTGCTCAAGGCGTTTTAGAATTATGTGAAAAAATAGAGTTAACTGGATTAAATATCGAATTACACATCTTTGGCGATGGAGCCGAAAAAACGCAAATAGAACATCTAATATCGCAAAGGAAAGAACAAAAAATATTCTTTTATGGTATGATGGAACGTAATGCATTACATCAAAAACTCAAAACTTTTGATATTGCTATTGTTCCATTAAAAACTAGAATTTATGGATCTGTTCCTTCAAAAATATTCGAATATGGTTCGCTAGGTTTTCCAATATTATATTTCGGTGGTGGTGAAGGTGGTGATATTGTTACTCAAAACAATTTAGGTTGGGTTGCCCAAGTTGAAGATTATAATGATTTGAATAATCAATTAATTTCCATTTCAAAAATGAGTAAAAATGAGTTAAATCTGATGAAAAAAGTAGTTTTCAGTCAATCAGAAAAAGTTTTTAACCTTGATGTTCAGATTAAGGATTTAGTTAAAAAAAAGGTGTTTTAGTAGGCTTTTTCTTGTCCTTTAAAAACATTAATCACCGTTAGCACAATGATTTTTATATCTAATAACAACGACCAATTTTCGATATAAAATAAATCATATTTTATTCTGTTTACCATTTCTTCATCGGTTTCAATTTCTCCTCTAAAACCTTTTACTTGCGCAAGTCCTGTGATTCCTGGTTTTATATGCAATCTTAAATTATATTTTCTGATTTTGGTTTGGTATTCGTTGTTGTGTGACCATAAATGTGGTCTTGGTCCAACGATTGACATTTCGCCAAGAAATACATTAAAAAATTGTGGCATTTCGTCGAAACTGGTTCTTCTTAAAAAATTGCCTGTTTTTGTTATTCTTGGATCATTTTTTACCACCGATTCTTCTGTTTTGTCGTTTATTTCCATAGATCGAAACTTGTAACAAAAAAACTCTTTTTCATCTAATCCTGGTCTTCCTTGTTTGAAAAACACTGGTCCTTTTGATTCTAATTTTATTAAAATTGCAATAATTGGAATCAGCCAAGAAAGCAGAAAAATGATAACCAATAATGAAAAGAAAATGTCGAATAATCGCTTTACAAACTTAAGTAATGGTTCGTTTAGTGGTGTTCGTTTAAGTGATAATATTGGGAAAAATTCGTAGTAATCTATTTTTAAGTTTTTAGCGTAAATCTCACTCGATTCTGGGATAAATTTGATGGTTTTTTTGTAATAATCGGCAAATTCTACCAGTTCTTTAAGTTGATCGTTAGAGAGTTCTTCTAAAGCACAATAAATATCATCTATCTTATTAACTAAAACAAAATCTTGAATATTAGAAACATTTCCTTTTGTGTTTTCATTACTTATTGTATCTGAGAAAAATCCTTTAAAACGGTAACCGTAATCAGGTCGGTTTTGAAATAATTGTTGTAAATTTTTTGAGCTATCTGTATAACCTACAATAATTACGTTTCGGTAATTTCCGCCAAGAACAATTCGATATTTTTTCAGGTAATAAAATAATAATCCTTTGAAAAAAGTAATGCATATAAAGGAAAGTCCAATGAAATATAACAAGAGTCTAAAACTAAAAATTATTTCTCTTGTAATAGAAAAAAAGGTAATAACAAACAATGAAAACAAAAATAATTGCTTGAATAACATTCCCATAATTTCTACAGGTTTTGTAAAACGATATACTTCGTAAAACCTTGTAAAATAAGCCAATATACACCAAGAAACTAGTTGGTAAATCATAAAATACGGCAATTGTATAGCAAATTTCTTCAAGAAGAAACTAGCTAAAACAACAAGCAAAACACAATCGGTTGTAATGCTTATTGGGCGTATATATTTTGAATACCTACCTTTTGTCATTTTGTTTAACGAATATAACCTGAAAAATCTTTATGCTCTTCTTTTAATAATGCTGATTGCGGAAGGTTTTTAAAATATTCGTAAGTAATTTTCATTCCTTCAGAACGAGAAACCTTAGCTTCCCAACCTAATAATTCTCTAGCTTTTGTCGTATCTGGTTGTCTTTGCAACGGATCATTTTCTGGTAAATCGTGGTATACGATTTTCTGTGTTGTTCCTGTCAATTTAATAATTTCTTCGGCAAAATCTTTAATAGTTATTTCGTCTGGATTTCCAATATTAACTGGATAAACATACTCTGAATGTAGCAGCCTAAAAATTCCTTCTACTTGATCATCTACATAACAAAAAGAACGAGTTTGCAAACCATTACCGAAAATAGTTAGGTCTTCACCACGCAATGCTTGACCAATAAATGCGGGAATAACACGACCATCATTGAGTCGCATTCTTGGTCCATAAGTATTAAAAATTCTAACAATTCTAGTTTCTAATCCGTGAAAACGGTGGTAAGCCATTGTGATTGATTCTTGAAAACGTTTGGCTTCATCATATACACCACGTGGACCTATTGTGTTCACATTCCCAAAGTATTCTTCCGTTTGTGGATGAACTAACGGATCTCCATAAACTTCAGATGTAGAAGCAATTAATATTCTCGCGCCTTTTACTCTAGCTAATCCAAGTAAATTGTGTGTTCCTAATGATCCTACTTTTAGGGTTTGAATTGGTATTTTTAAATAATCTATCGGGCTTGCTGGTGATGCAAAATGTAAAATATAGTCTAAATCTCCTGCAACATGTACAAATTTTGAAATATCATGATGGTAAAACTCAAAATGTTCTAATTTGAATAAATGTTCGATGTTTTTTAGATCACCCGTAATCAAATTATCCATTCCGATAACATGATAACCTTCTTTGATAAACCTATCACACAAATGCGAACCTAAAAATCCTGCAGCTCCTGTTATTAGTATTCTTTTCATTTTTTATATCGTTTGCAATAGTGATTCTTGCCAAGTTTTTATTTTGATTCCAAAAGTGCTTTTTATTTTCGTTTTGTCTAAAAGACTATATTTTGGTCTTTTGGCAGGCGTAGGAAATGCTTCTGTTGTGATTGGATTTACATCAATAGAAATATTATTTACTTTAAATATTTCTTTAGCAAAATCATACCAACTTGCTATTCCTTCGTTACTGAAATTATAAATGCCGTATTGGATGTTAGCACTTCGACTACGCTCAGTGTGACAAACTATTTGCATAATCGCTTTGGCTAGATCTACCGCATTTGTTGGTGAACCTATTTGGTCTGAAACAATGCTTAAGCTTTCTCTTTCTGATGCCAAATGCAACATTGTTTTCATGAAATTATTGCCAAATTGAGAATAAACCCAAGAAGTTCTAATAATGAAATATTCATTTGTATTATCCATGACCGCTTGTTCTCCGTCTAGTTTTGTTTTGCCATAAATGCCTAACGGATTTGTTGCATCAGTTTCTAAATAAGGTTTGTTTGACGAGCCTTCAAAAACAAAATCGGTCGAAATATGTATTAGTTTTGCATTGTTTTTTTTGCAAGCAATGGCTAAATTTTTTGGACCAACAATATTAATAGCTTCGGCTTTTTCTATTTCAGATTCGGCTTTATCAACCGCTGTATAAGCAGCAGCATTTATACAAAAATCTATTTTACTTGTATCAAAATAATGATTAACACGTTCCTGATTTGTAATGTCTAAATCTTGAGATGAAGCAAAAATAAATTCGAAATCAGGATAATTTGAAGCAATAAACTGAATTGCTTGACCTAATTGTCCTGATGCTCCTGTAACTAAAATTACCATACTTTTTTGGCGTTTTCTAGTGTTGGCAAAATCACATCTTTTTCAGAAATAATTAATTCTTTTTCAGGGAAATTCCAATCTATGTTTAATACTGGATCATTGTAAATAAAACCAGCTTCACTTTCTTTGTTGTAAAAATTATCACATTTATAAAAGAAAACTGCCGTTTCGCTAGTCACCAAAAATCCGTGTGCAAATCCTCTCGGAATAAACAATTGTTTCTGGTTTTCGGCACTTAATAATATAGAAAATGATTGCCCATACGTTGACGATTCTGGTCTAACGTCAACAGCAATATCTAAAACTTCGCCTTGCAATACTCGCACTAATTTTGCCTGTGAATGTTCACCTGTTTGGTAATGCAAACCTCTCAAAACACCTTTTGACGAATACGATTGATTGTCTTGTATGAAATGAACTTTTTGCCCAATTCCTTTTTCAAAAGTGTTCTCATTAAAGCTTTCCATGAAATAACCTCGGTCATCGTGAAAAACTTTAGGTTCGAGTACAAAACAGCCTAATAAATTAGTTGGAATAAAATTCATTTTTTAAAACTATTTTACGTTGAAAATTTGTTCTAATATCTTGATCGTAATTAAGTATGTTGGTTTTACACCTGTCGTCCCTAAACCACCTGAAGCTAATGTGCTTCCTGTTTCTAAGGGATTATCTGAAGCATAATAAGCATAACGAACTTTTACATTTTCGTTAATGCTTTTTCTGATTTTTGATGCAGATTGAATTGCTTTTTGATAATAAGATCCTTCCATTTCCAGTCCGATGGCTTCCCAAGTAGATTCGTGGAAGAACTTTAGTAAATCTCTATTTTGTAAAGATGTTCCTAAAACGGTAATCATTGGTCCTGCAAAGACTGGAATATCGTTTCCTTCAAACATTTTTGCGGTTAATTCGTTGTGAAATGGGTAATTATCGGCAGTTCCTTCATTTATATGGGCATTAGGAATCATAATATCTCCTTTTCCTCCTTCTAGAATTCCTGCTTTTCCCATGATAGAAACCGATTCTACATTTAGAAAAGTTTTCTCTTTTCCTACTTTATAGGGTTTCAATAATTCATCGATAGTTTCAAAAGCTTGTTCTCCAAAAGCATAATCCATGAGGATTAAAACTGGTGAGATTTTGTCAATTTTTGCTTTGGCGAAAGCCGATTTTGTCCAATCGATTTTAGCAGTATCAAAAATCTGAACATCAATATTAGTTCCTGATGTATCTGGCAAAGAAATCATACCGTGTTTTATAGCAAATTCCTCAACTTTATCACGAACATCATGAGCACCCGGTTTACTTAACTCTTCGTAGATATCGAAATCTGATTTGTCTTTAAACTTTGTTTTAAGCACATGTGTTGCGAAAATTGAGTTCATCACACTGTGCATATTGGCGCTTATTACGTGAATTGGCCTAGTCAGTAAATCGTTTTTTTGTAAAACTTCTTTTATGTCATTTGCCCAGATTTCTCCGTGAATGTGGTGTCCTAATCTTTCTCTTAAAATTGGACTAAAAGTGATGGTTCTTTTGTTATTATCGACAACTTCTTCTATCGCAATTTTTCCTAACCAATAAATAATATGCAAGAAACGATCTGGCGATGTTATGTTTCCAAAACTTTCGTAAATGTCTTTTACCTCAGCAAATGTTCTTCCTAAAATATTGGCTGCGTGAGAAATAGCTTTTTCTCTTTCTATTAATGTTAGTTTTTTATTTTGTAACGCCGCTTGTTCTAATTTTTCCCAATCGCGAGATACACGTCCGTCTTCATCAATCAAAACTCTATCTTTGATTTTATGAGATTCGATGAATATAAACGTTAAATGCGTCAGGATATCATAAATATCTGAACGGCCTCGAGTAATTTCGACATTCATTTGTTCATCATCAATTCGGTAGCAATTTCTTCTACGTTTTGGTGGAACAATAGCTTGAAAGTGTGAATTTGAATAACCTTCATCCGATGTTAAATTGATGTAACGACATTCTTCAATTCCTACCGGAAGACGTTCTATAACGTATAATAATCCGTTTAGTTCTACTTTTTCTTCGGCAATAGTCCCATAAATTTCAGGTCTTAATGCCAATAATGCCTCTCTTAAAGTTTCTCCAGAAATTCCCATAGGTTTATAGAAACCTCTGTTGAATAAATGACGCATTGTAATGTACAATCGTTCGATAGCTGCCGACGATTCTTGCGCTCGTGAGCGCGAAATGTTTTTAATTTCTTTCATTAAAATTTTATTTTATAACCCGCAAATGTAGCGTTTTTATTTTTTAGTTGGTAAGTATTAGGTTTA
>NZ_JAYURN010000161.1:0-7657 GCF_043756175.1 Flavobacterium sp.
AAGGTCAAGAAGCTTTTAAAGAAACACTTCATGATTGGTTTGAAAATAAAGACGAAGACAAATTGACATTAAAATCAACTTCTCAAATCAACGATTTAAAAATTAACGAAATACTTTATGAGCAATATTCTTGGAATCAGGAAAATAAGATAGCTTATACACCCGCAATTATTATAAATAATCATCTTTTCCCAAAGGAATATGATAGAAGCGATTTAATCTATTTTATAAATGATTTGGGAGATGATGAAGATATTAATTAATATATGAGCTTCAAACATATTTAAAACGCACTTTGCCCTTAAAAGATAATCCAAAATAAAAATAATAAAAGCCTCGACAACGTAAAATTGTCGAGGCTTTTTTATGTTAAACATTTCTTAAAAATGTAACGAAAAATTCCTTGCACAGTCTAGTAGATAATACTATTAGAATAGTTTTAAAGAAAATCATCAAAATCATCATCATCAAAAAAATTATGAAAATTAAAATTCTAATCCTTTTTACTTTATTCAATTTTACTTTTGTTAAAGCTCAAAATTCTGCGACTGAAACTAAAAAACTTGAAAACCTTTCTGGAAGTATTTCCGGAAAAGTAGTTGATAAAAAAACAAACGAAGCTATTCCTTACGCATCAGTAACTATAAAAAATGTTACAAAAGTTGTATCTGGAGGTATTACAAAAGAAAACGGAACCTTTACCATTGCAAACTTAGCATTTCAAGAACTAACTATCGAAGTTCAGTTTATGGGTTACAAAAAACAGGTTAGCAATGTTACTTTGACTCTTGAAAACAAAAATATTACTCTAAAAACAATAGCACTCGAAGAAGAATCTACACAACTTAATGAGGTTTCAATCGTAAAGGAACGTTCAAGTATCGAACAAAAAATAGATAGAAAAGTAGTAACTGTTGGTAAAGATTTAATCGCTTCTGGAACAACAGCATCTGAAATAATGAACAATATTCCTACAGTAAGTGTCGATCCACAAACCAAAGAATTGAGCTTGAGAGGAAATACTAATGTAAAAGTATTAGTAGATGGTAAACCTACAAATATTGATGCGACTCAATTATTGCAATAAATCCCTTCTTCATCTATCAAACAAATTGAATTGATTACAAATCCTTCGGCAAAATATAGTCCTGAAGGCATGAGTGGTATTATTAATATTATTTTACACAAAAACGCAAATACTGGTTTTAACGGAAGTATAAATACTGGTGTAACTTTTGGCGTAACACCTAAATTGAATACGGCTTTAAACCTAAACTATAAAGTAGGCAAAGTAAATATTTATAGTAATTATGGATTAAACCATGGAAAAAACAAAAATCATGGTTATATCAATAGTTTTAGACCCGAATTAGAAAATGAACAAAAATTTGAGTTTAATAATCTAAATACTTCTCATTTATTAAAATTAGGGTTAGATTATTATATAAATGATAAAAATACGTTCTCTATATATACCAATCAAAACATCACTAACGGAAGTGGTAATGGCTTGACTGATGTAAATTATATCAGTCCATCAAATAGCGATTCAAGCCAATTATTCAAATCGAAAACTGATAATAATACACAAACTTACGATTTAGACTTTAAACACGATTTTACTAAAAAAGGAGAAAATCTAGAATTTCAAGCGAATGTTTCTAGTACAAAAAATAAAGAAAATACTAATTATGATTTAACTGAATTCAATCCAACTAATAATTCAGATAGAACAAATATTGTTCATGGAAGAACGAATTACATTCAGTTTAATGCTGATTATGTAAATCCATTAACCGAAACTACAAAGTTAGAAATTGGTATAGAAACTAGAATACAAAATACAAAAAATAGCTTTGATGAATCGACTAGTAACCCTTCCATATTTAATTCGACAACGACCGATAACAACTTCACTTTCGACCGAAACATTAGCTCATTATATACTAACTACAGTAAAAAATGGGAAAAATGGAGCGGACAAGTTGGTGTTCGTATCGAAAATTATACAATAGATGGCGATTTTCACAGAATCGAAACTTCTGTAAATCCGACAACAAATTTTAGTGGAAACCAAACTATAAAAGACAATATTTTTTCAGTATATCCTTCAGCATTTTTTACTTATGCAGCTAGTGATAAAAATTCATTTAATTTTAATTATTCTAGACGTGTAGACAGGCCAAGTATTGGGCAAATTAGCCCAATTCGTGAATGGACTACTCCACTTGTAGAATCTAGAGGAAATCCAGAATTGCAACCACAATTTACCAATTCGTTTGAAGTAAATTATACACGCACTGCAAAAATTGGTTCTATCACTTCAGGTGTTTTTTACAGACAAATAAATAACGAAATTAGCCGAACAATCTATAAAAACCCAAGTAACAATAACCAAGATATTATTTCTTATGATAATTTTGATAATAACATTGCCTTTGGAGTTGAAGTTTCTTCAAATTTGAAATTAGCAAAATGGTGGTCTGTAAATGCCAGTACCGATGCTTATTTTAAAACCGTAAAAGGAACTGTACAAAATGCAAATACAGGTTTACAAGAAAAAGGTGAAGTTGATGTGGTGAGTTTCAATGTTCGTGCAAATCAAACTTTTACAGCTACAAAAAAACTGAAAATAAACTTATTCGGAATGTATCGTGGTCGTGATTTAGGATTACAATTTGAGAGAAGTCCGATGTATAAAGCGGACATAGGTGCTACTTATTCTATCTTGAAAGGGAAAGGAAGTATCACAGGAAGATTAAATGATATTTTCAATACCATGCATTTTCAGTTTGACGGAAGTATTCCTTATAAACAAGAAGGTGCTTTTTACTGGGAAAGTAGAACGATTTATGTAGGATTAAATTATATGTTTGGTGGTGGAAAAAATAAAGCACTACAACGCAAACAACGTGATGCCAACGAAACCCAAAGCGGTGGTGGATTATTATAAAAAGCAAAAAGCTCCAAAGAAATTTGGAGCTTTTTTTTATGAAAATATTTTAAATAATTACCACTTAATAATAGCACTTGCCCAAGTAAAACCTGAACCAAATGCAGCGAGAACAACCGTGTCGCCAGAATTAATTTTCCCTTGTTCCCAAGCTTCTGTCAAAGCAATAGGAATAGATGCTGCAGTAGTATTTCCGTATTTTTGAATGTTGTTAAAAACCTGATCGTCATTCAAACCAAATTTCTTTTGGATAAACTGAGAAATTCTCAAATTCGCTTGGTGCGGAATAAGCATATCTATATCAGAAACTTGCAAATTATTAGCTACTAAACCTTCATTTATCACTTCACTAAAACGAACTACAGCATGTTTAAACACAAATTGTCCGTTCATATAAGGAAAATAACTTTCGTCGTCTGGATTGTTATCGGCAATAATATCCGAAACCCAACGTCCGCCCATTCCGGGTGCTAAAACAGATAATTCTTTTGCATGTTCTCCTTCCGAATGTAAATGTGTAGATAAAATTCCTTTGGTCACATCTTCTTCTCTGCTTAAAACTGCTGCTCCTGCACCATCACCAAAAATAACCGAAACATTTCGACCACGAGTAGTCATATCTAAACCTAATGATTGCACTTCTGAAGCAACAACCAAAATGTTTTTATACATTCCTGTTTTTATAAACTGATCTGCAACAGACAAAGCATAAATGAATCCTGAACATTGGTTTCTTACATCTAATGCACCAATAGTTCTTAATCCTAACTCTTTTTGCAACGCTACTCCTGGACCTGGAAAATAATAATCGGGAGAAATGGTAGCAAAAACGATAAAATCTATGTCATCGTTAGCAATTCCTGAACGTTCAATGGCGATTTTTGCGGCTTTTACACCCATCGATGTCGTTGTGTCTTGTCCTCTTACAATATGCCTACGCTCTTGAATACCAGTTCGTTCCTGAATCCACTCATCATTTGTATCGATAATTTTTGCTAAATCATCGTTTGTAACTATATTGTCTGGAACATAATGACCTAGTCCAGTAATTTTAGAATGATACATGTTTTTATATTTTTATTAAAAATCAGTTTGCAAATTTACACTTATTGTAAAATTAAGCAATTAAAGTTAGTTAGTTTTACTTAATTTGTATAAATAAAAAGTTATGGATTATATTATTATTTGCATTTTTGCACTATTAGGTTCTGCTTTAACATTATTTTCGGGTTTTGGATTGGGAACAATTCTTCTACCGGTTTTTGGATTGTTCTTTCCAATTGAAATTGCAGTTGTACTTACTGCTTTAGTTCATTTTATGAATAATATTTTTAAGTTATTTCTCTTTGGAAAAAAAGCCAATAAAGAGGTCGTTTTTAAGTTTGGAATTCCAGCTATTTTATTTTCATTTCTTGGTGCTTATTTGTTAAAATTACTAACCCAAATGCAACCCTTATTTCAATATTCTATTTCTGAAAATTCATTTGAAATAATGCCTTTGAAACTTATTATTGGATTATTATTAATCATTTTTTCTTTGTTCGATTTTATCCCAAAGCTAAAAAACTTAGAATTCGATAAAAAACATTTATCTATTGGTGGTATTTTAAGCGGTTTTTTTGGCGGAATTTCTGGGCACCAAGGTGCATTACGAAGTGCTTTCTTAATTCGTTCCGGTTTAAACAAAGAAGCATTTATAGCCACAGGAGTTGTTATTGCTTGTTTGGTCGATGTTTCGAGATTGAGTATTTATATTACTAAAATAGTAAATGATGAACTTTCTCTAAATTACAAATTGGTTCTAATGGCAACACTTTCTGCATTTTTAGGCGTTTATTTCGGCAATAAATTATTACAAAAAACAACCTATAAATCTATACAGAATATAGTAGCGTTCATGTTACTTAGTTATGGTTTTTTACTAATTTTTGGAATTATTTAAACCTTTTTCAAAAGGTGCATTTTTATACAAGAAATGAATTTAACCACAATCCATCTACATAAAATCGTTAAACTTGACTTAATTTCTTTAAGTCAATATAAGTTTCCATTACTTTAGTATAAAATTAATAAAAAATGAAAATAACAACCACTTTACTCCTATTTATTGGCTTTAGTTTTACAACATTTGCTCAGGAAAATCTAAGTTATCAAAAACCATCAAAAGAAATTCTTGATTTAGCAGATTACGAACGAGCACCATCTGTTCTTATGGATACCAAAAAAGAATGGATGCTTCTCACCTATCGAAATACCTATAAAACTCTCGATGATTTAAATCAAGAAGAAATGCGTTTGGGTGGTTTACGTATAAATCCTACAACCAATATTTCGAGTACAGTAACCTATATTAACAACTTAAAAGTTCGAAAAATAAAAGACAAAACTGAAATTCAAGTTTCGGGTTTGCCACAAAATCCAAAATTAACCAATCTTTCTTGGTCTCCAGACGAGACTAAAGTTGCTTTCTCACACACAACAACAACTGGAGTAGAATTATGGTTACTCGATGTTGCAAATGCAAAAGCTACAAAACTAACCGATGCTACTGTAAATGCAAATCTTGGAAATCCTTTTAGTTGGTTTCGAGACGGCCAAGCTATTTTGGTTAAAATGTTACTCAAAAATAGAGCTACATTTGTAGATATTAAAAAAGATTTACCAAAAGGCCCAATTGTTTCTACTAGCGAAGGAAAAGTTTCTTCGAACCGTACATTTCAAGATTTACTAAAAAACAAAACGGACGAAACAAATTTCGAAAATTTAGTTACTTCCGAATTATATAAAATAACACTGTCAGGAAATACTACTTTATATAAAGCTGCCGATATGTTTACGGGTGAAAATTTTTCGCCAGACGGGAATTACCTTATGATAACTACTATCCAAAAACCGTTTTCATACATTGTTCCTCTAAGCCGTTTTCCTCAAAAAACGGTCGTGTATAATTTAGCTGGAATTGCAATAAAAACAGTAAACGAAGTACCTCTAACAGAAATTATGCCTAAAGGTTTTTCATCTGTTCGCAAAGGGAAACGTGGCATGAATTGGCGTTCAGATAAACCTGCCACACTTTATTATATTGAAGCACTAGACGAAGGTGATCAAGCTAAAAAGATTGATTTTAGAGATGAAATTTCTTTATGGGAAGCTCCGTTTACATCCAATCCAACTTCGTTACTAAAAACGCCACAACGATTTGCAGCAATAGTTTGGGGAAATGACAAAACAGCCATGGTATACGACGACTGGTATGACACTAGAAACACCAAAACTTATTTGATAAATCCATCAAATCCAAGTGAAGCACCAAAAGTTATTTCAGATAGAAACTCGCAAGATATTTACTCAGATCCAGGAAATTTTGAAACAATAAAAAACCAATACGGTCGTCAAGTTTTGGCAATAGAAAACGACAATGCTTTCTTGCTAGGAGATGGTTTTACAAAAAATGGCCAGTTCCCGTTTATTGATGAATTCAACATCAAAACATTAAAATCAAAAAGACTGTACCAATCGACATCAACAGACAAAAAAGAGGATTTATTATCTATTGAAGATTTCAAAAAAGGAGAAGTTTTGGTAATGATGCAATCTAAAAATGATTACCCAAATTATCATTTTAGAAACATAAAAAGCAAAGGAAAATTAACCCCTATTACAACTTTTGCAAATCCGTTTATAAGCATCAAAAACGTGTATAAAGAAGTTATCAAATACAAAAGAAAAGATGGTGTTGAATTGTCTGGAACTTTATATTTACCAGCAAATTATGACAGAAATAGTAAAAAAGAAAAATTACCATTGCTAATATGGGCTTATCCAGCTGAGTTTAAGGACAAAAATTCGGCAGGACAAAACGATAAAAACCCTAACGAGTTTACATTCCCAAATTATGGTTCGTTCGTGTATTGGGTTACAAAAGGATATGCCGTTCTTGACGATGCTGCTTTTCCAATTATCGGAGAAGGCAAGACAGAACCGAACGACACTTTTATCACACAATTGGTCTCTAATGCCGAAGCAGCTATTGATGCGGTAGATAATTTAGGATTCATCAATCGTAAAAAAGTAGCTGTGGGCGGACACTCATATGGTGCATTCATGACAGCTAACTTATTAACTCATTCTAACTTATTTGCTTGTGGAATAGCTCGAAGTGGTGCCTATAACAGAACGCTAACGCCTTTTGGATTTCAGAGTGAACAACGAAATTATTGGGAAAATCCTGAGATTTACAACAACATGTCTCCGTTCATGAATGCCGAAAAAATGAAAACTCCTTTATTACTTGTGCATGGGGAAGCAGATAATAATCCGGGAACTTTTACATTACAAACAGAACGATATTTTCAGGCTTTGAAAGGTCTTGGTGCTCCAACAAGAATGCTTATATTACCTAAAGAATCTCATGGATATGCTGCCAAAGAAAATATCATGCACTTACTTTGGGAACAAGATCAGTTTTTAGAAAAATATTTGAAGAATTAAATTTGAAGAATCTAAAACCCTGAAAATATTTTTTTTTAGGGTTTTATTTTTTTATTCAAAGTTTATAGTAATTTTCTAAATTTCGAATCTCTAAATCATAACTTAATTGTTCGTTTATTTAATATTAACCACAAAAACCATATCAGATAATTCATTTTTATTTTTAGTTCCTGTTAGCTTTTCCAATATTTTTTTTAAAACAAATCTGGGTTG
>NZ_JAYURN010000162.1:0-2745 GCF_043756175.1 Flavobacterium sp.
CTGGAAGATTTAATGGACGACGATAAAATCTACAGAACTAACGAAACTTTAATTCCAAATTTCCTTAGAATTGCCATAAATGATTTGATGAAAACAAAGAAGATGTTATCTAATTAGAAAATTTTAGTATATGATTTTAAAATATCGGGAGTTATTTAATACTCAATTTACAAATAAAAAATATCAAGAATTTAAAGATGATATTGCTTCCGATTTTGATTATATGCCCACTTTTCGAGTAGCCGAAACGCCATTTTTTATTTCAAATGAATTAAAAGAACAATTGATTGAAGGATGTAATGAAGTTATAGCTTTAATTAAACAAGACAACTTTAAGGGTCTTACTGATAAAGCATTAGAATTAAATCATAAAGTTCTAAACGAGGACGAACATACCACCTTTTTAGCTATTGATTTTGGAATTTGTGAAGAACATGGCATAGTTATACCTAAATTAATTGAAGTGCAAGGTTTTCCTTCTCTATATAATTACCAATTTAATTTATATGAGAAATTCAAAAATCATTATCCTTTTCTTAGTGAATTAACGCCATTCTTTAACGGAATTGAACCACAGGAATATCTCTCAATTCTTGAAGAAGTTATCTGTAACAATCATCCTAAAGAGAATGTAATTCTGCTTGAAATTGAACCGGAAAAGCAAAATACAAAAATTGACTTTTATTATTGCCACAGAGATATTGGGATTCCAATAATTTGCGTGACAGAACTAATCAAAAAAGGAAAGAAACTATTCTATAAAAATGAAAATGGCGATGAAATTCTGGTAAAACGAATCTACAATCGCGTTATTTTTGATGAATTAGATTTGAGAACTGATTTGAAGCTAAATTTCCATTTTTCAGATGATTTAGATGTAGAACGGGCAGGGCATCCTAACTGGTTTTTCAGAATCAGTAAGTTTATTTTACCTTTCTTAAAAGGAAAATATTTCATAGAAACTACTTTAGTAAGTGATCTAAAAGAAATTCCGGAAGATTTAGAAAATTATGTGCTTAAACCTTTATTTTCATTCTCGGGAACAGGTGTCATTTTTCATGTAAAAAAAGAAGATATCCAAGCAGTAGTTGACAAAGAGCTTTATATTCTTCAGAAAAAAGTAAACTACATTCCGATTGTCCAATCTCCGGACGGAAAAGTAAAAGCCGAAGTTCGTGTACTTTGTGTTTGGAAAAAAGAAGATAGTACACCTACTCTACTTTGCAATTTAGTCCGATTGAGTCGAGGCGAAATGATTGGCGTTAAATTCAATAAAGACAAAGATTGGGTTGGCGGGATTATAGGATTGTTAGAGCGATAAAGGTATTTTCTACTTTATATCGCTGGCATTTTGTAGTAGTAATTCTATTTTTTATATATTCTAAACATTCTATTTTTTTTTAATATTTTCGTTTCTTGTAAAATATTTTTGAGATATAACTTTAATGGTTTTTTCCTACACTACTTTTTAAGGTAAAACACTATTCTTATTGTTTCTTTTTTAAGCAATGAAATCTAATTTATTGATTTTCAAATTTATTTAACAAGATAAACCTGATAAATTTTTAATTAATAAGCTTTTTTTTATGATGATTCTAATTAAAATATTTTTTTTTGGTTGCATAAATAGCAATTTAAAATTGTATCCAATCAAAAATCATAAACATATAGATTAAATTTTCAAAAAATAATAATTATTTGATAATAATTGCATACTTCCCTATATAATTTTACGATTATAGTAGTAAATTTAGTAATATTGAAAGGTTGTAATAATTACATATTTACATTAAAATAATAGACATATCTAACAATTTGACAAATGAATAGAAGAGAAGCACTTAAAAATGTTGCGTTTTTGATGGGAAGCGCAATCTCAGTAACCTCGATGGGCATTTTATTTGAAAGTTTTACTTTACCTGAAATAGAAAAGAATCATGTTTCATTTTCTGCCAAAGATGAAGAGTTGCTTGCTGAATTTGCCGATATCATTATACCTACTACAGCATCGTCACCTGGAGCAAAAGCTGCGGGACTCGGGGCTTTTATTCCTATGATGATTAGAGATTGCTATCCAGCAAAAATGCAAGAAATTTTTGCTTCGGGGATGAAAGACATGCAAGCAAAATGTTTGAAAAACTTCAATAAAGATTTCTTGGCGATGTCAATTGAAGAACGTCAGAAGATAATGACTGACTTAAAAAATGAGACGATTGCCAATGATAAAGCTCCTTCTTTCTTTTTGATTGCACGTGATTTAACTATACTAGGTTATTTTTCATCAGAAATAGGTTGTACTCAAGCGCGAGAATACCTTCCAGTTCCTGGTAGATATGATGGAAGTGCGGACTATAAACCAGGACAAAAAGCTTGGGCAACAAACTAATTTCATATTGATATCGGCTATCTTAAAATATTTTAAAAATCAAAAAAAAATACTACAAGTGAATATAAATACTGATTTAAAAAAACAGAATACATATGATGCTATTGTTGTAGGATCTGGTATTAGCGGTGGTTGGGCTGCAAAAGAGCTTACCGAAAAAGGATTACGAGTTTTGATGTTGGAACGCGGAATGAACATCGAGCATGTTAAGGATTATGAATCTGCCATGAAGGATCCATGGGAATTTCAGCATGCAGGTAAACTTACAGAGGAGCAAAAAGCAACGCATCCGGTTCAAACAAGAGATTATCCATACAATGAAGCTACTGAAAAATGGTGGGTAAATGATATTGAATGTC
>NZ_JAYURN010000163.1:0-2740 GCF_043756175.1 Flavobacterium sp.
TATTGGCTACCAGATTGTTTTTTTCTTTTAACTCATTAATTCCCAAATTGAATTTTTTGGAAATAGAATATAACGTATCTCCTTTTTGAACTTGGTACAAAGTTACCCCACGAGTTGTATTTTTTATGGTCTCGATAGGGATTTTTCCGGTCAATTGTTTTTCCAATAGTATATTCTCATTCCCTAAAACCTGATCATCATATTGGTTTAAATTATACCGTTCGATATAAGAAATCAATTTATTTGGATATTTTGGGTCTGTGGCATAACCTGCGGTTCTTAATCCTCTTGCCCATCCTTTATAATCTCCTTTTGACAAGGCAAATAAATTAGAATATCTTCCTCTGGTAGTCAAAAACAACGCGTGGTCTTTGAAAGATTCCGATACATTATCATATTTCCTGAAGCATTCCTGTGCCGAATCATCATCATGTTTTATAGTTTCTCCCGTCCAGTCTTGATGGCATTTTATTCCAAAATGATTATTTGCATTTACCGCTAAATCACCTCTTCCGGCTCCCGATTCCAGAATTCCCTGAGCCAATACAATACTAGCCGGAATGCCGTAAGTCCTCATGTTATCCATAGCGACATTCTTAAATTGAGCAACATAATTGACCACAACATCACTACTGACTACAGTTTGTGAAGTCGAAACGATCACTTCCGTTGACTGATTAGGATAGTCTTGTTTGGGTGAATTTGATACAGCTGGTCTTTTCACCGGTGGCTTTGCAACGACTGGTTTTGTGATAATTGGCTTTTTAGCAGTACGAACGATTTCCGTTTTTGGCTTTGAAGGTATTTTCTTTGTGGTTACAATAACAGGCTTAGTGGCATTACAGCCAACCAAAGTCAGTATTACGAGAATCAGTATATATTTTTTAAACATTGATGTGTATTATTGGTAATTTTTTGTTTTTTAATTTCATATTCATTCCCTGAATTCCTTGAATTCCACCGGTATGAATGAGTAAAATTTTTGATTGAGGGGGAAAATAGTTCTTATGTATTAAATCTATAACGCCAAAAACCATCTTTCCAGTATAAATGGGATCCAAAGGAATGTTATTTTCTGCAAAAAACTGGTTAATAAATGCGATTAACTCAATATTAACTTTTCCATATCCGCCAAAGTGATAATCCGTCAGCAGCTCCCAATTATTATTTATTACAATATTACGAATTTCCTCTTTTAAAAAATCCCCTTTTAAAGCTGGGAATCCTAAAACTTTCTGATGCGGTAAAATGCTGTTTATAATTCCACAAATAGTTCCGCCCGTCCCTATGGAACAGCCAATATAATCAAATTCTGCATCCTCTGCAGTCAAAATTTCCTCGCAGCCTTTGATTGCCAAATCATTAGTTCCGCCTTCAGGAATAAGATAAAAATTGCCGAATTTTTGTTTTAGATCTTCTAAAAACGAAATTTCTGTTTTTAATCGGTAGGTTTCTCTGCTAACAAATTCGAATTGCATTCCGCAGTTTTCGGCAAATTGCAGGGTTGGATTTTCCGAAATTTTATCCCGTAGTTCGTCCCCTCTGATAATGCCAATCGTTTTGAATCCTTTTTCCTTTCCAGCAAAAGCCAGAGCGGCAATATGATTAGAAAAGGCCCCGCCAAAAGTGAGCAGCGTTTCCTGCTGTTCTTCTTTTGCTTGAAGCAAATTATACTTTAGCTTTCTAAACTTATTTCCAGAAACAAAAGGATGAAGCAAATCTTCCCGTTTGAAATGTATGGTGATTCCGTTTGGAAATTGCATTGTTAACTGTTGATTCAAACCAAAAATTTTTTGGACAAAGGTAAAATTTATAAATAATAAAAGTGCAACCTTAACAGATTGCACTTTAGTTTTTAGTATAAAATAAATTTAGTTTTTGATGATAATCTTTTTTCCGACTTCGATTTTATCTTTTGTTGCAAGCTTAACGATATAAATACCGTCACTTAAACCTGAGGTAGGAAATTTATACGAGGCATCTGTACCTAAATCTTTTTTGCTGAAAATTATTTTCCCAGCTACATCATACAAACTGCAAGTAGCAAGATCCATTAACAATGAATTACTTATTGTAAGACTTTTTTCAGTGTTATTTTGATAAACTACAAAATTTTGAATTGCTTTTTCTTCCAAACCTAAAGACGCTTTAGTCTTAAAAGTAATTTCATATTGTTTATTATTAACTCCCGAAGGCAAAGTCAACTCGTGAAAACTATTCTTAATATCATAAAATAAATCTTTAACCTTGTCATGCAAGTAAACGTTTGAAGCAGCAGTAAAGTTTAAAATTTCTTTAACTGTAATTTTATAATTAGCTTCTCCCGTATTTCTAAAACCAATGGGAATACTTTTATCAATATCAAATTTTAAAGCATTGATCACAAATTCTGAATCCTCTAACACAAAATATACATCCGCTGCTGAATCATCACTTGACGACATGGCGTCCATCGCACGATCGACCCCGTCTGTCGCTTCGGGAATAAATGCCAAAGCTAATTGACGAACTCCTTCATTGTTTAACAAAGTATTAAAACGAATTTGAGGTGTAGGAGCAATACTTACTTTTGAATAATCATATCCAGAAACGGATTGAATTTCAGACATATACCCCGAAGTATTCTTCGTTTTATATTGATTTGAATTTTTTTCAAATTGAGAATAATTAGTTGCACCTTCCTTAACAAAAACTCGGTAACTATTCTTCATTTCTACGGTTCCGTTAGCGTTTCCATCAA
>NZ_JAYURN010000164.1:0-7559 GCF_043756175.1 Flavobacterium sp.
GCTAATTTGTCTGCTCTAAAAAGCCTGTTTTGTTGTAAAACTGATTCTTCGAGTGTGATTTTTTTGTTTTGTGCTGTGACAAAAACTGTAATGAAGATGCTTAGTAAAAGCAGTATTCTCTTGTTCATAATGATTTTTTTGATTGCGTAAATGTATAAAAAAAGGACAGTGTTTTGAAATTTTATGAATCTCTTAACACTATCCTTAATTATTATTGAATGAGAAAATTAAATAATTCCTTCCTCATTTTCTTTATCCAAATATTCTTGAACTATCTCAATTGCATTAGTAACAACATCGCTCAAAGCAGTTATAAAACTTCCGTCTACGGCATTGTCTATGGCATGTTTAATGGCCTCTATTTCTTTTGGAATAATTTCGTGGGTTACTTCTCTGCCGGCTTCGGCAATACCTTCTAAAATTAAATCGATGATTTCTTCTTCGGTTCTTCCGCGTAAATATTTTTCTTGACGAATAATAATATGGTCAAACATTCTACCAGCAATTAATCCGCATTCTTTAATATCTTCGTCGCGACGATCACCAACACCCGCAATAATTCCAATTTTTTTGATTGCATCAATATTTTCTAAATAACCTTCAATACCACGGTAACCTGCAGGATTATGCGCAAAGTCGATAAGTACTTTAAATTTTTTGAACTCAAAAATATTCATTCTTCCAGGAGTTTGCGCAACACTTGGAATAAATGTTTGCAATGATAAACTAATATCTTCGGTTTTAAAACCATATAAATAACTAGCTAAAGTGGCTGCAAGAACGTTTGCAATCATGAATTTAGCTTTTCCGCCTAAAGTTAAAGGAACGTGAGTAGCTCTTTCTACTCGTATTTTCCATTCTCCTTTTTTGATAGTGATGTAACCATTTTCATATACCGCAACGGTTTTGCCTTCCTTACACAATTTTTTTATTAATGCATTGTCTTCACTTAAACTGAAATAAGCTACATTACAACTTAGTTCATTGGCGATTTTTATGCAATAATCATCTTCAGCATTTAAAATTGCCCAGCCATCTTTTTTTACACTTCTTACTACGGTCGCTTTTACTCTGGCTAAATCGTCTAATGTATGAATATCGCTTAATCCTAAATGATCTTCTTGAATATTTGTTACAATGGCAATATCGCAACGACTGAAGCCAAGTCCTGAACGAAGTATTCCGCCACGAGCAGTTTCGAGAACTGCAAATTCGACTGTTGGGTCTTTAAGAATATATTCGGCAGAAACAGGTCCTGTCGTATCTCCTTTTTCCATCATGTGGTTTTGTACATAAATCCCATCAGATGTAGTGAATCCAACTTTATAGCCATTATTTTTTACAATATGAGCTAAAAGTCTTGTTGTAGTCGTTTTTCCATTTGTTCCAGTAACTGCAATAATTGGAATACGACTTGGTTTTCCTGGAGGATATAACATATCTATTACTGGAGAAGCTACGTTTCTAGGTAACCCTTCTGATGGTGCTAAGTGCATACGAAATCCAGGTGCAGCATTCACTTCGAGAATACAACCCCCATTTTCTTTAAGTGGTTGTGTGAGGTTTTCAGCCATAATATCGACACCACAAATATCTAGACCAATTACTCTAGAAATTCGTTCACAAAGGAAAATGTTCTCCGGATGCATCATATCAGTGACATCTACAGAGGTTCCTCCAGTGCTGAGGTTTGCTGTCGATTTTAAATATACAATCTCATCTTTTCTAGGAATTGTATCTACTGTATATTTTAATTTTGCTAATAAATCTTCGGTATCTCTATCAATTAAAATTTCGGTTAATACATTTTCGTGACCGTAACCACGACGAGGATCTTTGTTGGTTTCTTCGATTAATTTTGCAATAGAATCTGTAGCATTTCCAACTACATGTGCAGGAACACGTTTTGCAGCAGCTACTAATTTGTTGTCTATAATAAGGACACGAAAATCATGACCTGTAATGAACTTTTCGACAATAATTCTATGGCTGTATTTTTTTGCATAAGCCAATCCTTCTACTGCGTCTTCCCAATTGGTCACATTTATAGAAGCGCCTTTTCCGTGATTTCCGTCTAATGGTTTTAGTACAATTGGATAGCCAATTTTTTTGATAACACTGGTTAAATCCTCTTCATCAACACAAATTCCTCCACCAGCAACTGGAATAGAAGCTGCATCGAGCATTTTTTTGGTTTGTTCTTTATTGCAAGCAATATCTACAGCAATGCTACTAGTTTTGCAAGTAATTGTAGCTTGAAAACGCATTTGGTTTACTCCGTAACCTAATTGGACTAATGAGTTTGTTCCTAGACGTATCCAAGGAATGTCTCGATTCACGGCTTCTTCGACAATGCTTCCTGTACTTGGTCCTAGACGGACTTTATCACGAATAACACGCATTTGTTGAATATCGGCTTCTAAATCATATTCTGTTCCAGCAATTAATGCTTCGGCAATATTTACTGCACTTTCGGCAGCAAATATTCCTACATTTTCTTCGGTGTAACTAAAAACGACATTATATATTCCTGGAGTTTTGGTTTCGCGAGTACGACCAAAACCTGTTTCCATTCCGGCAAGTGTTTGTATTTCGAGTGCAATATGTTCTATAACGTGTCCCATCCAAGTACCTCGTTCTATGCGTGAGAAAAATCCGCCACGACAACCTTCGGAACAGCGATGCTCTATCATGGTGGGAAACATGGCTTCTATTCGTTCGCGAAAACCGTCTATTTTATTGGTAGGAAACTGTTCCATTTCCTCTAAATCCAAACGCATTTGGATTAATTTTTTACGTTGAACACTCCAAATGTTTGGTCCACGAAGCGCTTGAATTTTATCGATTTTCATTTTTGATCAGTTATTTTTTGTAATGTATTTGTTAAAAATAGGAAATATTTGTTTTATAAAAGCTCTTTTATTGGTAGAAATATTAAAAATAGTTGTTTTTTGTTGGTTTTCAGTTTTTTAGGAATGCTGATAGTAATTGGTTTTATGAATTTTAGCCCTGATGGAAGTGAAAATCCTTTTTGTGCTTTTCCCTTCGACAAGCTCAGGATGACAAAAGCACAAAAAGATTGTAACGAATAGCAGGAAATGTGTTGATAAATACTGTAAAGTTTTGCTTCAAAAAAAAGAAAATAGATTTGCATTATTTCAATTTTTGGTTATTTTTACCGAATGAATATACAAGGAAAATTAATCATTATAGGTGGTGCGGTTGATAAGGGAAGTTTTACGGAAACGGATCTTGATAAGAGTGCAACAAAAAATTTAAACTTTTTTGAGACTGGAATTTTGAAAAGAATTCTTGACGAATCGAAACATAAATTAGAATCTAGAATTGAAGTTATTACTACGGCTTCTAAAATTCCTAAAGAAATTGGACCTGAATATGTGAAAGCTTTGAGCTATTTAGGCGCTAATAATGTTGATGTTCTAGATATTGAACGTCGAGAACAAGCTATGTCTCCTGAAATTGTAGCTAGATTGAAAGCTGCCGATGTAGTAATGTTTACTGGAGGAGATCAGTTGCGACTAACGTCGATTCTTGGCGGAACGCCTTTTCATGATTTATTGCTAGAAAAATACCATAATGAAGATTTTATTTATGCAGGAACTTCGGCAGGAGCTGCGGCTGCTAGTAATAATATGATTTATCAAGGAAGTAGTTCGGAAGCTTTGTTGAAAGGTGAAGTGAAAATTACTTCTGGTTTAGGATTGATTGATGGTGTTATTATTGATACTCATTTTGTGCAACGAGGCAGAATTGGGAGACTTTTCCAGTCGGTAGTAGGAAATCCAAAAGTGTTAGGAATTGGTCTAGGAGAAGATACAGGTTTGCTTATTACTAATGGAAAACAAATGGAAGCGATAGGTTCTGGACTTGTTATTCTTGTTGATGGTCGTGAGATAAAAGACACAAATTTGACACAAATAGAGTTGGGACAACCTATTTCTATTTCACATTTAGTAACCCATGTGATGAGTAAATACGATACTTTTAATTTGGATACTTTTAAAATGACCATTCATTCTTCACAATACGTATAATTTTAGATTTTAGATTTTAGATTTCAGATTTTTTGGATTCTAAAATCTAAAATCTAATATCTAAAATAACAAATGAAATTAATCATCCACGGCGGTTTTTTCTCGGAATCCTCTACAAATGCTGAAACAAAATTAGCAAAGCAAAACGCCTTAGAGCGAATTGTAAAATCATCTTATGAATATTTGAAAACGCATTCGGCTGTTGAAACAGTGGTTTATGCAGTTTCTCAATTGGAAGATGATGAATTGTTTAATGCAGGAATTGGTTCTCAAATACAGAGTGATGGAAAAATAAGAATGAGTGCTGCTATTATGGATGGTGAAACTCAGAAAATGAGTGGTGTAATAAATATTGAAGATGTTAAAAATCCTATTCAGGTAGCTCAAGTATTAATGAGTGAAGACGATAGAGTTCTTGGTGGAAGTGGCGCTACAAATTATGCAAGACAACATGGTTTTGAGAAATTTTCGAATGAAATTCCACAACGAAGAACTGAATATGAAGCCAAACTAAAATCATTAGGAACAGGAACTGTAGGTTGTGTTGCTTTAGATGAAAATAATAAATTAGCTGTTGCCACTTCTACGGGAGGAAAAGGTTTTGAATTGGTTGGAAGAATATCAGACTCGGCAACTGTCGCTGGAAATTACGTAAACGAATTTTGTGGTGTGAGTTTAACAGGCGTGGGTGAGGATATTGTAAGTAATGCGACTGCAGCCAAAATAGTAACTCGCGTTACCGATGGTTTTACTTTAGACAAAGCATTCGAAAAAACTTTTGCAGAACTTAAACCTTACGATGGTTTTGCAGGAGCAATTGCTATAGATAGTAAAGGAAATATATTTCATCAAGATTCACATCCAAGTATGGTTTTTGCAAGTTATGACGGAGTGAATTTTGAGGTTTTTGACTAGGTTTTATTAAAAATAAAATAATAAAATAAAACTCCGCCATTATTGCTAATGTGCGGAGTTTTTAATAAACAAACCAACCTAACCAAATTTATATGTAACCAGCATATAAACTATTTTTTATCCTCATCTTCTTTTCTATCACTAACTGAATTTTCTATTTTCGCTTTAGTACCATCAGCTTTGTAATAGTAGTAATCATCAGGATTATTTGAGTTATCGTTATAGTCATCATTATTGTTTTGATAACCATTGTAATTGTTACCGTTTCCATGATCATTAGTGTTGTAATAAGAAGAACGATAACCTTTTACAGAGCCAAAAATGTCTACGATTTGACCTCTTCGGTTGTAAATAATTCTTAATCCACCTATTTGAGAAAGTGCAAAACGATTGTATTTCATATAAACGGTTCCAATTCTACTCACACGATCATTGTAATCGTAATTGATAAAAGTATTTCCAATTCTTCTTACTCTACCAAAAGCATCATGTTCGATACGAACTCCGTAATTTTCAGGTCTTCTATTTTCTTCGCTTCCTGCTCTTTTTCCAGCAGTTTTGTAGTAATAATCTCCTTGTGAATCTTGTGGTCTGGTATTAAAATCGAATTCACCATTTGGGAATACATAAAATCCGATGCCACGCTCTGTAAATGCTATAGGTTCATCAAAATTGAATCTCGCAATTGTTGTGTTATCAGAAAAAATAGGATTTTCTGACGCATTTGCCATACTTCCTACCAGGAAGATGCTGGCTACTAAAAGAGTAATTTTTTTCATGATACTGTGTTTTAATAATTTGCTTACTCTTGCGATTTTTAGCTTCCTCGAACAAATAAAATATCTTGTTGTAATAGTATATTCAATTTGCGTGCCAAAAATTAATAAATACATTATTTTTAGTTTTGACATGTGATTGAATAATTGACAGTTAAACTGTTAAATTCAAACTATTATTGTGTTTTTTATTTATATTTTTTTATATATTTGCTAAACCAAAAACCTACTATCTATTATGAAAACAATTACGCAGAAGATTATAATTATTTTTTTATTTACCATAAATGGTCTTTTTGCACAAACTTTCGTGCAAGCATATGCAGATATTGTCAACCAAACTTCTCAGACTAATATTACAACTAACCTAACAGAATATGAAAATTTAGGAGTTAAAAGAAGAGGAACTGCTCAGTTGCAAAACACATTAAATTGGCTAAAAAACAAGTACAGTAGCTACGGTTATAGTGCAGGTCAAATAGTTGAAGATACTTATTCTTATTCGGGATTTACTTGCAAAAATTTAACCATAAATAAAATAGGAACTGTTTATCCTAACACTTACGTAATTGTTTGCGGGCATTACGATTCTATTACAGGTACAGGAACTAATGATAACGGAAGTGGTATTGTTACTATTCTTGAAATGGCTAGATTGTTGCGAAATGTGCCAACAGAATATTCTATAAAATTCGTCAATTTTTCGGGAGAGGAAGATGGTTTAAAAGGCAGTCAAGCATATGTTAGTAATGTTGTTAATGCAACCACTCCGTTAAATATTAAGATAGTTTTTAATTTAGACGAAGTAGGAGGCGTTGCAGGAATGACTAATAATAATATTACTTGTGAAAGAGATACATCTACACCAACAACAAACAATGCGGCTTCTAATGCATTTACAAACGAAATGATTACTTGTGTAGGCTTATACTCCCCACTTAGCACAACATTATCATATGCATATGCATCAGATTACATGTCTTTCCAGAGTAATAATAACATAATTACTGGGATGTTTGAAACTAATGAAACTACACATAAGCACACAGCTACTGATTTGTTGGTAAATATGGATCCTATTTATAACTACAAAGTTGCCAAAGCAGCTATTGGAACTACTTTGCATTATGCAGTTGCAAGTACAGCATTGTCTAACGAAGATTTTAATCAAGATTTTCAAGTGAGCTTTTTCCCAAATCCGACTAAAGATTTTATTAATATCAATTTAGGAACATTAACAGAAAAAGAGTATCAATTTTCATTAATAGATATAAATGGTAAAGTAGTGTTAGAAAAAACGATTAGAAATCCAAATCAGATAGAAAAAATAAATATTAATAGTCTTACTAAAGGAATTTATTTAGTAACTCTAAATGCTGGAGATAAGAAAATAAGCAAGAAAATCGTGATTGAATAATTATAAGATTAAATACTTTATCGCAAATTTTTAAGTTGGTATAATTTAAAAAAAAACAATGAAAAAAAATCTATTATTTGTCATTTTATTTTTTATTATAAGTTGCCAAAAAAACAATGTCGATTTTAAACAATTTGAAATTAGTCACACTGATGGTTGGAAAAGGAGCTATTCATTCGTAGTTTTTAAAGATAGGTTTTTTGAATTTAATGAAAATTCCGGAGAGAGAAAAGGCGGAAAACTTAATAAAAATGATTTTGAAAGTCTACTACTTGAATTATCAAAATTGGAAAACAGTAATTTAAAATCTAAAACTGAAAATTGTATTGACTGTTCAAAAACGTCAATAAATATTGATAGAAATAATAAATCTTTCAAGATTATACAGAAAGCCAA
>NZ_JAYURN010000165.1:0-7545 GCF_043756175.1 Flavobacterium sp.
GTAGAGAACAAAATAGAGAATATTTTTTTAATCATTTGTAAGGTATTTCATTTCTTATAAAGTGCCACAAAAGTACTTAAAAATGTTGACTTCTATATTCGTACAATTGTTAATTTAATCCAAAATTAAGACTTTTTGTTTTCTGATAAAAAATTGACTCTGCTACCTCTTATAGTTTTAAAACTACTGAAGAAGCCCTTAAAAACACTTAATATTTTTTTCTTAATTTTGCCTTATGACTAAAGTAATAATTATTGGCTCTGGAAATGTCGCACAACATTTAATTGTTGCTTTTCAACATTCCCAAAACATGGGAACAGAAATCGACTTGATTCAAGTTTTTTCCCGACGAAAAGAAAGTGTCTCTCATCTACTCGATTTAAATAAAATCACAGATAATTTAGCGACTTTGGAAGAAGCTGATTTGTATATCATTGCAGTTTCTGATGATGCAATTGCCGCTGTTTCATCGGAGCTTCCCTTCAAAAATCGCTTAGTGGTGCATACTTCCGGAAGTATATCACTAAATAATTTAGATGAAGATAACCGAAAAGGTGTTTTCTATCCCTTGCAGACATTTACTAAAAACAAAGAAGTTGATTTTAAAATCATCCCAATTTGCTTAGAAAGCGAAAACGCTACTGATTATCAACTATTAGAAAAAGTCGCAAAAATAATTTCTGATAAGGTTTTCGCTATTAATTCAGAGCAACGCAAAGCATTGCATGTTGCGGCTGTATTTGTCAATAATTTCACCAATCATTTGTATCAAATAGGGAATGAAATTTGTCAGGAGAATCAAGTCCCTTTCGAAATTTTAAAACCTTTAATTGCAGAAACCGCAGAAAAAATATTGGTACTTTCGCCAGAAGAAGCTCAAACCGGACCGGCAAAACGCAATGATAGTAGTACAATTGAAGCACATGAAGCTTTTATATCGGATCAAAACCATTTAAAAATTTATAAAACACTAACACAATCAATACAGCATAATGGCAAAAAGTTATAAAGAAATAATGAACGATATCACCACTTTTATTTTTGATGTCGATGGCGTACTAACCGATAGCTCGGTTTTTGTAACCAATGAAGGGGATATTCTGCGAACCATGAATATTCGCGATGGTTATGCTATGAAAGCAGCAGTCGAAAGCGGATATAACGTATGCATTATTTCAGGCGGAAGCAATGAAGGCGTTCGTATTAGACTAAGAAACCTTGGAATTACAGATATTCATTTAGGAACTCCAAATAAAGTAGAAACCTTTGATGAATATACAGACGTCTACAATATAAATCCAGAACACGTTTTGTATATGGGAGACGATATTCCTGATTATCATGTCATGAAATTAGTTGGCCTACCAACTTGTCCTCAAGACGCAAGTCCTGAAATTAAAGGGATTTGTAAATATATTTCGCATATAAACGGTGGAAAAGGAGCTGCTCGCGACGTAATCGAACAAGTCATGAAAGTGCAAGGAAAGTGGATGGAGCATTTTGACGGAAAACACGATTAGTAGCTGTTTTAAAATGTTGAATTATAAATTTTAAATGAAATAAATGTTTCCGTTTCTAAAACTAATACGTTACCAAAATTTACTGATGCTTGCATTTATGCAACTCGTTTTTAGATATGGTTTTTTTAAATTTCAAAATATCCCATTGTCGCTTGCTGATTGGCAATATGTGTTGCTAGTCGTATCTACCGTTTTACTTGCTGCAGGTGGCTATGTAATCAATAATATCGTTGACCAAAATACGGATAACGATAACAAACCGAAAGACGTCATTGTAGGCAAATTCATTTCGGAAGCAAAAGCGTACAATATATATGTTGCACTTAATTGTGTGGGTGTGGGAATTGGATTTTATTTATCAAATGTGATAATGAAACCTGGTTTTGCGTCTATTTTTATTTTGATAGCCGCAACACTTTATCTTTATGCTACAAGCTTGAAGCAAATGGTTCTTATTGGAAACATAATAGTTGCTTTAGTACTGGCTTTCAGCGTTGTTATAATAGGAATTTTTGATTTATATCCGGCCACCTATGAAGGAAATCAAGGACAAATGGCTGTGATTTTCTCCATTCTTTTAGATTATGCTATTTTTACTTTCTTTCTCAATTTCATTAGAGAAATCGTTAAAGATTTAGAGGATGTAGATGGAGATTACAATCATGGAATAAATACTTTACCGGTAGCAATAGGAATTAGCCGAACCACTAAAATAGTTTTTGCTTTAAGTTTTATACCTGTAGTAGCAATCCTTTTTTATATCTATAACTATTTGTTCCTGTTGATGTACACCACTATTTACTTCTTATTTTTTGTTGTGGGACCACTACTATATTTTACAATCAAAATTTGGAATGCAAAAACAAAAAAAGACTTTTCTCAATTGAGTTTGTTACTGAAATGGATATTGTTTTTCGGAATTTTATCTATTGTTGTAATCACTATTAATATGAAATACAATGCTTAAAAATAAATTAAAAAAATACAAGCTTATTCTTGCCTCCGGTTCTCCAAGACGTCAACAATTCTTTAAAGATCTGGATTTAGATTTTGAAATCAGATTAAAAGAAATCGAAGAAGTCTATCCTCCGGAATTAAAGGCAGCAGCAATTACAGATTATTTGGCTGAACTCAAAGCAAGCGCGTTTGAAAACGAATTGCAACCCCATGAAATCCTTATAACAAGCGATACGATAGTTTGGCACAACAATAAAGCTTTGGGCAAGCCAAAAGATGCAGCAGATGCATTTGCTATTCTAAAATCTTTGTCGAATGCCACTCACGATGTGATCACCTCTGTTTGTTTTAAAACTGTTTCAGCAACAACGGTTCTAAATGAACTGACTAAAGTTACTTTTAACGAATTGAGTGATGAAGCCATTTCCTATTATATCGAAAATTATAAACCGTTTGATAAAGCGGGAGCTTATGGGATTCAAGAATGGATAGGTTTTATTGGTGTTTCAAAAATTGAAGGTTCTTACGCAAATGTGATGGGAATGCCTACTGATAAAGTTTACGAATATTTGAATAAATTAGCCTAATTAATCATGGATATGAATCTGCTTTTCGATTATACAAAAGAACTAATTGGTACCGGAATATTATTAGTCGTATTTATTTCATTACGAATTATAACGACCAAATTAGTTAGGCGGTATGCTAAATCAAGTCATACTCTCGAACATCGAACTAATTTAGTCATCAAATACATTCATCTATTTATTAATATTTTAGTGTTCATCGCTTTAGTTTTAATTTGGGGAGTCCAGACCAAAGATATATTTATTGCTCTTTCCTCTATTACAACAGTTGTAGGCGTGGCCATGTTTGCGCAATGGTCTATTTTGAGTAATATTACCTCTGGTATTATTTTGTTCTTTTCATTTCCGTTTAAAATTGGCGATGTAATACGTATTCATGATAAAGATTTCCCTTTTGAAGGTGAGATTGAAGATATTGGGGCTTTTCATGTGTACTTAAAAACCCATGATGGAGAAAAGGTTATCTATCCAAACAATTTACTTTTACAAAAAGGAATTTCAATAATGAAAAACCATTTTGATGATAAGGAATTTATAGATTAATTGTAATTTTATATAAATATATTATTGTAGTTGCAGTTATAAATTTTTACCGTTTATGTGTAAATTATATAACAATTTAAAAAAAATCTATAAACTTAAAAGTTTTTATTACCTCATATTTGCTTGTTAAATTTTAAATTATATCTTGTTACAGTTTAGTACGAGATAAATACAACGAAAAATATGAATGACACTATAAAACTTCCATTCTACGCAAAACTTACTCTGATTTTATTGAGTCTGATTAGCTTTGGCTATATTTTTTATATCGGTCAGGAAATCTTAATTCCAATTCTGTTGTCTTTTATATTTGCCATATTATTGCGGCCAATTGCTCATTTTATAAGACACAAACTTCGTTTTCCACATGTTATAGCGGTTATGATTACTGTTTTGCTATTTATTTTATTTTTCATTGGACTTTTTGCATTTCTATCTATTCAGATTAGTGAGATGGCTAATGATTTTAATAAAATCGAAAGAAATTTTACCATTCACATGCAAAATATGCAACAATATATCCGGGAACATTTTAATATAAGTTCAAGAGAACAAAAAGAATATCTTGACACAGCTACTGAGGATTCAATGGAAAAAGGAAAAGAAATGATAGGAACGACTTTGATGTCTTTTACGGATACACTCCTAAACCTTATTTTAATTCCTATTTATACTTTTTTAATCCTTTTGTACAGAACACATTTCATGTTGTTTTTTTCTAAATTGATAAAAAAAGATTACCATCCTAAATTGCAGGATATACTGTGTCAAATAAAAGTGGCAGTAAAAAGTTATATCGTTGGTTTAATAATAGAAATGATTTTGGTTTCTGTCTTAACAACAGTTGGATTCATGGTAATAGGTGTTAAATACGCTGTTTTATTAGGGATTATCACCGGGCTTCTAAATTTAATCCCTTACGTCGGAATATTATTCGCGGGTGTTTTAAGTATTGTAGCGTCGCTAACTGGCACACCTGATTTATCAATAATTATTGGTGTCATTGTAGTCAACATAATTGTACAGTTGATTGATAACAATGTTTTAGTCCCATTAGTTGTAAGTTCAAAAGTCCAAATAAATGCTTTTGTTTCCATTGTGGGTATTATAATAGGTGGGGCAATTTGTGGGATTTCTGGAATGTTTTTGGCTATTCCGATTATAGCCATTCTTAAAGTAATTTTTGACAGAATAGAATCGTTAGAACCGTGGGGCTATTTAATGGGCGATGATTTACCAAAAACATATACTTGGAGAAATATCAAATTACCACTTTTTGACTCAGAAACATCGGCAAAGAAAATCATAATCAAAACGGATATTATTGTTCCCATGTTTACGGAAACTACTACTGAAACGGAGATAAACCGAATTAATGATGATAATTTAGAATCACAAGATCAAAATAATTAGAACTATTTAAAGTTTTTTTTTAGATGCTTAAAAGCCAAAAACTCATATTATTCCTTTTATTACTCTGCTACTCTCAAGTCTCTTTTTCGCAAGTCGATAAACAAAAAAAAGATTCTTCTGAAGTATATAAAAACATTCAAACCTATTCAAAAAAAAATAAATTCACCAAATTAGTTCATAAACTAGTTTTTAGGCCTGTTAATTTAAAAACTGCGAAGAAAAAAGTAATACAGAAAAGATACCCGAATTATGAAGGTAAAATAATTAGAAAAATCAACATTTTTACACTTGATCCATTTGGATATTCAGAAATTGATTCTACCAAAAAACCAAAAAACTGGGCAGAAAGGGAAGGAAACAGAATACATATTAAAACCAACAGACTTGCTATTCTAAATTTATTACTTATTAAAAAGAATAGGCCATTAGATTCTCTATTAGTTAGGGAATCCGAGCGTTTAATCAGAACTCAAAGATATGTAAACAGAGTTAGCATTACCGCTGACAAAATCGAAAACAATCCAGATTCAGTCGATGTCTCCGTGCGGGTATTAGATTCGTGGAGCATGATTCCAAAAGGTTCTGTCTCAAGTTCCAGGGCTACTTTCGATTTGAATGAACGTAATTTTCTTGGTTCAGGTCATGAATTTAATAATAAATTAAGAAATCGATTCAGTGATGGAAAAATTGCTTACAGTTTGGCATATAGTATTCCAAACATAAAAAACACTTTTATAAAAACGACCGTAAGATATTTTATTGATCTAGATAATAATTACGGTAAAAGCGTCAATATTGAACGTCCCTTTTATTCCCCTTTGACAAAATGGGCCGGTGGAATTTATGTTGATCAACAATTTCGAAAAGATTCATTGCAAGATTCTAATTTGATTTATGCCAAGCAAAATTTCAAATACAACTCACAAGATCTTTGGATTGGTCGCGCTTTTAAAATTTTTGCGGGAAATACTGAAAGCGACAGAACCACAAATCTTATTTTGTCAGGTCGGATTTTAAATGTGAAATATACTGAAAGTCCCACTATTGAATATGACCCAACAGATTTCTATTCAGGAGAGAAGTTTATTCTTTCTGGAATTGGTATCACATCACGAAAATTCGTAGAAGACAAATACATTTTTAAAAACGGAATAATAGAAGATGTACCCATTGGAAAAATATTTGGAGTAACCGGTGGATATCAATATAAAAATAACCATGGCCGCTATTATTTGGGTGGTCAATTTTCTTTTGGTAATTTTTATAAGTGGGGATTTTTAAGTACTAATTTTGAATTAGGTACTTTTTTTGACAAATCGACCACCTCCCAAACGGCATTTTCACTTCAGGCAAATTATTTTACTAATTTAATTGATATGGGAAGATGGAAAATACGACAGTTTATTAAACCGCAAGTCTTACTTGGCGTAAACCGTATAAATTCTTTGGGTGATCAACTAAGCATTAATGAAAATTATGGAATTAATGGTTTTAGCAGTGCATATTACGGTACAAAAAAACTAATATTGACTTTACAAACCCAAGCTTACTCGCCATGGAATCTTTGGGGATTTAGACTGAATCCCTATTTTAATTATTCAATTGCAATGCTAGGAAATGCTGAAAAAAGGTTAAGTAATAGTAAAGCCTATTCCAAAATTAGTGTAGGATTTATTATAAATAATGACTTCTTGGTTTTCAGTTCGTTCCAATTATCCCTTTCCTATTATCCTTCAATTCCAAATATTGGAGAAAATGTTTTTAAAACTAATTCTTTTGAAACTACTGATTTTGGCTTTCAAGACTTTGAACTGGCAAAACCACGGACCGTAATTTTTAAATAGGCAATAAATTAAGATATCTACTATTAAAGCACTTCATTTTATAAAGTGTGAATTATGTAATCTTATGATAAAATTTTGTAAATTTATCTTACGTATTATTTTATATCTTTACATTATTAAAATAATTTTAACTAAAAACCTTAAAAAAAAATGAAAAAAATCACTTTTTATTTAATGATGATGGTATTATCATTAAGTGCATTCCCAACCACAATTTTGGCTGCTGAAAAAGCACCAGTTACAGTAACTAATGCTACAAAAGAAGTACCTGCAGAAGTAAAAGTTTTGCTAAATCGCCTAGATGAAATTAAAGCAATGGATAAATCTTCTATGAAATCTTCAGAGAAAAAGGCACTTCGTAAAGAAGTACGCGCAATTAAATCTGAGTTAGCAGCAACAGGAAATGGTGTTTATTTTTCAGTTGGAGCAATTATCATCATTATTCTTTTATTGATTCTTTTATTGTAATTAAATCTTTAAAATATAAAATTAAAGAGAAGCTAGAAACTTCTCTTTTTTTATTAAAATCTAAGCTATAATTAAATGTTAACGAAAAAATTTGGCATAGTTGTTGGCTTTATAAAAAATATTAGCGTTTTAAGTTAATAGAAAATGAATATTAATTAAATATTATAAAAATGAAAACATTAAAATTAATCGCCTTAGGAATAATCCTTTTTG
>NZ_JAYURN010000166.1:0-23949 GCF_043756175.1 Flavobacterium sp.
AATGGCACAATCACTTTAGGCGCCCCAGCTATAGAAGGTGCTTCTGTTGAAGCAAAAGTGTTACAACACTTAAAAGGAGATAAAGTAATCGTTTTCAAAAAGAAAAGAAGAAAAGGTTACAAGAAAAGAAACGGTCACAGACAATATCTTACTCAAATTTTAGTGGAAGGAATTACTGCAACAGGTGCTAAGAAAGCTGCTCCAAAAGCTGAAAAAGCTGTGGAAGTAAAAGCTGAAAAAATCGCTGAAGTAAAAGCTCCAAAAGCTGCTAAAAAAGGTGACGATTTAAAAATTATTGAAGGTATTGGACCTAAAGCTGCTGAAGTATTAGTTGCTGCTGGAATAGATACATTCGCAAAATTAGCTAAAACTAAAGCAGAAAAAATCAATGAGATTTTAGACGCCGCTGAAGCTAAAGTACAACATTTAGATCCAACTACTTGGGCGCAACAAGCACAACTTGCTGCAGACGGTAAAATGGATGAATTAAAAAAATTACAAGATGAATTAAACGGTGGTAAAGCTGTTTAATTAATTATTAACTTATAAAACCAAAACGTCATGGCTCACAAGAAAGGTGTCGGTAGTTCGAAAAATGGTAGAGAATCAGAATCAAAACGCTTAGGCGTTAAGATTTATGGTGGTCAAGCTGCAATAGCTGGAAATATCATTGTTAGACAAAGAGGTTCTAAACACAATCCAGGAGAAAACGTTTACATGGGTAAAGATCATACTTTACATGCAAGAGTTGACGGATTAGTGAAATTTCAGAAAAAAGGTGAAAACAAATCTTATGTTTCTGTAGTTGCTTTTGAAGCTTAGTTTAAACTAACATACAGTTTACAAAAACGCCCAATTACTTTGGGCGTTTTTTTGTATAAAAACAAACACTAACTCGCTAATAATTTTAGCTGTGTTTTAATGACATTATTTATATTTAAAAGAATTGTCATTCTGAGGAACGAAGAATCCCTATAGTTGCTCAATTTATAAAACTCTTCGTCCCTCAAAACAACAAAACGCTTTGATCTTGTTTTATATAATCTTCTATATTATAAAATACAACCTTGATTAACAATTAATAAAATCAGTGAAATAGCGGTTAATAATTTTATTTAATACCTTTACATACAATCTAATTTTTATGAGCAAAATAAGAATAACAAAGCAATTTAGTTTCGAAACCGGTCACGCCTTATATGGATATGACGGGAAATGTAAAAATGTACATGGACATAGTTACAAACTTTCGGTGACGGTCATAGGAACACCTATTTCCGACAGAAACAATGTAAAATTTGGAATGGTAATCGATTTTTCTGATTTAAAAAAAATAGTAAAAGAAGATATTGTCGATATTTTTGATCATGCTACTGTTTTCAACCAAACCACACCTCACATAGAATTAGCACAAGAACTAAAATCTCGTGGTCATGAAGTTATTCTTGTAGATTATCAACCCACGAGCGAGAATATGGTTATCGATTTTGCTGCGAAAATAAAACACAGACTACCAGAATCTATAAAACTACATTCTTTAAGATTGCAAGAAACAGAAACTTCATTTGCAGAATGGTTTGCAAAAGATAATGAATAAAAAAAACCGCCTTTAAAAATATTAAAGGCGGTTTATTTGTTTTTGTGAATTAGTATTAATTAAGATCAACCTTGATCATAACATCTTCTTTCTTCTTCTTGTAGACTTCTAATAAGAAAGAATTTTCACTTGTTTTTACAATTCTATTTGTTGCAAATTGATAGATTTTAATATCCTCTACATCTCTAGCATTTAGAATTGATCCTTTCGTCAAAGCACCATCAGTATCAGATATTTTGACAGATGTTAAATAACCTCCTTGACCATCTGTATGTCTTGCAGGTTCTTTTTCTAAAGGCAAATTAATGTTTTTTACATTATCTAAATAAACAAAATAATGATTGTTATGGGCATTAAAATATTTATATGACATTCCGCCTTTGCCTCTAGATCCAATTTGGTTTTTTGCTATTTTTTTCATCCAACCTAATTTACCATCGGCATTAATTTTAGAAACTAACATATCACAGTAATGGTAAGAATAACTTCCTTGTCCGCCTCCTGTAGCTTTGTGCATAACACCATCCATTAAACTTGTGCTATGATAAATTGAAAAGTATTGTTCTCCAACTAAAACAATACTTCCGTCCTTATTAACAACTAAATCCTTAAGTTCTAAATCAGAGAACTGTGCTCCTTCTCCTTTTCTCTCTTTATTTTCGTTCTTTTTCTTAGTTTTCTCACTTTCGTATTGATTTATAATTTCTAACGGAATCTCATGAAATATTTTATCATAAATTGTTCCGTCTGGTTTAATTTTAAGAACCACTATACCATCACAATCATCAAAATTTGATTGGAAAGCGCCTCCTTTTCTAGCGTCGTTACCATTACTATAAAAACCCCCACATATTAAATAACCTTTATCAGTATCAAAAAGCCATAGTTTATTGATAAATTTACCATTATTCTCAATTTTTGAAATCTCAATTTTATTAGTACCAGATTTAATTAAAAATAATTCTAAGTGATAATTTGCTTCTGTATCTTTTTTGCTCTTTTTGTCTTTGTTACTGTCGTCATGAAAAACTTTAGTAAGTAAATATAAATTACCTTTATTATCTAATTGATAATCTATGTTGTTCATTCTTCTTTCGGTATAAGGCATAGTCATCTCATTGTTATATGTTTTATTAAGATTTCCGTCAAAAGTATACAACCCAATAATATCAAAACTATTAACATCTTTTTTTACTAAAGGTTTTTTTCTATATTGAATTAAGACATTTTTTTTGTCGTCAGACTGCATAAAATCAAATTTACTAACAGTACCCATGGTAAACATAAATCGTGTGTTTCTAGTAGCAGCAACTAAAGATCCAGCAATTTTTCCGTCAACTTGAAATAAAAGTTTTTGCTCTCCTGTAAATTCTCCTTTATCAAAATTGATTTCGACAGAAAACAATTGTTCTTTGTCCTTATCACCGTCCCATGAAGAATAGAAAAGATAATATTTTCCTGCTAATTCTAAAACATGTTCGAAAGAATAATTTTTAGGAAAAAATTTTTCATAAAGTTTTTCTTTAATAAATGCAGGTTTGTCGGAATTAAATTTTTGAATCAAAACTTCTTTGCCGTCTAGTTTTAACGCCATTACTTCATTGCCTTTTGTAAAATAAATTTTTTCTTTAGCATCAAATACCGTGTAAGGCTCACTTACTTTATAAGAGTAATCCGTTGATAAGGTTTTTTGTGAGTAACCCACATGTATGAACAACGCGGAAATAATTAAAACTGAAAATAGTTTATTCATAATTTGTAACTTTTTGTTTGTTAATTTAAATTTTAATACGGCAGTAAATGTATCAAATCGAGAATTAAATAAATAATGATTACTCATTTATCTTTTAAAAATCAGAGCTTTGATGATGACTAACTTTGCCTTATCTTTGTAAGCAAAACACGAAAGTGTTCTAGAATATTTGATAGATAAAGAAGATGAAGCATATTAGGAACTTTTGCATAATTGCACATATTGACCACGGAAAAAGCACCTTGGCAGACCGTTTATTAGGCGCTACACAAACAGTTACAGCTCGCGAAGAAAAAGCACAATTGCTTGACAACATGGACTTGGAGCGTGAACGTGGGATTACAATAAAAAGTCATGCCATACAGATGGAATACACCTATCAAGGACAGGAATACATACTAAATTTGATAGACACTCCAGGTCACGTAGATTTTTCTTACGAAGTTTCTCGTTCTATAGCTGCTTGCGAAGGCGCATTACTTATTGTAGATGCCGCACAAAGTATTCAGGCGCAAACAATTTCAAATTTATATTTGGCACTAGAGAATGATCTAGAAATTATTCCTGTTTTAAACAAAGTCGATTTACCAAGTGCCAATCCAGAAGAAGTTTCGGACGATATTATCGATTTATTAGGTTGTAAACCAGAAGATATTATTCATGCTTCAGGAAAAACTGGTTATGGAGTTGAAAATATTTTGGCCGCTATTATCGAAAAAATTCCACATCCGAAAGGAAATATCGACGAACCATTACAAGCTTTAATTTTCGATTCACATTACAACCCGTTTCGTGGTATCGAAGTTATTTTTCGTGTAAAAAATGGTCAAATCAAGAAAGGTCAGAAAATAAAATTCATGGCTACTGGGAATGAATATTTTGCTGACGAAATTGGTACATTAAAACTAAATCAAGTTCCTAAAAATGTTGTTTCTGCTGGAGATGTAGGTTATTTAATCTCTGGAATTAAAGAAGCCAAAGAAGTAAAAGTTGGCGACACGCTAACCGATGCAAAAACACCTACAACCAATATGATTATTGGTTTTGAAGATGTTAAACCAATGGTTTTTGCAGGAATTTACCCAGTTGACACAGACGATTACGAAGAACTTCGTAACTCGATGGAAAAATTACAACTAAACGATGCTTCGCTAGTTTTTGCTGCCGAAAGTTCAGCCGCGTTAGGTTTTGGTTTCCGTTGTGGATTCTTAGGAATGTTGCACATGGAAATTATCCAAGAACGTTTAGAGCGCGAATTTAACATGACTGTAATTACTACAGTTCCCAACGTTTCGTACTTGGCTTACACCAAAAAAGAACCTGAAGTTGGTATGATTGTAAACAATCCTACCGATTTGCCAGAACCATCAAAACTAGACCGAGTTGAAGAACCTTATATAAAAGCGACTATCATTACCAAAGCCGATTTCGTAGGAAACGTAATGGGTTTGTGTATCGAAAAACGTGGTGTAATTACCAACCAAACTTATTTAACTACAGAACGTGTCGAACTAAATTTTGATATGCCATTGGCAGAAATTGTTTTCGATTTTTATGACCGATTAAAAACCGTTTCTAAAGGTTACGCTTCTTTTGACTACTCACCTATTGGAATGAGAACCTCAAAATTGGTGAAGCTTGATGTCTTGTTAAATGCGACTTCGGTCGATGCTTTATCGGCATTAATTCACGAAAGTAACGCATATCACATTGGTAAAAAAATGTGTGAAAAACTAAAAGAACTAATTCCACGTCAGCAATTTGACATTCCAATTCAAGCCGCAATTGGAGCTAAAATCATTGCTCGTGAAACTATAAAAGCCTTAAGAAAAGACGTTACCGCTAAATGTTACGGTGGAGATATTTCTCGTAAACGTAAATTGTTAGAAAAACAGAAAAAAGGAAAAAAGAGAATGCGTTTGGTAGGAAATGTAGAAATTCCGCAAGAAGCATTTATGGCTGTTTTGAAACTGAATGATTAGATTTTAGACTTTTATGATAATAGACAAACTCGATTGCGAAAGTGATCGGGTTTTTTGTTAGCATTAACATTAGAAACTTAGTACCTTTGCGCCTTAGAACCTCAGCAAATGATTGAAGATAAAACACCTCAAAGAACAAGCATAGCACAATTAGGAGAATTTGGTTTGATAGACCATTTGACTAAACAATTCGAAATCACACAACCATCTACCTTAAAAGGAATTGGTGACGATGCTGCTATTTTAGATTTTAAAGACAAAAAAGTAGTTGTTTCGACCGATTTATTAATTGAAGGAGTGCATTTTGATTTGGCTTATATGCCACTCAAACATTTGGGTTACAAGGCTGTCGTGGTAAATATCTCTGACATTTGTGCCATGAATGCAAGAGCAACTCAAATCACAGTTTCGGTAGCAGTTTCTAATCGTTTTCCGCTTGAAGCTTTAGAAGAATTATTTGCAGGAATAAATCTAGCTGCAAATGAATATAAAGTTGATGTTATTGGCGGTGACACAACCTCATCACAAAAAGGATTAATCATTTCTATCACGGCTATTGGTGAAGCTGATGAAGATGAAATTGTGTATAGAAATGGTGCCAAAGAAACCGATTTATTAGTCGTAACTGGCGATATTGGTGCGGCATACATGGGATTGCAAGTCTTGGAACGTGAGAAGCAAGTGTTTAATGTTAACCCAAATTCGCAACCAGATTTAGATGCTTATACTTATCTTATCGAACGCCAACTAAAACCTGAGGCTCGTAAGGATGTTCGAACATTATTGCATGCTTTGGAAATAAAACCAACTTCGATGATTGATATTTCTGACGGATTATCATCGGAAATCATGCATTTGTGCAAACAAAGTAACGTAGGTTGTAATTTATATGAAGACAAATTACCAATAGACCCTCAGTTTATTTCTGTTTGTGAAGAATTTAATATCGATTCGACAACAGTTGCCATAAATGGTGGTGAGGATTACGAATTGCTTTTTACAATTGCCATGAATGATTTCGAAAAAATAAAAGGCAACCCAAATTTTACAATTATTGGTCACATGACACAAGAAAGTGAAGGAATTCATTTAGTAACTCGTGCCAATACAAAAATCGCCTTGAAAGCTAGAGGCTGGGATTCTTTGGAAGAATAAATTCTTTTTTCGTCATTTCGACGAAGGAGAAATCTCATATAGGAATTAAATCATGAGATTTCTCCTTCGTCGAAATGACAAATTAGATAAAACTAATAACCCAATTTCACTCTTACTCGTTGCAAAACACCATTAGCAACATTCGCTGCTTTTTGAGCTCCTTCTTTTAGTATTTCTTCTAATTCTGAGAGATTATTCATATAATAATTATACTTTTCTCTTTCGGTCGAAAATTTTTCGGTAATCAGTTCGAATAAGGCTTGTTTAGCATGACCGTAACCATAATCACTATTTACATTTTTATAATTTTCAATCATTTCCTCGATTTGAGTTTCATTGGCTAATAATTTATAGAAAGCAAAAATGTTACAAGTTTCTCTATTTTTAGGCTCTTCGAGTGGCGTGCTATCTGTTTCAATACTCATAACTTGCTTACGAAGCGCTTTGTCTTCAAGAAATATATTAATAATATTATTTCGAGATTTACTCATTTTCTGACCATCGGTTCCAGGAATAAGCATCGTATCTTCCTGAATTTTTGCTTCTGGCAAAACGAATGTTTCTCCCATCTGATGGTTAAAACGAGAAGCTACATCACGCGTAATTTCAACATGCTGCAATTGGTCTTTTCCTACGGGAACAACGTTTGCATCGTATAGCAAAATATCGGCAGCCATAAGCATTGGATAAGTAAACAACCCTGCATTTACGTCTTCTAATCTATCCGCTTTATCCTTAAAAGAATGTGCTAATGTTAACCTTTGAAACGGAAAAAAGCAACTCAAATACCAAGATAATTCAGTAGTTTGTGGCACATCACTCTGGCGATAAAAAACAACTTTATTACTATCTAATCCACAAGCAAGCCAAGCCGAAGCGGTGCTGTAAGTGTTTTCTCTTAATGTTTTTCCGTCTTTTATTTGGGTAATCGAATGCAAATCGGCAATAAAAAGGAATGATTCGTTTTCGGGTTTGGCCGCCAATCGTATTGCTGGGATAATTGCACCTAATAAATTTCCTAAATGTGGTGTTCCTGTACTTTGTACTCCTGTAAGTATTCTTGCCATTTTGTTTCGGTTTGCCATAATGTTAAAAAAAATCAGGAATTTCATCTAAACCTTAGTAACACTATCGTATTTTTTATTTTTCATACAAAGTTAATTCTTTTATCAAATTTATAAAGCAATTCCTTATTTTTGATGCTATGAGATTATTTAAGATTATTTTTTGGGTTTTGTGGCGTGTTTGGTTTTATGTTGTAATGGCTGTTCCAATTATTATTATGTTTCCTTTATTGTTTATTTCGATATTAAAAGAAACCTGGTACCCTTACTTTTTTAGACTAGCAAGAATTTGGGCAAAAGTAATTTTGTTTGGTATGGGGTTTTATTACAAAATCGAAAAAGAGCAAGAAATTGAATCTGGAAAAAGCTACATGTTTATTGCCAATCACACATCGATGACAGACATAATGTTGATGCTTGTCTCTGTAAAAAACCCATTTGTTTTTGTAGGAAAAAAAGAATTGGTAAAAATCCCTTTGTTTGGATTTTTTTACAAACGCACTTGTATTCTAGTTGATAGAGATAATCCTAAAAGTAGAAATGAAGTTTTTACTCGTGCCCAAAAACGAATTGATCAAGGATTGAGTATTTGTATTTTCCCTGAAGGAAAAGTGCCAGATGACGAATCGATTGTTTTAGATGAGTTTAAAGACGGTGCTTTTAGATTGGCTTTAGAGCATCATTTACCTATTGTTCCTTTGGTTTTCCCTGATAATAAAAAAAGGTATTCTTATACTTTTTTGAGTGGAAGCCCCGGCAAAATGAGAGTTAAAATATTAACCTTCATTCAAACTGAAAACAAAACATTAAATGACAGAAAAACAATAAAAGCTGAGGCGAGAAATATTATTTATGATGAGCTTATTGCTTTTGAAGCTGTAAAATAAAAAAATGTAAATTAAGAAGCTATTACTAGTTACGTTTATGTTCAAGTGTTTACAACTTAAATATACGGCTTTAAATTATTCCTATTACTTACGTTGTTTTTGAAAATAAAGAAACCCAAAATTTCTTTTGGGTTTCTTGTCTTATTGATTAGATTCTTTGATAATATTTTTAATTTTCACTTCAAGCTCATCTGCTAATTCAGGATTGTCTTTTATTAATCCTTTTACTGCATCTCGTCCCTGTCCTAGTTTTGTATCACCGTAACTAAACCATGAACCTGCTTTTTTGATGATTTCAAATTCTACAGCAAGATCAAGAATTTCACCTGTTTTAGAGACACCTTCTCCGTACATGATATCGAATTCGGCAGTTTTAAAAGGTGGTGCAACTTTGTTTTTTACAACTTTTACTTTGGTTCTGTTTCCTAATACGTTATCGCCATCTTTAATTTGTGTCGAACGACGAATGTCTAAACGAACCGAAGCATAAAATTTTAATGCATTTCCACCTGTTGTTGTTTCAGGATTCCCGAACATAACACCTATTTTCTCTCTCAATTGATTGATGAAAAACACAGTACATTTTGTTTTACTAATTGTTCCTGTTAGTTTTCTTAAGGCTTGCGACATCAAACGAGCATGAAGACCCATTTTAGAATCTCCCATTTCACCTTCAATTTCACTTTTAGGCGTAAGAGCAGCAACTGAGTCAATCACAACAATATCTATTGCACCTGAACGAATAAGGTTTTCGGCAATTTCTAAAGCTTGTTCTCCGTTATCTGGTTGTGAGATAATTAAATTTTCGATATCGACACCTAATTTTTCAGCATAATTTCTATCGAAAGCGTGTTCCGCATCAATAAAAGCGGCAATTCCGCCAGCTTTTTGAGCTTCGGCAATAGCGTGTAAAGTTAAGGTTGTTTTTCCTGAAGATTCTGGTCCGTAAATTTCGATTACACGACCACGAGGATAACCGCCAACTCCTAATGCTAAATCTAAACCTAATGATCCTGAAGAAATTGTTTCTACTTCTTCTACGGCTTTATCGCCCATTTTCATTACGGTTCCTTTACCGTAAGTCTTGTCTAATTTATCTAATGTAAGCTGTAAGGCTTTTAATTTGGCTTCTTTTTCTGAACTCATTTTATTTGTAATTATTTTTAGTAAAAATAGTTGTTTTCTTTGAGATGTTGATTATAAGTTTTCAACAAAAATAATAATTAAAAAAAGGCACAAAGAAATGAACTCTTCGTGCCTTTTGCGAAATTTTGTTATTAAAAAACTAAAAAATAATTTTCTTAATTACTGTTTGACCATTTGTCAAAGTAACTTTTACAACCAATGTTTGGTTGTTTTTCATTATAGAACTTACTACAGAATTATTTGCATTTATATCGTTCTTACTAATTAACGTTTGTCCTATAACATTATAAACAACATAATCTTTAATATTTTCTGAACTAGAATTTATTTTTATTTCATTATTTGAACCAAAAATTGAAACTCCGTTTTCTGTCAAATCAAACCCAGCATTACTTAACTTCAGGTCGGTATAACGCAATACAAAACGATCATTTATCACACCCTGAGTTGCTGTAAATTGATATGGAGAAGCTGAAATATCATTAATTGTATTTAACAATTTATCTTCTATATAAATTTTTTGTGCTTTCCCAGAAAATAATCCATCAACTGCTGCAATTGCAATGGAGTAAGTTCCGTTTGTCGGAATTTTTATGCCCATCGGAACTCTATCATTTACATCAAATGGTAAACTTCTTCCCTGAATAATGTATGGATTATCATTAATTACAGAATAGAAATTTTGACTTGGCTTATAATCTGTAAATGCATCAAACGTAATGTCTTGCCCTTGCGTCGCTCCTTCTACATACCCAACTAATGCTCTTGTAGTTTCATTAGGTGATACTAAATCGACCCAAATGCGGTGTTTTTCAATACCACCGGTAGCATTTGCTGATTTATAAAACTGATTATTAGCAAATGTTTTGCTTCTCATACTATTATTGAAAGTCACTATTGAACTGCTGGCACCTCCAGGAACCATCAAAACCATAAATCCTTGTCCTGAGCCTACTTTATAATCACCAGGTCCAGTTGATAAACCAGTTCTATTATAAGTAGCATAATCACTTACATAATAATTAGACGCAAAATTTTGATAGAAAGGATCTACAACGCTTGTTGGCAATTGAGTATGTGTCCATATCTTTACAAAACTTTCAAGTTGCGGATTAGCATCTAAAAACCCTCCCGTTCCTACTACATCTAGAGCCGAAGGATAAGGATTTCCTAGTAGATTCCAGTTATCATCAGTTGCTGTTCTCATTATTCCTTGCATTCCTATTCCTGAGTAATCATTTCCTCTAGCAATTGCAACTGTCGAATAAATACCATTGTGCGGAACTCCTGTAAAAGAAGTAGTCACGCTTGCCGGAGTTGAAGCATTAGTTCCTGTCGCTGCTCTTACAATATAGCCTTCGCCAGCAGTCATTGCTCCTGAGTAATTTGTCCAAGTTCCTTCTCCACCATTTGCATTTGTTGCGGTTGGCACCCAACGCCACATGTAATTTGATGGCGTTCCGCTAAATTTAGTAGACAATATTTGTCCTGCTACAGGTGCTGACCAATAAACATAATCTTGCAAACGTACACTTGCAGTTCGTTGGTAAGTAATATTTCCAGAATTGATTCCAGCATCATTTATTTGAACTAAAGAACCATTGTTTAATACATTTAAAATTCCGTTATTGGTAAAATTATTAGTGATCTCAAAGAAATCATTGGCAGCAATTGTTGCTGTTTTTGTTGCATTTATAGTTAAATCACCCGTAGCAATAATATCATTAGAAACACTTGTATTAAAATCATTATTTAATATAACATTATAAAAAATTTCTGTTCCTTCTGGCGTTACTCCATTTATTATTTGTGTTGTGCTTCCTGTAAAATGCACCGTTCCGTTTCCTTCAGAGAAAGCAGCGTTACCCATGTTGTTAGTCCAGTTACCATAAAGATATAACTGACCATCGGCAGTGCCTGAATCTGTATCATCCATGTTTAGAGCACCCGAAGGAGCATCTATTAACAAATTACCATGTATCTCTAGTTTGTTATTTAAACTTGCATTAACTTCTACTTTACTTCCTGTTATTATTAGATTATTACAAACTGCAATATCATTATAATCATTAGAAAAGGCTGCAGAAAAATTTACTGTAGAAAAATTTACTGCAGAAGCACTAACAGTAACATCTGTAGAAATTTTCGGAACAGCTAAACCTTCCCAGTTAGCACAATTAAACCAGTTTGTATCTACATCACCTACCCATTGTCCTCCCGGATTACTCGATCCTATTAAAAAAGTTTTTCCTGCCCTAGTTGTCAAACTACTTGCTGCATCAATTGTATAACGTCCGGTTCCTATTGTCCAATTATTCGTTACATCAGCAACAGCATTTAGAATTTGACGGATAGTTGCTAGTCCGTGTTGTTTATCATTTTCATAAAAACCGCTAATAATACTAGCTCCTGAACTTTCTACATTAAAACATGTTAATGCCGATGGCAAACGAGATTCTCTGGTGTTTCCTCCTGCATTACTTCCATTACAAGAAGCTGTAAGAGGAACCCATGCTGCTCTATTTGTTAATCCATGAAGTAGAATTCCGTTCAAATAATAATTAGCTTGATTAAGGTCTATTGTTCCGTCAGAAATAAAACTACCTTGAATAAGAAATATTTGATCTGATGCACTTGTAGAAATATTTGGACTAAATAAACTTGAAGGAAAAGGAACTCCCGAGAAATCTGAAGTTCTATTAGTTACAGTTGTTCCTGTAGTTACATCTACTTGTCCAAACCAAGATGCCGAACCGTTAGTTACAAATCGTAAAACAGAACCAGCTAGTATATTTGTAACCCCATTATAAGTGATTTTTGCTTCATATGGTGCTTCTTCAGCAGAATCTCCTCCGCCTCCCCATTTGTCCGTTCTAATATTAGCAACAGCTCCAGCTTCATAACGTGAATTTACGATTGTAAATTGGGTTCCGGGTATTATATCTACCATATTAGCTACAAGATATTCGTCTATTTGTCCTGATCCAGAAGATTGCCCATCATAACCTACAAAAATTAATTCTCCTGGTTTAAATACTGTTCCTGTTGAAACACTAGAAACAGTTGCTAAAATATCAAAGTTGTAAATTGCCTCATCTGTATCATTACTGTTTATGTTTACTGTATTTACAAATGCTCCCGAAACAGCACTATTAAAAGTTATAGTAAAAGTTATAGAACCACCTGCTGCAATTGTAGAAACTGAAGGTTGTGTAATTGTAAATTCCTGAGGTGCCGAAACATCGCTTAATGTAATAGGCAATGACAATGATAAATTTGTAGTTCCTAGGTTTTGAATTACGTATGTTTTTACAATATTAGATCCTATTGTCGTTGCACCAAAATTAGTGTTGTCAGCAAATGAAGGTGAGGTATCGCCATCTACTATATTTAAAGTATTACCTGTAACGTTTATTTCCGTACCTAGTATTGGTAAACCACAAAAAACATTTATGTTATCTAGTCTCCAATAAGATGTTGTTGCTGATACTTTTCTAAATCTAATATACACTACCGAACTTCCTGTATAAGCAGATAAATCGACCGTGCAGTTTGTCGTTCCAGCGGATGTTGTATTTCCATGATTGAATGTAGATACGGCTGTAAAACCAGTTGTTTGACTCGTTGTAGAAACTTCGACTATCATATCTTTTGCATTAACATTGGAAGTTCTTGTTAATGTAAAAGTCAATGAAGCCGGATTACTAACCGAGACCGAAGCTAAACTTCCATTAATAGTTGCAAATTCAGCATAATTAGAAACAAAAGCAACATCAGTTGCCGAACTTCTAACCCATCCCACTGGCAAAATACCCGCAGCAAAATTTTCGCTCAAACACGCTCCCGAAGAAAGCGTAATTGCTAAGGTTTCTGTATCTGTTCCAACAGAATTTGTAGCTGTAATAGTCACGCTAAAAGTTCCAGAAACGGTAGGTGTTCCAGAAATGATTCCTGTTGCAGTATCAATAGACAATCCAGCAGGCAATCCTGTTGCATTATAACTTGTTGGTCCGTTTATAGCTGTTATGGTATAAGTAAAAGAAGTTCCTTGACTACCTGATGCAGTCAAAGCACTTGTAATTACTGGCAAATCTATTCCTGTTCCTTGAATAGAAAAATTATAAGGATTTTCATCGCTATCATTATTTGCAATACTCAATGTTGCTACTCTTGTCCCAACTGCGCTAGGATTGAAGGTAACCTGAAAAGTTGTAGTTCCTGTTGTAATGGCAACTGGTGTTGTAGGAATTGCTGTCACCGAAAAATCGGCAGCATTTGTACCACCAATAACCACATAAGGACTAACATCGGTAAGGTTTAATGCCGCTGTTCCTGTATTTTGTATGGTAAATATTTTTATTATTGTTCCTGCTGTAATATCTGTCGAACCAAAATCTGTATCGTCAATTGTTGATGGCGACGCATCTCCATCGACGATTGTGGTTGCGTTGCCTTGAATGTTTATTTCTGGAATTGGACTACAAGACATCACATGAGAACCTAGGTCAGAAACGGTATCTATGTTGAAAATATCCCATTCCGCAGACAATGTCGGAAAAGAAGTTGCATTACAAGTGCCTCCTGGATTTAAAATAACCCCGCCACAAATAGAAGTTTTTCTTCTTAATGTTTTATCTAATGTGCTATATCCAGCAGCAGTCCATGCCGTACCTGGATCACATCCAATATTTCCTATTACATCAACGATTAAACCTGTTGATATTTTAAACAGAACAACAGCATCATCTCCATTAAAACCTAATGCTGTATTATTAATTCCTGCATAAAGAGTTGCTGCTGAATTTTGGTAAACAATTACAGATCCGTTGTTAATTGTTCCTGACAATAACACATCATTTGTTGGAGCTACGGCTCCATTCGCATATAGCCTTAACCTATAGTCTGAAAGATTTATACTTGCTCCTGTTCCGTTATATATTTCAATATATTTATTACTAGAACTTCCTTCGACATATTCTGATATAAACAAATCAGTTGCTTGTCCAAAAGCAAACATCGAAAATAACATTGTTATTAATAGTAATTTAATTTTCATAAATTTGGGGTTATTTATTTAAATTTTTTTAAATCTCCGTTTTAATATTAAAAATGCGGACGCAAATGTATACAAATGTCTCGCAATATCAATCACTTAAGTCTCGTGAAATTATTATCAAATTGTTAAATAATTGAAAACTCCATCAAACAAAAGCTTTACAGTAGCCGAAGCACAAATCAAACTAGAATATTATTGTTCATATCAGGAACGATGCCATCAGGAAGTAGTTGCAAAATTATATGATTTAAAAATGATTCCACAGGCTATCGATATGATTATTGTGCATCTTATCGAGCATAATTTTCTTAACGAAGAACGTTTTGCGTGCAGTTTTGCTCGTGGGAAACACCGAATTAAATCTTGGGGAAAAATTCGAATTGTAAACGAGTTAAAATTTCGAAAAATATCACAATACAACATCAATACAGCCCTTAAAGAAATTACGCCCGACGAATATTTAGAAACTTTCCACAAACTTGCCGAAAATAATTGGGAAAATATGCGAGAAACTTACCTAATAAAAAAACGAAAGAAATTTTGTGATTTCTTGTTGCGAAAAGGCTGGGAGAGCAACTTGATATATGAGAAGGTAAAAGCATTAGAGTCTTCGACAAGCTCAGACTGATAATATAATTACAAAATAACAATTTACTCGGCTGTCACACTGAGCTTGTCGAAGTGCTTTAAAAAAACAATCATTTATGAAAACATATTTTGTTTATATATTAAAATGCAATGATGATTCTTACTATACAGGATTTACTAACAATCTTGAAAGGCGCTTAATTGAACATAATGAAAGTTTAAATAAAGAAGCATATACACACAACAAAAAACCTTTAACCTTAGTTTGGTTTGAAACATTCAATGATGTAAACAATGCGATTGCAACGGAAAAACAAATAAAAGGTTGGAGTAGAAGAAAAAAAGAAGCTTTAATTTCTGAGAATTGGGACAAACTGGTTTTATATTCTAAAAACTATACTGAATTTGGAAATATTATTGACGGGTCTTCGACAAGCTCAGACTGACATTGTAATAACAAAGTAACATTCTACTCGACTATCAGACTGACGATAAAGTAAAATTTTACACAACTGTCACACTGAGCCTGTCGAAGTGCAAATAAAAACAAAGAATCTTCGACAAGCTCAGACTTACAATAAAGTAAAATTTCACACAACTGTCACACTGAGCCTGTCGAAGTGCAAATAAAAATAATAAAAATCTTCAACAAGCTCAGACTGACAGTAGAATTGAAACCGAATTTCCACCAAAACCAACGGCATTTACCAGTACTTTACGAATGTTTTTTCTTTCCGATTGCTTCGCTACAAATGGCACACCAATAAACTGATTGTGTTGCATCATTAGAATAGCCAACTCGACACTTAGCATTCCTGAAGCACCAAAAGTGTGACCGATTTTCCATTTATTGGTAGTGAGCATTGGTAAATTCTCTTGTTCTGACCCTGACGAAGGGCCAAACACTTTTTGAATGGCTTTATATTCAGATAAATCTCCTTTTATGGTTCCTGGTGCGTGCATCACAATGGCATCAACTTCGGATAAATTAGTATTTTGTAATGCCATTTTCATAGACTTCTGAAAGCAATCTGCTTCGGTAGAAATCGAAATTCCGTGTTCTAAAATATCTGTAGCATAGCCTATTCCTTCTATATAAGCCAAAGCATTTTTGCTTTCGCCAATTTCTAAACAAATTACCGCAGCACCTTCGCCAAGAACCATGCTGTTTTTGGTTTTATTCAAATCAAAAGCGCGGCATTTAAACTCGTTTTCTTCTTTCGAATAAATTTTTAAAGCCTGCATTTGTGCGATTGTGAATGCGGTAAGTGGCGCTTCACTTCCGCCAACTAGGAATTTATCAGCCATACCTGCACGAAGCCAAGCCACGCCATTTAGCAAAGCATGCAAGGCGGTAGAACATGTTATAGAATGGGAAATTTCTGGTCCTGAAGATTTCAAGTCATGCGCAATCCAAGAGGAAATATTACCTAATGTTGTGGTTGGCGAGGACAATGTTCCTGTTTTCCCAGTTTCTATAAATTCTTGGTGGTGTTTTTCGAATAATTCGGTGGCACCACGGGAAGAACCAATGTTGATTCCAAAAATATCGTTTGGAGTCCAACCCGCGTTAGTAACTGCTTGACGTGAAGCTAAAATAGCATACAAAACGGAATTGTCTAACGATTTGTATTTGTTATCCGATTGTTTTAGTGCTTCAACCAATTTTTTTAATTCTTCCGAAATAGTTGCTACGGGAATGGTTTGATTGCCAATTTTTTTTTCGGAAATTAACGAAGTTTCCTTTAGGTATTCCGACCAGATTAACTCTGGTTGATTACCTAATGGTGAAAAAGACGAAAGGGCAGTTATGGCTATTTTTGTATTCAAAATTAATTTTTTCTCTAATAAATTATATTTCACAGAGATTCACAAAGAATACACGAAGATTCACAAAGTTATATTTTTAAATTATTTTAACCTCTTTGTGAACCTTTGTGATTTTTCGCTTTGTGAATCTTTGTGTAATAATTACAAATTTAAACTATTTCTAATGCTTCTTCGATGGTTTGATATACTTTTTGTAATTGTTCGTTTGTAATAATATAAGGTGGCAAAATGTAAACTATATTCCCAACTGGGCGCAAAATTACGCCATTCTCGATAAAGAAATTATATAGCTTATTACGAAGATTACCGTAATACGATTCTTGGTTTTCGGTTTTAATTTCTAACGCAAAAATTACACCTAGTACTCGTGTTGTTTTTACTTTCGCGTGTTGTTTTATATTTTGCTGAAATTGTAAATGTTGATTATTTACTCTTTTAATATTTTCTTGCATTTCATCAGATTTCAGCAATTGTATACTTGCCAAAGATGCCGCACAACCCGTCGGATTTGCCGTAAAGGTATGTCCGTGAAATAAGGCTTTATTTACATCGTCGTCATAAAAACCATCGAAAATTTCTTGGGTAAATGTGGTAATCGCCATAGGAATTGCTCCGCCAGTTAAGGCTTTAGACAAGCACATCATATCTGGTTTTTCTTCTAGATAATTGCAAGCGAAAGTTTTTCCTGTTTTTCCAAAACCCGTCATCACTTCGTCGGCAATGGTGAAAACTTGATTTTCTTTGCAGATTTTTATTAATTTATCCAACTCAGAAGCTTCATACATGACCATTCCTGCTGCTCCTTGAACCAGTGGTTCAAAAATAAAAGCGGCACAATCATATTCTTTTATAGTTTTTGTCAAAGCGTCTAAACTTGCCTTTTCGTTACCAATAGTTGGAACAGGAATTCTAATAACTTGAATTAATGATCCTTTGAATGCTTCGGTAAAAAATGAAATACCACTCGCTGCCATTGCTCCAAAAGTATCACCATGAAAAGCATTTTCGAAAGCAATTATGGTGGTTCGTTTTTCGTTTTTATTATAAAAATATTGCATCGCCACTTTTATAGCGATCTCAACCGCTGTGGAACCATTATCAGAATAAAAGATTTTTTGTTGGTTATTAGGTAAAATCTCTATTAATTTTTCTGATAACAAAACAGCTGGTTCATGTGTGAATCCGCCAAACAAAACATGTTCTAAAGTGGTGAGTTGTTTGTAAATAGCATCGGCAATATATTTATTGGAATGTCCGTACGGATTAACCCACCAGGAAGCAATTGCATCGATGTATTCTTTGTTATTTTCGTCCCATAATAATGCGCCTTCTCCTCTTGTAATGGCAATTTCGGATTGTGAAGTTTTATGTTGCGTATATGGATGCCAATTGTGTTTTTGATCTCTTTCGGAAAGGTTCATTTAATGAAGATTTATTTGACAAAGATACATGAAGAAAAACACAGAGTTTCATAAAGGTTTTATAAATTTAGAAGGTTTTCACGAAAAATATCGGCATATTCTAAGATTACATTTTTATCGAAATAAGGTTCGTCATTTATCCTTCCTATGTATTTTACACCTGTTTTTGATAAAATAATTTCTTCGGTCGATTTATTTTCGTTTCCATTAAAAATAATTCCTGCAATAGTTATTTTTCTATTTTGCAAGGCTTCAATCGTTAGTAATGTGTGGTTGATGCTTCCTAGATAGTGGCGAGAAACGACAACGACTTTATAATCTGGTTTTATTAAATCGATAACACAATCGGTATCGTTTAATGGAACAAAAAGTCCGCCAGCACCCTCAATTACAAGATGGTTTTTAGTAGATGGTTCTGTTGTTTTTTTTAAATCTATTGAAACACCATCAATTTTTGCTGCAAGATGTGGACTTGCAGGCGTGTTTAACAAATAACTATTCTCGTGAATTACCGTTTTCTGATTGGATATATATGCTTCGATTTTGTGACTATCAGAATTGTCTAAATCTCCTGCTTGAATGGGTTTCCAATAGTCGGCTTCTAATGCTTCGACTACGATTGATGATGCAATGGTTTTACCCACATCGGTTGATATTCCTGTTATAAATAGTTTCATAATTATTTTTTTTGCATTTGCATATCTTGAACAATCAAATGTGCTGTTTTATCGCTAGCTCCTGCTCCGCCCAATTGTTTTTCTAACAAATCATAATTGGCCAAAAGCGTATTTCTGTATGAAGGTTCTATTGTTTTTTCGAGTTCTACTTTTATTTTTTTAGAATTGCAATCTTCCTGAATAAGTTCGGTAACCACTTCTTTATCCATGATTAGATTAACTAACGAAATGTATTTGAGTGTTATAATGCGTTTTGCGATCTGATACGAAACCCAACTTCCTTTATACAAAACCACTTCTGGAACCTTAAACAAAGCTGTTTCTAAGGTTGCTGTTCCCGAAGTCACCAAGGCTGCATGAGACACACTTAATAAATCATAGGTTTTATTAGATATAAAATGAACTTGATCATTCGTTAAAAACTGCTCGTAAAATGAATATTCCTGACTTGGTGCACCAGCAATGACAAACTGATAATCAGGAAAGTCTTTTACAACGGACAACATTTCGGACAACATTTTTTCAATTTCTTGTTTTCTGCTTCCAGGCAAAAGTGCAATAATAGGCCTTTCGTCTAAGTTATTATCTTTTTTGAATTGTTCTGAATTGGTTTTCTGACGGTTATTTATAGCGTCTATTAACGGATGACCAACGAATTCTACAGGAAAATGATGCTTCTTTTCGTAAAAATCTTTCTCAAACGGAAGAATAACATACATCTTATCGACATCGTTTTTTATAGCTTTTATTCTGTTTTCTTTCCAAGCCCAAATTTGTGGTGAAATATAATAATGATTGCTTATTCCTAGTTTTTTGGACCATTTTGCAATTCTCATATTAAAACCCGGATAATCTATAAAAATAATAGCATCAGGTTTAAAATTTAAAATATCCGCTTTACAAATTTTAATATTATTAAGAATGGTTTTCAAATTTAGAACCACTTCTAGAAAACCCATAAACGACAAGTCTCGGTAATGTTTTACTAAAGTTCCGCCTGTTTGTTGCATGAGATCGCCTCCCCAAAAACGAATTTCTGCCTGAGAGTCTTCTTTATAAATGCCTTTCATGAGGTTCGAACCGTGCAAATCGCCCGATGCTTCGCCAGCAATAATGTAGTATTTCATTTTTTGTCAATTATTTAAACAAACATGGTAATTATAGCTAAAGTAATTGTTGCCAAGACAACGCCACGAGCCATGAGTTCTTTATTCATTTTTAATAATATAAAAAACACAACTAAATTTAGGATAGCACCTAGTGTGATTACTTTTCCTAGAAATCCTTGACTTTTCATGCCTTTTACACCTTCTAAAAAGCCATATTCAGTACAAAAAGTAAAGAAAATGTACGTTCCTAAAAAAGTAGCAATAAATCCGATTAAAGCACCTATAAGTAAATCTGTTTTTTTCATATGTAGATAATTTTTGTTTTTTTATTGGAATATGGTATATTTATAAGGGAACATTCATTTGTGTTCGTGATTTAGTCATCATAAATATTTCATAATTATCTGTTTAAATTCCAATTATTTAATTGCTGAATTGCGTGATGCGCCGTCATATCGAACTGAACTGGCACTACCGAAATATATCCATTTTCCAAAGCCCATTCATCGGTATCTTCGCCTTTATCTTGGTTTACAAATTCGCCTGTGAGCCAGTAATAATCCTTGCCTTGCGGGGTTTTTCGTTTGTCGAATTTTTCTTCCCACATGGCTTTCGCTTGTCGACAAATTTTAATTCCTTTTAAATCTTCTTCTTTTCTTTTTGGGAAATTTACATTTAGCACCACACTATCGGGTAATCCTTTTTGTAAAACTTCGAGTGCAATTTTTTTTATGTAGGGTTTAAAAGTTTCAAAATCGGCATTCCAATCATAATCTAATAATGAAAATCCAATAGCAGGAATTCCTTCAATACCAGCTTCAACAGCAGCACTCATGGTTCCTGAATAAATTACATTTATTGATGAGTTTGATCCGTGATTAACACCAGAAACACAAAGATCTGGTTTTTGTTTCAAAATTTCATTTACCGCTAGTTTCACACAATCTACAGGAGTTCCTGAGCAACTATACTCGGTTACAAGTGCATTTTCTCCAGAAACTTTATTCAAATGCAAGGTGCTATTTATAGTTATGGCGTGTCCCATTGCGCTTTGCGGACTATCAGGAGCAACAACAACAACCGTTCCTATTTCTTGCATAACTTCTATAAGGCTTCGTACGCCTGGCGCCGAAATGCCATCGTCGTTTGTAACTAATATTAATGGTTTACTCATTTTATTATTTATCTAAAGTCATAAATTTAACACAAAAAAGCGAGGCTAAATTAAGCATTTTTACTTGCAAGTAGTTAATTTTACATCTTTAACAAAAAATTATAGGCGAAATATTATTATGGCATGGTTTTTTATGTACTTTAGTTAAATATTATGAATGCAATTTTGAATTTTATGAAAAGGAATTATAAAGTAATTTTAGCTGTTCTTGCTATCTCTGCCACTTTGTGGAGTTTTATGCCGAAGAAAGAAAATGACCCAGAGAAAGACAAAATGCTTTTGGATTTGATAACTTTTGTTATTGAAAAAGGACATTATGATCCAATTGCTATGGATGATAAGTTTTCGCAAGGGGTTTACAAAGATTATTTGGACGCATTAGATCCTTCAAAAAGATTTTTTGTACAATCTGATATTGATGAATTTAAGGCTTATGAATTGCAAATAGATGATATGATTCACGATCGTGATTTAACCTTTTTTAAATTAACATATGAGCGTTTGCAAAAACGTATGCGAGAAGTTGAAGTGGTTTACAAATCACTAAACGAGAAGCCATACGATTTTACAACTGATGAAACCATTAACTTAGATTCAGATAAAAACGCTTACGCTAAAAATTATTCAGAATTAAAAAACAGATGGCGTTTGCAAATGAAACTTTCTATTCTAGCTACTATAGTAGAAAAAGAAAAAATAGAAGCTTCTAAAAAAGTAAAAGACCCAAAATATGTTGCGAAAACTTTTTCACAATTAGAGAAAGAAGCAAGAGATACAACACAAAAAACACTCAAAGATTATTTCGATTTCATAAAAGAATCTAATGAAGACGATTGGTTTGTGGCATACGTAAATGCTATAGTTGCTCAATTTGATCCACATACTTATTATTTTGCTCCAGACGAAAAAGATAAATTTGATGTGAGTATGAGTGGAAAATTAGAAGGTATTGGTGCAAGGCTTCAAAAAACAAATGACTTTACAGAAATTTCAGAATTAATTTCTGGCGGACCAGCATGGAGAGGAAAAGAATTAGAGCCCGGTGATTTAATCCTAAAAGTAGGACAAGGTAACAACGAAGCAGTAGATGTTACTGGAATGAGACTTGACGATGTGGTAAAAAAAATAAAAGGACCTAAAGGAACAGAAGTTAAACTTACCGTAAAAAAAGTAGATGGTTCGATAGTTAAAATATCAATCATAAGAGATATTGTGGAAATCGAAGAAACCTATGCAAAATCTAGTATTGTCGAGAAAAATGGAGTAAAATATGGTGTGATATATTTACCAAAATTTTATATCGATTTCGAAAATAATGACAATCGCGATGCCGCAAAAGATGTTGCTGTTGAAGTTGAAAATCTTAAAAAAGAAGGCGTACAAGGAATCGTGATGGATTTGCGTGATAATGGAGGAGGTTCATTAAAAACCGTAGTAGATATTACAGGTTTATTTATAGAAGAAGGGCCAGTTGTGCAAATAAAATCAGCCAAAGGAAAGAAAGAAATACTTTCTGACCATGATTCTAGAGTCCAATGGGATGGGCCGCTTGTGGTTATGATTAATAATTTTTCAGCTTCAGCTTCAGAAATTTTTGCTGCAGCAATACAAGACTACAAAAGAGGTGTCATTATGGGAAGCAAACAATCTTACGGAAAAGGAACAGTACAAAATGTAATCGACTTAAATCAGTTTGTTCGCAATAGTCCTACGATGGGAGATTTTGGTGCTTTGAAAACAACAACTCAAAAATTTTACAGAATAAATGGTGGTTCTACACAACTTGAAGGTGTTTCTAGCGACATTGCTATACCAGACCGTTATACGTATATAAAAATTGGAGAACGTGATGTAGAAAATGCAATGCCTTGGGATAAAATTGATGAGGCTCCGTTTGAATCTTTAAAATCTATAAATAACTTTGAAAACGTAGTTGCTAATAGTCAAAAAAGAATATTAGAAAACACACAGTTTAAACTAATTGATGAAAATGCAAAATGGATTAATGACCGAAAAGAAGACAATATAATTAGCTTGAATATTAATAAATTTAAATCAGAACAAGCATCGATAGAAGAAGGAACTAAAAAATTCAAGGCTATTACAAAATTCCAAAACTCGCTTAAATTTACATCACTTCCTCAAGAAATGGAATTTATTAAAAAAGATACATTATTAAGTCAAAAAAGAAAAGATTGGCACGAAAGCTTATCTAAAGACGCCTATATTGAAGAAGCTATAAATGTACTTGGCGACATAAAGAAACCTGCCGTTGCTAGTAAAGATAAAGTTTTGAATATAAAAAACAGAAAAGATAAATTAGTAAAGTCTTAATGCGTTTTGATTAATTAAAAAAATGCCTCAGAGATTTCGAGCCCACTGAAAAAGTCTTTTTTAAGAATATATTGTAAATAAAAGGAGTAGAAATCAAAATTTTCCACTCCTTTTTTTGTATTTTTAAGTGTAATTATAAGACCTTTTAGAAGCTAGTTCAACAACAAAAAATGCAA
>NZ_JAYURN010000167.1:0-23484 GCF_043756175.1 Flavobacterium sp.
TTTCAAAATAGTTAAAACTGAAACTAAACATTCCATACATCATTATCAATACGAAGCCAATCATTGGCCAATAAGCATTTTCTAAACCATCAAAAAATATTAGAAAAGACATCGTTAAAATCATAACGAAATGAAATGCTGTGCCTTCTAATGTTTTAAATGTATTATCTTTAAATTTTTTCATAATTAATAATTTAAATTCTATTTACAAACTTATAATATTTTCATCACTTTATTAAAATCCAGCTAAAAATTTGATTCATCTTAAACTTGAACAACATTTAATCTAAAAAAAATGAAAAATTGCCATTAATTAACATCATTTTATTACTTTTGCACCCGATAAAATTTACAATAAAAACAAAATTATGAATACAATAATGATTTATGTGCCAATAGTTATGGCAATCATCGGATTGATTTTTATGCAAATCAAAAAGAGCTGGGTCTTAAAGCAAGACGCTGGAGACGGCAAAATGAAAGAAATTTCAGATTACATCTACGAAGGTGCATTAGCTTTCCTAAAAGCAGAATACCGTTTATTAACTTTCTTTGTTATCGGAGCAAGTGTGGTTTTATTTGGTTTGACATTATTGCCAAACGCAACAACGCATTGGTTAATAGTTATTGCCTTTATTATAGGAGCTTTTTTCTCGGCTTTGGCTGGAAATATGGGAATGAAAATCGCAACAAAAACTAATGTCCGCACAACTCAAGCCGCTCGTACTAGTTTGCCGCAAGCTTTGAAAGTTTCTTTTGGTGGTGGAACTGTAATGGGATTAGGTGTTGCTGGTCTAGCAGTTCTTGGTTTAACAGGAATTTTTATTCTTTTGTTCCATAAATTTATGGGTGGTGTTTGGACATCAACTGAAGACATGACAATTGTATTAGAAACATTGGCTGGTTTTTCACTTGGAGCTGAATCTATCGCTTTATTCGCAAGAGTTGGTGGCGGAATTTATACCAAAGCAGCCGATGTCGGAGCAGATTTAGTAGGTAAAGTTGAAGCTGGAATTCCAGAAGATGATCCTCGTAATCCTGCTACAATTGCAGATAACGTTGGAGATAATGTAGGTGATGTTGCAGGGATGGGTGCCGATTTATTTGGTTCTTACGTTGCAACAGTTCTTGCAGCAATGGTTTTAGGTAACTACGTTATTAAAGATATGGGCGGAAAAATCGAAGACGCTTTTGGCGGAATTGGACCAATCTTATTACCAATGGCGATTGCTGGTTTCGGAATCTTGTTTTCTATTATAGGAACAATGTTAGTGAAAATTTCGGATGACAATGCCAAAGAAGCACAAGTTCAAAAAGCATTAAATATCGGTAACTGGGCGTCAATTCTTATGACTGCTGTTGCTTGTTATTTCTTAGTAAAATATATGTTGCCAACAACAATGACAATGAGTTTCTTCGGAGAAGGAATGCTTGAAATTTCTTCAATGAGAGTGTTTTATGCTACTTTGGTTGGATTGGTAGTTGGTGGAGCCATTTCATCAGTAACGGAATATTATACAGGATTGGGAACAAAACCAGTTTTGGCAATTGTACAAAAATCATCTACGGGAGCAGGAACCAATGTAATTGCTGGATTAGCAACGGGTATGATTTCTACATTTCCAACGGTATTATTATTTGCTGCTGCGATTTGGGCATCTTATGCGTTAGCAGGATTTTACGGAGTAGCATTAGCTGCATCAGCAATGATGGCAACTACTGCAATGCAATTAGCAATCGACGCTTTTGGACCAATATCTGATAACGCTGGTGGAATCGCTGAGATGAGCGAATTGCCAAAAGAAGTTCGTACTCGAACTGATATTTTAGATTCAGTTGGTAACACAACTGCAGCAACTGGTAAAGGTTTTGCAATCGCTTCGGCTGCATTAACTTCATTGGCATTATTTGCTGCATATGTAACTTTTACAGGAATTGATGGTATTAATATTTTCAAAGCGCCAGTTTTGGCAATGTTGTTTATTGGTGGAATGATACCAGTAGTTTTCTCAGCATTGGCAATGAATTCAGTTGGAAAAGCTGCCATGGATATGGTTTATGAAGTCCGTCGTCAATTCAAGGAAATTCCAGGAATTATGGAAGGAACTGGAAAACCAGAATATGCAAAATGTGTCGATATTTCTACAAAAGCCGCTTTACGCGAAATGATGTTGCCAGGTATTATGACTATTGGTTTCCCAATCGCTATTGTACTTTTAGGGTTATTAGTTTACGGAGACAATCATCAGTTAGTTGCTGAAATGTTAGGTGGATATATGGCTGGAGTTACCGTTTCTGGTGTACTTTGGGCAGTTTTTCAAAACAATGCTGGTGGTGCTTGGGATAATGCTAAAAAATCTTTTGAAGCTGGAGTGATGATCAATGGAGAAATGACTTACAAAGGTTCTGATGCTCATAAAGCAGCGGTAACTGGAGATACTGTTGGAGATCCATTTAAAGATACTTCTGGACCATCTATGAATATATTAATCAAGTTAACATGTTTAATAGGATTGGTAATTGCTCCAATTTTAGGTAACGGAAGTCATTCGGAAAACACTTCAAAAGCTGCATGTTGCCCGTCGGAAGTTAAAACTGAAATGAAATCATGCGCTACTTCAAAATGCGATATGACTAAAATGGCTACAATGACCAAAGATGAGTGCGCTAAAATGTGTGATGAAATGGGTTGTAATGCTGAAGAAAAAGCAGAATGTATGTCACATTATGACGAAGCAGGAAAATTTAAAGGAGAAATAAAACAAGAAATTTCTAAACAAGTAATGATTGAAAAATCGACTGATAATGGTAACACAAAAGCAAATGTTACTACTGTAGTAAATGGGATTTCAACTTCGCAAGTTTTTGAAGGAACAGAAGCAGAAGTTCAAGCAAAAATTGATGCTTTAAAGAAATAATTCTTTTTAGATTACACAAAAAAATGCCTCACAAATTATGTGAGGCATTTTTTATATCTATTAGTTGATTTTTTTAAAACAAACCATTTAGCTCTGCATCAATTCTATTTAGAATCATACCTAAATCTTCGGGATTATTTACAAAATCTACATTATCAACATCAATAATTAATAATTTCCCTTTGGTATAACTAGTTGCCCAAGCTTCGTAACGCTCGTTCAGACGACTCAAATAATCTATCGAAATAGAGTTTTCGTACTCTCGACCACGTTTGTGTATTTGTCCTACTAAATTAGGTATCGAACTACGTAAATAAATTAACAAATCTGGAGGGCCAACTAAACCTTCCATCAGTTCGAAAAGCGAAGAATAATTCTGAAAATCACGATTAGTCATCAATCCCATAGCATGCAAGTTGGGTGCAAAAATATGAGCATCCTCATAAATGGTTCTGTCCTGTATTATTTTTTTACCGCTTTCACGAATTTGTAATACTTGACGAAAACGACTATTTAGAAAATAAATTTGAAGGTTAAACGACCAACGTTCCATCTGATGGTAAAAATCATCTAAATAAGGATTGTCTACCACATCTTCAAAATGTGGTTCCCATTTAAAATGTTTTGCCAAAAGCTTCGTTAATGTTGTTTTTCCTGCGCCTATGTTTCCTGCTATTGCTATGTGCATTATGGTAAATTAATTTGATATTTTGTAATTCCTTCGTCTGTAAAAATAGATAAATTTTGGTCTACATAGTAAAAACTTAGATAGCTTTTTTCTGTTAAATTGATGACTGTTTTTTTGTCATCATTCAAAACCTGATAATATAGGATGCCATTTTTCTTAAAGATAAAACTTAGGTTTGAAGTTAATTGGACTGAATCGAAATCAGGCACTTTTCCTAGAGCTATTATTTTTCCGAAAATATCACAGGAATAGCAATAATTTCTTTCGTCAATCCAATAGAAATTATTAAAATTTGTTTGATAATATTTGATGACACCAGTAACTGGAACTGCTATGTTTTTGTATTCTTTTTTTAAATAATCATACAATCCAATTTGCTGATTTACCGAATTGAAAACCCAAAGACTATTGTGAGATGAGATTCCTATGGCACTTGCAATAATATTTTTTGTGCTTTCAGAAAAACTAATTTTTTGTATCTCATTCAGTTGGTTGTCAAGAATTATGGCAGTATTAAAGTTTTCGTAAAACAAAATAATTTTTAATGAATTCTGAATATCAACTCTCGAAATTTTGCCTAAAGCAATGTTTTTATATTGATAATTCTCCGATTTTTTAATTTTAAATAAAACCCCATTTTTTATAAAATATTTATAACCAAAAGCATCTTCGCCAACATACTGGTCGGCTTTAATAAATTCCGTACCAATTTGCGAAGCTACATGATTCATATATTGGCAATGCGCCAATGACGAGATAAGAAAAACGAAAAGGAGTACAATTTTTTTCATTGACGCTAAATTACGATTAAACTTTTTAAATTTTTAAAAGTTCTACTTTTTTATTTAACAAATCATTAGTAACAAAACACAATTTCATTCGTCATATTTGTAAAACAAAAATAAAATATATTAAAAATGAACAAAATAATCACAATATTAACTTTAGTAATCGTAAATATTACTGCATTTGCACAAGATTTTCAGGGAATGGCAGTATATGAATCTAAAACTAGTACTGCCGATTTCAAATCTAGAATGGAAGGCAATAAAGACATTACGCCCGAAATGCAAAAAATGTTTGAAGAAAGAATGCAAAAAATGTTCGAAAAAACATTTGTGCTTAATTTCGACAAGAACACCTCTATTTATAAAGAAGAAGAAAAGCTAGATGCGCCAGGAACTCAAAGTGGTGGCGGAATGAGAATGATGTCTTCGTTTTTGGGTGGCGGTGGTACGCAATTCAAAAATATAAAAGAAAAAACCTTTGTAATTGATAAGGAAATAATGGGAAAAGAGTTTCTAATTCAAGATACTTTACCTAAATTAGATTGGAAAATGAGCCAAGAAACTAAAGAAATTGGCGGTTATATGTGTTTTAAAGCCACTGCAAAACAGAAAGCAAGTCAGTCTGATTTTAGAAATTTCAGAATGAAAAAACAAGAAGAAAACAAAGACAAAACAACAAATACCGAAAAGCCAAAAACTACAAGTTTGATGGCGTCTGATGGGGAAATTCCTAAAGAAATTGAAGTGGTAGCTTGGTACACTCCAGAAATTCCGGTAAGTAATGGCCCAGAAAACTATTTTGGTTTGCCAGGTATAATTCTCGAAGTAAGTGCAGGAAAAACAACTTTACTGTGTTCTAAAATTGCAATGAATATAAAGGACAAAAAAGAAATAAAAGCGCCAACAAACGGAAAAGTAGTAACTCAAAAAGAATATGACGAAATAGTTACTAAAAAAATGGAAGAGATAAAACAGATGAATCAAGGTCAAGGTCGTGATGGGAATAGTGGTATGCAAATAAGAATGGGAAGGTAATCATAATTCAATTTTTTTAAAAACACATGCCTCTTAACTGCCTTATATGGTAAATCTAAAACTCAAAAAAATGTTTTTGTTGTTACTTTTATTCGTAACATCAATCACATTTTCTCAAAATATTACTTTTCAAGGAATCGTAAAAGACACCACAAATGCGCCACTCGAAATGGCAAACGTCATGGCGGTAAATCAAGTTACAAAAGCTGTCGATTCCTATTCGATAACCAATGATAAAGGGAAATTTCAGCTTTCGCTAAAAGTAAATGCTACTTATAATGTAAAGTTTTCTTATTTAGGTTTAAAAACAAAAAACCTTGTTATTGCTACAAAATCCGAAGATATTTCGCAAACAATAACATTAAATTCTGATGCAACGGAATTAGCTGGAGTCGAAATTGTACGAGAAATGCCAGTTTCGATAAAAGGTGATACCATAATTTATAATGCCGATTCATTCAAAACTGGTACCGAACGCAAGTTAGAAGATGTCCTCAAAAAATTACCCGGAGTTACCGTAAACAAAGATGGTGAAGTAGAAGTAGAAGGCAAAAAAGTATCGAAACTGATGGTTGAAGGAAAAGATTTTTTTGATGGTGATACAAAACTTGGAGTTAAAAATATTCCAGCCGATGCAATCGATAAAGTACAAGTTTTAAGAAACTACAATGAAGTTGGCGCGCTAAAAGGTCTTGAAAATAACGAAGATAATGTAGCTATGAATATCAAACTAAAATCAGGGAAAAAAAATTTCTGGTTTGGAGACATGACCGCTGGGATAGGTGTTGGTCATACCGAAAGCAGGTATGAAGTAAACCCGAAATTGTTTTATTACAGTCCGAAATATAGTGTCAATGTTTTAGGAAATTTCAATAATATTGGCGAATTACCATTTACAGTTCAAGATTATTTTAAGTTTAAAGGTGGTTTCAAAAATATGATGAAAAAAGGAGGGACAAACTTCAATATTTCTTCAAATGATTTAGGAATTTCGCTCCTTAGAAACAATCGAGCAAAAGAAATTGAAACTAAATTTGGAGCAACAAATTTTTCTTACAACCCAATAAAAACATTAAGTATTTCAGGATTTGTAATTCTTTCTGCTACCGAAACCGATTTAGAAACAAAAAATCAAACCAACTATCTAAATACGGACGGCACGACAAAAAGTTCGGAAAACAGAAATGAAGTTACGCATCAAAAAAGTAATTTGGGCTTATATAAATTAAGCGGAACATATAAACCAAATACTAAATTGCAAATAGATTACGATGCTTTAGCAAAGCAATCCAAACAAGATGAAAACAACAATTCGAGCCAAGATGTTTTTGGACCAAACTCAATGTTCGTAAATAGCCAGGATATAATTACAAATAAAAAACAAAATCCATTCTCGTTAAATCAGAATTTCAATGCTTATTATACTAAGAATGACAAGAATGTTTTTGCATTAGAAGTGCAAAATCTATATCAGAACGAAAATCCGTTTTATAATGCCAATTTAGAAAGCCAACCCTTTCTTTTTAGTGGTTATGTTTTGGGAGAAGCAAGGAATGATATCAATCAAAATCGTTTTATAAAAACCAATAAAACCGATTCGAAATTTGATTATTATTATATGCTTACACCAAAAAGTAATATCAATGTGACTTTAGGAAATACAAATTCTTATCAGTCATTCAACTCAAATATTTTTCAGATTTTAGACAACGGAACAACAAATAATATTAATTCTGTTGAAAATATAAATGATGTGATATACAGTTTCAACGATATGTTTTTGGGCTTGCATTACAAATTTCTAACAGGGAAATTTACCTTCAATCCAGGTTTTTCGGTTCATAAATACAATACAAGTGATGCGCAATTGGGAACAAATCTAAAAAATAATTTTTATAGAGTTTTGCCAGATGTATATGCTTTGTATCAAATAAAAAAATCGGAAACACTAACGTATAATTATGGTTTAACTACTGATTTTACTGATGTAAATAAGTTTGCAGCAGGAAATGTATTCTCTAGCTACAACTCATTATTTAAAGGAAATCGAGATTTAGAAAATGCATTGTCGCATACACATACTTTGAGATTTTTCAAATACAACATGTTTAATTTCGAAAATATATTTGCCAATATTTCTTATTCGCGTAAAGTAAATCCAGTAAAGAATTCATCAACATTTTTGGGAATAAATCAAGTTAGTACGGCAATCAATTCAAATTTTGCCGACGAATCTATAAATGGAGCAGCGAATTACGGTCGTTCGTTTTTACGATATTATAAAGCATCGCTAACTTTAGCTGGTAGTTGGTCAAAATTTAATAATATTCAAAATAATTTGACACAAACCAACGAAAGTTTGACTCAAAATTATACTATCAAAGCATCAACGAATTTTAAGAATTTGCCTAATATCGAATTGGGTTATAATTATTTGATAAATGATTATCAGAACACAAAATTTTATACCAAAACACCATCTATAAAACTCGATTATTACTTTTTAGATGCGTTTTCTTTTGTGTCAGAATATGAGTTTTACAATTATACAAACAACACAAAAACAGTCAAAAATGAGTATGACTTCTTAACTGCAAGCCTGATTTATCAGAAAAAAGGAGGAAAGATGGAATATAAAATCTCGGGAACAAATTTGTTAAATACAACTTCTTTAAACGATGATAGTTTCTCTCAGTTTTCTACGAGAACTTCGCAGTATAAGGTGCAACCAAGATATTTAATATTCAGTTTGAAGTACGATTTGTAGCTATTTCCAGCTATCATTCCAATCTTTTTTTAGGCGAAGAAAAATCGCCTAAAAAAAGGATTTTCCCTTCTATCTGGGCTAAAAAACAAAAAACCTGACTAAATATTAATAGTCAGGTTTTTTTCTGTGTAAAACTGTTATTAAGGACGTTGTATAACACTATTCGTCACCACGATTTCCCTTTATGTTAATCGGAAGCGTAAAGGTGGATTCAACTTGTATTCCGTCTTTTACCGCAGGAGACCATTTTGGCATATTTTTAAGAATTTTTTTTATCTGATCACCAGTTCCGTATCCAATGTCTTTTATGATTTTAATATCTCCAACACTTCCATCTATTTTTATAGTAAATTCAACAATAATTTTTCCTCCAAGAAAATTAGAAACATTAGGGATTTTAAAATTAGCAGCAATATATTGACGGAATTTTAATAAACCTCCATTCGGTGGTTTTTTTATTTCCACTCTATTTTCAATCGCCAAAGAATCTTTATGTGTCTCATTTATTACATGAGTATTTTGCGAAAAACTAAAATTCCAAAATAAAATTAAACTTAGCGGTAATAAAAACTTCATATGTCTATTATTTCAAATACAATGTGACGCAAAATGCACTTTGTTAATTAATTCCAAAAGCACTTTTCACAGTATCTACAAAATCTAATTTTTCCCAAGTAAATAACTCAACTTCTACAGTTTTTGTTAATCCACCAGGCGCCGAAAAAGTTTTAGTTACCGTTTCTGGAGTTCTTCCCATGTGACCGTAAGCTGCAGTTTCACTGTATATTGGGTTTCTTAATTTCAAACGTTGCTCGATAAAGTAAGGACGCATATCAAAAATAGCTTCTACTTTTTTGCTGATTTCTCCATCAGTCAAATTTACCTTGCTAGTTCCGTAAGTAACCACATTTATCGAAGTTGGTTTAGCAACACCAATAGCATAAGAAACCTGAACTAAAATTTCGTCACATATTCCTGCAGCAACTAAATTTTTAGCGATATGACGTGTTGCATAAGCAGCACTTCTATCTACTTTACTTGGGTCTTTTCCAGAAAAAGCACCACCACCGTGAGCTCCTTTTCCGCCGTAAGTATCAACAATAATTTTTCTTCCAGTCAATCCAGTATCTCCGTGTGGTCCTCCAATTACGAATTTTCCAGTTGGATTAATGTGGTAAGTAATTTGGTCATTAAATAAATGCGCATATTGCGGATATTTCGCTTTAATTCTAGGAATTAAAATACCAACTAAATCAGTTTTGATTTTTGCTAACATCGTTGCCTCCTCATCGAAATCATCATGTTGCGTAGAAATTACAATCGCATCAATTCTTTGTGGTTTGTTGTCATCAGAATATTCTAAAGTTACCTGAGATTTTGCGTCTGGACGAAGGTATTTAATTTCGTTATTTTCTCTTCTTAAGTTAGCTAATTCGATCAATAAAGCATGAGATAAATCTAATGCTAGTGGCATGTAATTTTCTGTTTCATTAGTTGCATAACCAAACATCATTCCTTGATCTCCAGCTCCTTGCTCTTCTTTGCTAGCCCTATCAACACCTTGGTTTATGTCTGCTGATTGTTCATGTATTGCAGAAAGGATACCGCAAGAATTAGCTTCAAACATGTATTCACTTTTCGTGTATCCAATTTTTCTAATTACCTCTCTTGCAATGTTTTGAACGTCAAGATAGGTGTTCGATTTTACCTCACCAGCAAGGATTACTTGACCAGTTGTAACTAAAGTTTCGCAAGCTACTTTTGATTCAGCATCGAAAGCTAAAAAATTATCTATCAATGCATCACTAATTTGATCTGCAATTTTGTCCGGATGTCCTTCACTTACTGACTCTGACGTAAATAAATATGCCATAATATAATTATTTAAAATTAATTTAGTGAAGAAAAAAATGGGATTGCAAGGGAATGATAAAGGAGAATTTCTGCTTTAGCATTTTTTTAACGAGGTTGCAATCAGTTCAAATTTTTCCTCTTGATTTTCGTTTGCAAATGTATGAAACGAAATTGAATTGCAAATTAATCTTAACTTTTTTTTTGATTAATATAAGTTTAATTAAGGAATGGTATAAATAGTAATACATGAAATTATATTGTAAAATAATCTATAAATATAAATATACAAGATAAAATATAGAAAAATAATCTAAAATATTTTTTTGTTTAGAAAATAAAACTAAATTTGCAAAATAAAATTAGAAACAAAAATGAAATTTACTATTTGCAATATGTGTTGTATGATGTCGGAAAATTCCGCAGAGCACCGCATTGCATAATTTTAATTTTTTAAAATATACAATCAAACCTCTGCCAATCGCAGAGGTTTTTTTATTTAAATCAAAATCAATAATAATATAATACTATGAAAAATTTAATGTCAAATAAAATGATGGTGTGTTGTCCTACTATGTGTAAAGTAAGATGAGGTATTCTTTGTTGTTTTAATAATTTAATTACAAATAGAAAACCTCTTTATTAAGGAGGTTTTTTTTATAACTATAAAATATAATGGACGATACTTTTTTAAAAAATATTGTAAACAGTAACAATCTTGAAGAAAACTTAAAATTGATAGCTGATACTATTGATGAAAAAATAGTTTTTTCAACGAGTTTCGGAATTGAAGATCAAGTCATTTCTCACGCTATTTTTTCGCAAAATATTAAAAACATCGAAGTGTTTACATTAGATACAGGCCGACTTTTCCCAGAAACCTATTCCGTTTGGGACAAAACACAATTGCAATACAATGCAAAAATTAAGGCTTTCTATCCGAATTCAGATTCAATCGAAAAGTATATTAATGATAACGGAATTAACGCTTTTTACAATTCGGTAGATTTAAGAAAAGAATGCTGTTCCATTCGAAAAGTTGAGCCTTTAAATCGAGCTTTAGTTGGAGCAACAATTTGGATTACAGGTTTACGAGCAGAACAATCCAACAATAGAAATTCCGTAAAAGAAATTGAGTGGGACGAAGAAAAACAACTTTATAAATTCAATCCCTTATTGAACTGGACAACCGATGAAGTAGTGGAATATTTAAAACAAAACGCAGTTCCTTATAATCTTTTACACAACGAAGGATTTGTCAGCATTGGCTGCGCACCGTGTACAAGAGCCATACAACCTGGCGATGATTTCAGAGCCGGCCGTTGGTGGTGGGAAGATCAATCGAAAAAAGAATGTGGATTACATAAATAAAATCAGGTTCAAACAACCTGAAACAAAAATAACTTGAAACTTGAAACAAAAAACAAATGAGTCAAAAACATAACTATCTAGAACAATTAGAAAACGAAGCGATTTATATTCTTCGTGAAACAGCCGCACAATTTGAAAAACCTGCCTTGCTTTTTTCTGGCGGAAAAGATTCAATCGTGTTGGTACATCTTGCACTAAAAGCTTTTCGTCCTGGGAAATTTCCTTTTCCATTGGTGCATATTGATACAGGTCATAATTTTCCAGAAGCCATCGAATTCAGAGATTATTTGGCGAATCAAATTGGTGAAAAACTAATTGTTGCTTCTGTAGAATACAGCATTAAAAAATACAATTTGAAAGAAACTGCGGGTCGTTTTCCTTCTCGAAATGCATTACAAACCTACGCACTTTTAGATGCGATTGAAGAAAATGAATTTGATGCGTGCATTGGTGGCGCTCGACGCGATGAAGAAAAAGCAAGAGCAAAAGAACGTATTTTTTCAGTTAGAGACGATTTCGGACAATGGGATCCCAAATTACAACGTCCAGAATTATGGGATATTTTAAACGGAAAAGTGAAAAAAGGTCATAATGTTCGCGTGTTCCCAATCAGCAATTGGACAGAATTAGACGTGTGGAATTACATTCAAAAATACAACATCGAATTACCGAGTTTGTATTTTGCTCACGAAAGGGAATGTATCGTCCACCAAGATAAATTGGTGGCGACTTCAAAATTCATCCAACCTTTAGAAAATGATACGGTTGTGGTGGAAAAAGTTCGATACAGAACGGTTGGTGACATGACATGTACAGCAGCAGTTCCTTCCGAAGCAGCAACAATTCAAGATATAATTGACGATATCATTCAAACCAGAGTAAGCGAAAGAGGACAAACTCGATTAGACGATCAATTATCTGAAGCTGCCATGGAAGACAGAAAAAAACAAGGATATTTCTAGTAATGACAACTCGTGAGTTGTCACAATTAATAAAAAAACAAAAGAAAATGAACACATTACGATTTATAACAGCAGGAAATGTAGATGACGGTAAAAGTACTTTAATAGGTCGACTTTTATATGATTCCGATAGTATTCACACCGATCAATTAGGTGTTTTGAAAAAGCAAACGAAACAAAAAGGTGTGGATATCGATTTATCTCTAATTACAGACGGACTTCGAGCAGAACGCGAACAAGGAATTACAATTGATGTAGCCTATAAATATTTCTCCACAAAGAATAGAAAATTTATCATTGCCGATGCTCCAGGTCATGAACAATATACCAGAAATATGATAACTGGTGCTTCCAATTCCGATTTGATTATCATTTTAGTCGATGCTCGAAAAGGGATTACAGAACAAACAAAACGTCACGCCAGTATTGGTTCGTTAATGGGAATTAAAAAAGCAATTATCGCCATTAATAAAATCGATTTACTGAATTATTCTGAAGCAACTTTCAATCAAATTCAATCGGATTTCGAGAATATTAAGTCCGAATTAAATTTCAATAAAATCCATTACATACCAGTAAGTGCTTTGGTTGGCGATAATATTGTAACGAAATCTGAAAACACAAATTGGTACGAAGGAAAAGCTTTGTTAGAAACGTTAGAATCTATTGAAGTAAAAACGACAGAAGATTTAGCATCTCGATTTCAAGTGCAATGGGTAATTCGTCCAAAAGAGGAAGCCTATCACGATTATCGCGGTTATGCGGGTTTGGTTTTAAGTGGAAATTATAAAGTTGGCGATACAGTAATTATTTTGCCAGCGAATATGGCAACTAAAATTGTAAAAATTGAGAAGAATTTAGAAAGCATTCAAGTGGCAAAAGCTGGCGATAATATTGTATTACATTTTGAAAACAACATTGATATTAGCCGTGGTGATTCTGTCGTTTTATACCATGAATTACCAACTGAATCCAATCATATTAATTCTTGGATTTCTTGGTTAGACAATACGCCATTGCAAGTAGGAAAAACCTATTTGTTGCAACACCGATTTAAAAATGTTCGCGTGAAAATTCAAGAAGTCAATCAAAAATGGAACATCAACGATTGGGAATTTACCAACGAAACAGAAATAAAATTAAATGATATCGCTCAAATTAGTTTACGAACGAATCAGCCTTTGTTTTATGATGCCTTTGATAAAAATCCGAAATCAGGAAATGCGATTCTAATTGATGAAACTAGTAATAACACGGTTGGCGCCTTAATGTTTTTATAATATGTCATATTCAATATATATCAGAAATCAGGAAAGAGCCAAAAGCCCAATCAATAAAAGACAAGTCGAAAAATGGGTGGATGAGTTGATTAATTGGCTGTTCGATATCAGTCAAGAATATTCTAATTACCGATTTTTTCAGAATAAAGAAAAGTTGATTCAATTAAAGTTACAAGACATTTTAGCAAAAGTTACAGATGATACGAATCAAGTTTTAGTGAATTCAAATTATTTTTTCGATAGTCTAGAGCAAATTCATTTTGTTCTGATTAACGATTTAGAAACCATCATAAATTTTGATCCAGCAGCAAAGTCTAAAGAAGAAGTTTTAATCGCTTATCCAGGTTTTTTCGCCATTACGGCTTACAGAATTGCAAATATTTTTTGGAAACTAGATATTCCAATTGTTCCAAGAATTATTACAGAATATGTGCATAGCAGAACTGGAATTGATATTCATCCAGGAGCTGAAATTGGAGAGAATTTTTTCATTGATCACGGAACAGGAATCGTAATTGGCGAAACCACCAAAATTGGAAACAATGTAAAAATTTATCAAGGTGTAACACTCGGAGCTTTATCGGTTTCAAAAGATAATGCTTCAGCAAAAAGACATCCAACCATTGAAAACAATGTAACAATTTATGCAAATGCTACAATTTTGGGAGGAAATACAACAATCGGAGTGAGTTCAGTTATCGGAGGAAATGTTTGGTTAACACACTCTGTTCCTGAAAATTCTTTGGTATATCATAAAAGTGAAATCGAAATTAAAAAGAAAAGCGAGTTTCCAGAAGCCTTAAATTATGTGATTTAAGAACCTGAAACCTGAAACTTGAAACTTGAAACTTGAAACAAAATAAACAAAAACTAACAGGTCAAGAAAACTTGAAACCTGAAACTTGAAACAAAAATAAGATGAAGACAAATAATATATTAGAAACCATAGGAAATACACCAGTAGTAAAAATCAATAAACTTTATGGTGCGAATAAAAATGTATGGATTAAGTTAGAAAGAACCAATCCAGGAAATAGCATAAAAGACAGAATTGCTTTAGCGATGATTGAAGATGCAGAAGCTAAAAATTTATTAAATCCAAATAGCGTAATTATTGAACCTACTTCAGGAAATACTGGAATTGGATTAGCATTAGTAGCAGCTGTAAAAGGGTATAAAGTAATTCTAGTAATGCCAGAATCGATGAGTGTTGAACGTAGAAAATTAATGGAAATTTACGGAGCAGAATTCGATTTAACACCACGTGAAAAAGGAATGAAAGGAGCCATAGAAAGAGCTGCAGAATTAGTTGCTGAAACACCAAATTCATGGTCGCCTTCACAGTTTAAAAATCCAGCAAATGTAGTGGTGCATCAACGAACCACAGCGCAAGAAATTTTAAACGATTTTCCAAACGGATTAGATTACATCATCACAGGAGTAGGAACGGGCGGACATATTTCAGGTGTAGCAAAAGTGGTAAAAGCAAAGTTTCCAAATGTAAAAATCATTGCTGTGGAACCAGAGTTATCACCCGTTTTAAGTGGTGGAAGTCCAGCTCCACATCCAATTCAAGGAATTGGCGCCGGATTTGTTCCAGAAAATTACCACGGCGATTTAATTGATGAGGTCATTCAAGTGTCAAAAGAGGAAGCGTTCGAATACACTAGAAATATTGCCAAACAAGAAGGAATTTTAGTCGGAATTTCAACCGGAGCTTCATTAGCGGCTGTAGCCAAAAAAGTAGCGTCATTACCAGATGATGCAGTAGTTCTAACCTTTAATTATGATACTGGCGAACGCTATCTTTCTATAGAAGGTTTGTTCTAAAAATCAATAATTTATCGTAGAAATTGTATTCCGATTCGACTCGGAACAGCCCTTTCTACGCCTAATTTTAAAATAATTATGATACAAATTAACAAAAAAGGGAAAGTGATTTTGGCAGGAGCCGGCCCAGGAGATCCCGATTTAATAAGTTTAAAAGCCTTAAAATATTTGCAAACTGCCGATGTGATTTTAACTGACCGATTGGTTTCTCCAATTTTAATTGAACAATATGCTCGCAAAGAGGCAGAAGTCATTTACGTGGGAAAACAATGTTCCAAAGGCATTTGGACACCACAAAGCGATATCAATGAACTTATTGTCGAGTTCGCTTTGCAAGGAAAATTGGTATTGAGATTGAAAGGTGGTGATGCTTCTTTATTTTCTAATATTTTAGACGAATTAGAAATACTTCAACAAAATAATATAAGCTACGAAATTGTCCCTGGAATTTCAGCTGCTTTCGGAGCGGCTGCTTACACGGGAATACCATTAACCGCTAGAGAATATTCTCGTGGTGTGCGATTTCTTACACTTTATGATTTAAAAAATGTTGCGCCAAAATTATGGGAGGATTGGGCAACTACCGACGATACTTTGGTGTTTTACATGAGCGGACAAAGGCTTGAAACCTTAACTAATATACTCTCTGAAAAAGGAATTAATTCAAGTAAAGGTATTGCTGTTGTGCAACAAGCCACGACGCCTTTCCAGAAAACTAGAGTATTTACTTTTGAAGAGTTAAAGAATAAAAAATTACCTGATTTCGAATTTGTTCCTACTATTATTATTGTAGGAAATGTTGTAAATCTTCACAAACAATTCAATTGGGTTAAAGAACTAAACAATACAGAATCTTATTTCGATAACCACAAAAACACCTATCAAAATGCTATCTGAAATTAAATTATCATTATTACAACAATTAGTACAAAGTGCAACAACAGAAGAAATTATCTGGACAAAAGGCTATTTGGCTGGTTATTTGAATAAGAATGGAGTTGATGTTCCCATTCCAAATATTTTGGAAACGCTAGCTATTGCTATTAAACCGCTTATTATTTACGGAACTGAAACTGGAAACTCTAAAAAAATAGCCTCGCAATTATTGGCAAGTTTTAAAAAGAATAAAATTCAAGCCAAAGCGGTCGATGTCTTTCAATACGATTTAACCAAATTAGAAAAAGAAAGTTTGGTTTTGTTTGTCATGAGTACACAAGGTGAAGGAGAATTTCCTCAAAATGCCATTCCATTTTATGAAAAATTAAAAGCGTCAAATACTAATTTAAGTAAAGTTTCTTATTCCGTTTTAGGACTAGGTGATTCTTCCTATCCTTTATTTTGTAATGCAGGAGTTTTATTAGATGAGGTTTTAGCAGAAAAAGGTGCGAAACGTTTATTACCCTTAGTGAAAGCGGATGTCGATTTTGCAGAAACGGTTTCAATCTGGGAAGCGGATTTACAAAAAGCATTTCAAAACATAGGTTCAAATGTAACTAATGAAGTAAAGCCGACAAATACAACAATTTCTTCTGCTAAGAAAAATTATTTAGGAAAAATTAGTCATAAAGTCATACTAAATGATAACGGTTCGAATAAAGAAACCTATCACATAGAAATTGAATCGGATGAGGAAATTAGTTACGAACCAGGCGATGCTTTAGGTGTTTTTCCGAAAAATAAAGAAGCAGAAATTCAAGCCATTGCCACGTATTTCTGTGAAGAAAATTATTCAATTCTTACAGATAAAAACGTAAGAGGTTTGTCTAAAAAATCATTGGAAGCTTTTTCAAAGTTGTTTGATATTGAAATCAATGAAGAGAAAGCGAATCTGTTAGATATCATCCAAAAATACCAACCAAAAAAGGTGAAATTAGAAGAAGTAATTGCTTTGCTTTTGCCAATTTCACCTCGATTGTATTCTATTTCTTCGTCTTCGGAAGCGCATGACGGACAAGTGCATCTAACCGTAAGTCTGAATAAATTTAAAGTGAATGATGCAATCAAAAATGGATTGGCATCGCAATTTTTAGCCGATTATCCTATTGATACCGACTTGGAATTTTATATCCATAAAAATCAAAATTTCCGATTACCAAAAGAAGAAACGGATATTATTATGATTGGGCCTGGAACTGGAATTGCGCCTTTTAGAAGCTTTTTAGCCCATAGAGATGTAACGGGAGCCGATGGTAAAAACTGGTTGTTTTTTGGTGAACAACATTTTGTCTTAGATTTTTATTATCAAACCGAAATTCAAGAATGGCTAACCACAGGTGTGCTAACCAAATTAGACACGGCATTTTCAAGAGATCAAGAGCGTAAAATTTATGTTCAAGACAGAATTCGAGAAAAAGCAAAAGAGTTTAATAATTGGTTAGAAAACGGTGCAAGTATTTACATCTGCGGACAAAAAAATCCAATGAGTCAAGATGTAGAAAATGCTATTGTTGAGGTTATTTCAAAAGAGCGAAATATCTCAGAAAGTGAAGCCAAACAAGTTTTAGAGGAATTAGAAAATCAAGGAAAATATCAAAAAGACGTGTATTAACGTAAAGACGCGATTTATCGCGTCTAAATAAAAAAACAATGAGCGAAAAATTATCAGCAGTAGAACATATAAAGACCAAAAGTGACGGTCTTAGAGGAACTTTAAAAGAAAGTATCGATTTAGATAATCACACCGGAAATGTGCGTCCAGACGATGAAACTTTAGTGAAATTTCACGGGATGTACGTGCAAGACGACCGTGACCGAAGAGCAGAAAGAGCCGCAAAAAAATTAGACAAATTATATTCTTTTATGATTCGTTTGAGAATTCCTGGTGGAGTAATTAATGCCAATCAGTGGATTGCCACTCACGAAATTTCGGAACAATTCGGAACAGGAACTTTAAAAATTACGACAAGGCAAACGGTGCAATTACATGGTTTGTTAAAACACCAATTACGACCAACAATTCAAGCTTTTAACACGGCAAAATTAGATTCCATTGCCGCGTGTGGCGACATAAATAGAAATGTAATTGTGAGTTCACATCCGCAAATTTCAGCGATTCATCAACAAATTTATGAATATGCTGATAAAATTTCAACCTTGCTTTTGCCTAAAACGCAATCGTATTATGAAGTTTTTATCGATGGTGAAAAAATTTACGAGCGTTCCTCTGAAGCCGATCCGCTTTATGAAGACCGCTATTTGCCAAGAAAATTCAAAATCGCAATCGCCATTCCACCAAGTAATGATGTGGATGTGTTTACCAACGATATCGGATTAATCGCCATTATCGAAAACGATGTATTGAAAGGATTTAACATCGCAATTGGTGGTGGTTTGGCTACAACGCACGGAAATCCAAATACGTATTCTCGTTTGGGAAGCATTATTGGTTTTACAGATACGGAAGAAAAAACACTAAAAGCAGTGTATGAAATTTTAACCGTGCAACGTGATTTCGGAAATCGTGTCGATAGAAAATTATCTCGATTGAAATATACAGTCGATAAATTAACCGTGGAAGGTTTCAAAAAAGAATTAGAAAATCGCATAGGATTCAAATTCGAACCAGAAAGAAAATACACATTTACGGAAAGAAGCGACCGTTTTGGCTGGGAACAAAATCACCAAGAAAAATGGTTTTATACGTTGTTTATTGAACATGGAGTGGTAAAACCAGAGCAGAAACAATTTTTGTACGAATTGGCACAATTGGATATTAGTAATTTCATCTTTTCAGGAAATCAAAATCTGATTTTAGGTGAGATTGAAGAAAGCAATAAATCAAAAGTGGAAGCTTTGTTGTTGCAACACAATATTGAAAAACAGGTTAGTGCTTTACGAAAAAATTCTATGGCGTGTGTGGCTTTACCAACTTGTCCATTAGCCTTGGCAGAAGCACAACGTTACTTGCCAGAATTAGTAACTAAAATCGAACCGATTCTATCAAAATACAAATTATCAAATGATGAAATTTCTATTCGAATGACGGGTTGTCCAAATGGTTGTGGTCGTCCATATGTATCAGAACTTGGTTTTGTTGGAACAGGTCCAGAACAATATAATTTCATGTTAGGTGGCGATCGTTTAGGAACGCGTTTGAATACCATTTATAAAGAGAAACAAACCGAATCGCAAATTTTAGCGGAAGTGGATGTTTTACTAGGAAAATATGTAAATGAGAAGTTAGAAAATGAAACTTTCGGAGATTTTACTTTTAGAACCATTTTGAAGTAATGAAGAAGATAATTTTAGGAATTATTTTATTGCTTCCAGAATTTTTATTAGCTCAAAAAAAGGTCGAAAATCAACAATTGATTTGGTATGGATATTATAATAATTTAAAGTTTAACGAGAATTGGAATTTATACAGTGAAATTCAAGAACGACAGTTTTATAATCCAACTGCCCAACATCAATTGGTTTTTAGGTCGAATTTAGAAAGGAAATTAATATCAGATTGGAACGCTTCTGTCGGAATGACGTTGTTTTTGCAAAATCCGAATACTCCCAATTCTGAAAGTAATTTAACAGTTCCCGAATTGCGTCCCGATATTGGATTTAGTAATAAACAAAAACTGGGATTTTTAACTATAAATCATCGTTATAAAGCCGAAGCACGATTTTTTCATGATGTGGAAAATGACAGATTAGTTGGTGGTTATCGCTTTTCAAATTTCAGATTGCGCTATCAATTGGGATTAGATTTTCCGATTTGGAAGAATGAAAAAAAACAAGCGTTAATCGTAAAAATTAAAGATGAAATCATGTTTAATATAGGAAATAAGATTGTGAAAAACACTTTCGATCAGAATCGAATTTATGCAGCTTTCAATTATAAACTGAATGCTTATTATGCTTTTGAATTGGGTTATATGAATTGGTTTCAGCAACAAAAATCAGGAATCGATTTTTATAACAGAGATATTTTAAGATTATCGATTTTTCATAACATTGATTTTAAAAAAGAAAAAAAATGAGTAATACATTATTTCCAGTTTTCCTAAAAACAGAAACTGCCCGCTTTTTAATTGTGGGCGGTGGAAATGTTGGTTTGGAAAAAACAGAAACTTTATTGAAACAAAATCCTAAGATTGCTATCATCTTGGTAGCCACTTATTTTCATCCGAAGTTAAAAGAGATAATTCATAAAAATGAAAACATTTCTTTTTATGAACGAGCTTTTGAAGAAACAGATTTAGAAAACAAAGATTTTGTAATCATAACAACGGATAAACCTGAAGTAAATCGAAACGTTAGAGAATTAGCAAAAGCGAAAGGAATAAAAGTCAACGCCGCCGATCAACCTGATTTATGTGATTTTTATTTGGGTTCGATAGTGAACAAAGGAAACTTGAAAATTGCAATTTCAACCAACGGAAAATCGCCAGTTTTAGCCAGAAGAATGCGAGAGTATTTCACCGAAGTTATTCCAGATAATATAGAAGATAATATTAATGATTTAAACAAGTTTAGAAGCAATCACAAAGGTAGTTTTCAAGAAAAATTGGCAGATTTAAATGAAATCACTTCGGGTTTTCAAAAAAATAAAAAACAGAAAAATTCAAAAAAATACAAACAATTGGCTTTCACTTTGGCTGTTTCCTTCTTAATGTTATTTATTGGGTATGGTTTGTCGACAATTGTTTCTTTTTCGGATGTAAAATATGGATTGAGCCATGTTCCAAATGAGTTTTACGGAATGTTATTGATTGGCTTTTTAGCGCAATTAGTCGACGGTGCAGTAGGTTTAGGGTATGGTGTAACCTGTGCTACGAGTATGATGTTGTTGGGTATAAATTTGCCGGCCATTAGTGGAAGTATCCATACTGCCGAAATGTTTTCTAGCGGCGTTAGTGGTTATTCACATTATAAATTTGGTAACGTAAATAAAAAATTATTGCTATGGCTTGCTATTCCAGGAGTTTTTGGAGCCATATGTGGCGCAATGTTGCTTATTTATTTAGGTAATAAATATGTCAAAATCGCCTATATTGTTTTATCTATTTATACTATGATAATAGGTATAAGATTAATTATTCTTGCTTATAGAAAAGTTAAAGAAAAAAAGAAAATTGGCAATACTGGCTTTCTTGGTTTTTCAGGTGGCTTTTTAGATGCTTTTGGTGGTGGTGGTTGGGGTCCAATTGTAACTTCAACGTTATTGTCTAAAGGAAGAAAGTCTAATTATGTTGTAGGAACAGTGAGTTTGGCAGAATTTTTCGTTACGCTAGCTGCTGCGGTTACATTTTTTGCTTCATTAGGAGTAAGTCATTGGTATATTATTACGGGACTTATTCTTGGAGGGATTACTGCGGCGCCATTAGCAGCAAAATTAGCTGGAAAATTACCACAGAAAACGGCTTTATTACTAGTTGCTACGCTGGTAATTGTTTTTAGTGTAAGAATTTTATTGAAAGTTTTTTAATTTTTTAAACAAAGACAAAACGTCTTGTAAAAATGTCTTTTATAGATTTATTTTCTATAAATAGTAAATAAATTAAATTAATTTAGAAAATTTATCTAAAATATTTTTTTATTTAGAAAATAAATCTACATTTGCAAAATAAAATTATAAACGAAATGAAAATTACAATGTGCAATATGTGTCGTATGATGTCGGAAGATTCCGCAGAGCAACGCATTGCATCATTTTAATTTTTTAAAATATACAATCAAACCTCTGCCAATCGCAGAGGTTTTTTTATTTAAATCAAGTAATAGTTAAATTAAGTCTAAAAAAATAATTTTCAAAATGAATCTAATAGTAAATAAAATGATGATATGTTGTATGATGCGCATGTGCGCAATTCCCTGCTATTCCATAAAGCGAAAGAGATAATCTTTATTATAGTTCAAACTATAAGCCCTTTTGGAAAGCCATCCAAAAGGGCTTTTTTATTGCCTTAAAAGTTCAAATAATATAAATAAATATCAAATTAATCTTTAAATCTAAACAAAATGAGCACACAAAAATTCGCAACAAACGCATTACACGCAGGACATGATGTTACTAAAAATGGTGGAACAAGAGCTGTTCCTATTTACCAAACATCATCTTATGTTTTTAATAATTCAGATCACGCAGCCAATTTATTTGGACTTGCCGAAGCAGGATTTATTTACACTCGATTAAACAATCCAACAAATGATGTTCTAGAACAACGGTTAGCCGCTTTAGAAGGAGGAATAGGAGCAGTAGTAACAGCATCAGGAACCGCAGCACTTTCTACAGCTTTACTAGTGTTATTAAAATCAGGAGATCATATCGTGGCTTCTAATAGTTTGTATGGTGGAACTTATAATTTATTTAAGGTAACTTTGCCTAGATTAGGTATCACAACAACATTCGTTGATCCTTCAAATCCTAAAAATTTCACTAAAGCGGCACAAGAAAACACAAGAGTATTTTTTGCAGAAAGTTTAGGAAATCCAAAATTAGACGTATTAGATTTAAAAGCGATTTCAAAAGAAGCTAAAGCGTTTAAAGTTCCTTTTATTGTCGATAATACTGTTCCTTCACCGTATTTATTAAATCCAATTCAGCACGGAGCAGATATTGTAATTCATTCCTTGACTAAATATATTTCTGGAAACGGAACGTCACTTGGTGGTGTCATTATCGATGCTGGAAATTTTGATTGGAGCAACGGAAAATTTCCTGAATTTACAGAACCATCAACGGGATATCACGGATTAGTATATCATGAAGCTTTGGGAAATGCTGCTTTTATTGCCAAAGTAAGAATTGAAGGATTGCGTGATTTTGGTGCAGCTTTAAGTCCTTTCAATGCTTTTCAAATTATTCAAGGTTTGGAAACATTGCCTATTCGTGTTCAAAAACACAGTGAAAACGCTTTGGCATTAGCGCATTGGTTAGAAAGTCAAGAAGACGTAGCTTGGGTAAATTATCCTGGGTTAAAATCTAGTAAATACTATGATTTAGCACAAGAATATTTACCAAAAGGACAAAATGGAGTCGTAACTTTTGGTCTAAAAGG
>NZ_JAYURN010000168.1:0-7378 GCF_043756175.1 Flavobacterium sp.
TATACATTAAAAAATATTTTTTAATCTTTGAAAGAAAGAAGGTTTTGAAACAAAAATTTCTTTTACAGAAACTTTACCCATCAACATTTGTTCATGTTCTTTCATTTTAATTGTAATTTCATTTTTTGAAACGTTTATAATTTGATTTACGTAACCTAAAAAATTAATAGATAAACGATCGCCTTCTGCCAATTCCTTTGGAAAAACAAAATTCCCAGTAAAATCAGTCGATGTGCTTATTGTGCCGCCATATTGTGTTACAGATACACCGGGCATTGGAAGACCGTTTTCATCAATTATTTTTCCTCTAACAACAAAAGGGGTGTTCGTAATATTTTTTTCTATTTTGTTTGCTTTTGGTTTCGATTCCATTTGGTGTTGTTCAATGGTCGGAACAGCGCCTGAGTTCTGCCCCCAATTCGTTGTGGTAGCAAACATAAGTAATGAAGAAACTCTAATCATGTCTAGCCAATTTGTATTTTGTTTTACCGTTGATCCAATTTCATCGGAGTAAGTTTTTAATTGGGACTCGCTAAAATACCCACAAGTATTTTTGTTCGGATTTTTAAAATGGTTGAAAATTTCTTTTTGACTCATTTTTGTAAAATCAGTTACATTTTCTTGACAAGTTTTACAATGACCTCCTGAAATAGTTTTACTAAAAGAATTGAATTTTTCAGAACAAGGTTTGTTAATCGAAATATTAATTTTTTGGCTCATAATTCTTTTTTATAATTAATTAAATTCTATTTAAGATTTAAACAAGAGGTACAAATATAAATGAAAAAAATAATTTGAATTGAACCCCATAATTACTAAGAGGTTTAAAAAGTATAAAAGGTTGGGATGGGCTTACTTTTTTTATAGTTATGCGCTATAATAGAAAATAACTAACAAATACAGTATTTACAAAGTCTGAAAATTATTACTATTTTAGTTCAAATTGATAATACGATTCCCTTGCTTAATTTGTTCCATAAAAGTACTAATTTTGTGATGGTTTCCTACCTTAATATCGTAATAGAAATTTTATATCAGTCGGCTAGACTTGATATACTTTAAAACCTATAATGTGTAGTTATAAATAATTAAAAAATAATACTACATTTGTCCCATGAATAATCAAAAACATATACTAATAGAAAGATCAGATCGCTTTGCAGGATTATATCCTTGTGGGCTTTTTGGACGTTGTATGTTTTTTTGTAAACCAGTAAATTGATTTTATAAAACAATAATAAATACAAAAGCGTCCTTTAATCGGGGCGCTTTTTTGGTTTTATAGTGTTTTATTTCGGTAAGATTTTAGATAATTAAATAGAAATAAGAGTTCAAAAGAGATAAAAAAATAACATCAATAAAAATAATTTAAAAAAATAAACAAAATGTTTCATGCTCAAACGAAATAACGAAATATAAGCTTTGAATAGTAACCAAATGAGAGACAGCCATTTGACAAAATTAGATTATCTGCACACAAGCGGACAGGACTTTCTATGTTTAAAAAATAATCATAAATAATTGATAATCAGTAAATTAAATAAAAATAAATTTGGAAGTTAGTTTTTTTTGATAGTATCTTTGCCTCAGAAAATTATCAATACCAATTGTATTTACAAAAAGCAATTACAATAAAAAAAAAGCAAAATGAGAACAATAAATTTACGATATAGCGATTCACTCACAACAGAGAAAACAACCATGATCAATTTTAATCAACATAGTAAACTAGTAAACCCGCGATTTGATTTCGGATACATTGTACAGGTGCACAACCATAGGCATTAGGATAGTAATATCTTATACACAACTATAGAGCACCTTCAAAAAGAGGTGCTTTTTTTATGCCCAAAAATAAGATTTTGTAGCTCAACGGTAGAGCGGTGGCTTGTTAAGCCAAGGGTTGAAGGTTCAAATCCTTCCAGAATCGCAAAAAGATTTCGTAGCTCAACTGGAAAGAGCAACTGCCTACGAAGCAGTAGGTTACTGGTTCGAATCCAGTCGAGGTCACAAAGTTTTTAGAAAGGAAACTGGCTTATTGGGTTTACTGGCTAACCTTCCCGACTGTCTCTCGGGAGAAACGAGTTCGATCCTCGTATAAGCCGCACATGGTGTTTTTAGTTTATTTGGTAAAATCTCGTCCCGAAGTTTCGGGAGTGAATCCGAAGAACAGGGTTCTCCCGATAGCTATCGGGACGAAAACACCCAAAATATAACTCTGGGAAGATAACGATTGGTTGTTTACCTGCTTTGGATGCAGGAGGTTGCAGGTCGAAATGCTTTGCATTCGTGAACACCTTTAAAATAAATAATAAAGAGGTGAACAATCCTGTTTCTCAGACAAATTGGAAGTACGCCGAAGCGAGAGAGTCGGGCTTGTCTGAAATGAATTTATTCATTCAGCGAAACAAGCAAAAACAAACAAAAACAAGAGCTAAAACCAAGTGTTTAAGTGCTGAGTAAGTGCAAATCTTACTACTTCCACAATTGCAGGGATGGCGGAATGGTATACGCGGTTGATTTAGAATCAACATTTTGAGAGTTCGAGTCTCTCTTCCTGTACCAATTGGAATAGTGGTGTACATGGTGTGCACGCCTGTTTGAAGAGCAGGAGGGAACCGTTCGATTCGGTTCTGTTCCACAAATAAATTATGTACGCAAAATAACTGCGTAGTTGGTTTTGAATATTTGTTGAAGAAATAAATATGTTCATTGAATTATAATATCAAACAAGTCCTGTTGCGTGTTTCTGTATAGCACCATTGTGGTAAATAGTACTGGGAAGTATTCTGTTTTACTATGCAACTTGATTTGGAGGTTTTTGATGGTTTTCCAAAAAATTGTCACACTCTATGGGTCGTGGGTTCGAATCCCACTCTCGTCTAATGACGAGATAGTTCAGTTTGGTTAGAACAATAGAAGGAAACGCAGGTTCGAATCCTGCAAACAATTTAGGTTTGGTTTTGACAGCGGCTTGTCGCCTTACAGACTCAAAATCTGTATTCCAGAGAACATTCACTCTTAAAAAGAATGGCACAAAGAAAACTGATTTGTCTTTGTCAGTGAAAGTTTTTATAAAACAACCACACTCACAATAAGACCTGAAAGTGTCTTTCGTTCTTTTGAACATTGAATTGCTTTATCATTTGATTATCAACTAAATTTTAGTTTTTAAAAAATAAGGACAAACCATTTCGGCAGACAAATCAACAAGTTATTTTCCGTCCTTTTTGGAGGACAAAGACAAAACGTTTTCTTATTAAAAAGAAAGAATAATAATTATAATAAATAGAAATGATGTTGAAAAGAATTAAAATCGATGCATACCAAGTAGGTTTGGTATTTGAAAATAGAAAATTAATCGAAGTGTTGAATGAAGGTAAATACTGGTTGTTTGGTAACAAAGAAGCAAGTATTTATGAAATGAAACAATCCTTTGTGGCTCCAGTAGAATTGAATCTTTTATTGCAAAATGAAGTTTTGGCTTCTATGTTGGAAATAGTAGAAGTTGCTGATAGTGAAATTGTGTTATACTTTGTAAACGGTATTTTTAAAGAAGTACTTACCACAGGTAGATATGCTTTTTGGAAAGGATATGTTGACAACAAGTTTGTAAAAGCGGATTTGTCTAAAGTAAATATTACTGAGCAAATCTCAGTAGTCTTATTGGAAAATGCAAAAGTGAAATTATTTACAAGAAAGTTTCAGGTAATGAGCAACGAAAAAGCGTTATTGTTTGTTAATGGTAGTTTTGTTAAAGAATTAATCGCGGGTACTTATTACTTTTGGAATAACTCTATTGCTGTAGAAGTTAAAACGGTTGATACAAGACAACAACAAATGGAAATTTCAGGTCAGGAATTATTGACCAAAGACAAAGCAGGTTTGAGAATTAATTTCTTTGTAAGATACCAAGTTAAGGATGTATTGAAAGCTTTAGTAGATAACAAAGATTTTGAAAAACAAATGTATGTTTTGATGCAATTGGCATTAAGAGCTTTTGTAGGCGGTTTCACTTTAGATGAATTGTTGAGCAAAAAAGATACTATTGCTAAAGATATTTTAGCAGAAGTAACCTCAAAAATCAATGATTTAGGATTGGTAGTTTCTGATGCGGGTATTAGAGATGTAATTTTACCAGGTGATATGAAAGAAATCATGAATCAGGTTTTAGTTGCTGAGAAAAAAGCACAAGCTAATAGCATTATGCGACGTGAAGAAACAGCCTCTACAAGAAGTTTATTGAATACTGCCAAATTGATGGAAGAAAACGAAATGTTGTGGAAATTGAAAGAAATGGAATATGTTGAAAAAATTGCCGACAAGATTGGTGAGATTACCATTTCTGGTTCTGGAAACATTATTGGTCAGTTGAAAGAGATTTTTGTGAAATAAGTTTCAATTACGATTAAATACATATTCGTTGAGGAGATGTTACGCAATTATTAAATAAAAAAAACCGATATTCTCTTATTTTTAAGAGGTTATCGGTTTTTTACTGTGACCACGGCGGGATTTGAACCCGCACGCCCTTGCGAGCACCAGCCCCTCAAGCTGGCAAGTCTACCGTTTCTCCACGTGGCCTTAAATAAAAAAAGTCAAGCTTAAAGCTCGACTTTCTTGTGACCTGGCTGGGGCTCGAACCCAGGACCCCATCATTAAAAGTGATGTGCTCTACCAACTGAGCTACCAAGTCATTGCTTGAAGAAATAAAAAAATTGTGACCTGGCTGGGGCTCGAACCCAGGACCCCATCATTAAAAGTGATGTGCTCTACCAACTGAGCTACCAAGTCATTGTATTTCTTCAACGCGGGTGCAAATATAAGAAGTTATTATTCATTTTTCAAAGCAATTTTGTATTAAATTTGTCTTTTTTTTACAAATGCACTCAGTGTGTTAATTTATAAGGTTTTAGCTTCATGAAAAAAATTGTTTTAGTTGGTTATATGGCTTCTGGAAAAACAGAAATAGGAAAATTACTGTCAAAAAAACTCGATTTGCCTTTTTTTGATATCGATCATTTAATCGAAAATGAAGTTTCTAAAACAGTAAATGAAATTTTTTCTGAAAAAGGGGAGATTTTTTTTAGAAAAAAAGAGCATGAGGTTTTTGTAAATAAAATCAATTCAAACGAATCGTTTGTATTGAGTCTTGGGGGCGGAACACCTTGTTATGCAAATAATCATGAGTTTTTACAAAAAGAAGAGGTGATTTCTATTTATCTCAATGTAAATATTCAAACATTAACAGAAAGATTAAAAATTAATAAATCAAATAGACCACTTATTAAGGATTTATCCGAAAATGAATTAACAGAATTTGTTGCCAAACATCTTTTTGACAGAAGTTTCTATTACAACCATTGTAAGCACACGATTTTTATAGATGATACTAAATCTCCGTTTGATGTTGTTGAAGAAATTCAGAAAATATTACTCTAAGAAAGCACAATCCTGATTTTCATCAAAAACCACTTGCACATGTTCTAATAAAGAAGTTGATAGTGAAATTCCTTTGAAATCGGCTTTTATAGGGTATTTTTTGTGGTTTCTGTCTATTAAAACTGCGGTTTTAAACTTATTCAAATCAACATCTAGAAAATGTCTTACACCGTAAATTAATGTTGTTCCAGAGTTAAGAACATCGTCAACCAACACCAATCCTTTGTTTTTATATTCATTTTTATTGATGGAAGTTGTAATGGGTAAACTTGGATTTTTCTTATCAATATTAACTTCACATAAAATAACTTCAATAGGAGAAATATTTTTTAGTTCCGAAGCAATTTTATTAGCAAAAACAGTTCCATTCCCTTTAATTCCAGCTATAACAATCTCTTTTTCGTCGATAAATGTTTCATAAATCTGATACGCAATTCGTTTTATTTTGAATTCAATTTCTTGGTGGTTTAAGATAATATTTTGGCTCATGGTATTTATTTTTTTGTAAATATAAAAAACAGTTCCTTTCCTTCTCGTGGTTTGATAGAATTATAAGCAGTTTCTAATGTTTTTATATTAAAATTAGTAGAAAATAATTTTAGATATTCTTCTTTCGATCCGCCAAATGGTGGTCCAACTTCAGTTAATGGAAACTGAAAAAACAAACCAATCAATTTGCCTTTCGGCGAAAGTAAAGAAAGCATTTTTTGCACATATTTAGCTCTTAATTCTGGATTTAATGCACAAAAAAAAGTTTGCTCGATGATTAAATCATAGCTTCCTTCGTGCTCAAAAAAATCCAAAACAATTAATTGCTTTGGATTGCAGTTTGGCATTCTTTTCTTCAAGTTGTCAATTGGATTTTGGGCATAATCGACAACAAAACTATTCTCGAAACCATTGTTTATAAGATATTCAAACTCATAACCATTACCACAACCAGGAATTAATATTTTGATAGATTTATCTTCTATTTGGTCAATATATTCTTTTAATGGTGTAGTTATTTCGCCGGCGTCCCAAATTGCATCGTTGGTTTCGTATCGGTTTTGCCAGTATTTTGGGCTAAGCTTCTTCACCTGCATCTTCAATTTTTATGTCAGTACCAAAATCTTCAATATCACGACGGTCTTTTTTAGTTGGGCGACCTGTTCCGTTTTTTCTGTAATGTTCTTTCGATAATTTTAACAATTCTAAATGAGCAAACGATTCGCTTGGGGTTTCGTCTTTTCTGTATATATCTACCAGTTTTGCACCCACGCGATTATCAGGAATACCTAAAACTGAAATAATATAAGTAATCTGGTCTCTTCTAAAAGTGACTTTATCGCCAGCAAAAACCTCTTTAGAAGCTTTTGCCACTTGATTGTTTACTGTAATATGGTTTTTTTTGCAAGCTTCGGTAACCATATTTCTGGTTTTGTAATAACGTACGCACCAAAGGAATTTATCTATTCGCATAAAAATTAAAAAACAAAGTTAAATTTTAAACAAAAATAAATCAAAATTGTATCTTGCACACCTAAAATAGAATATAATGATTAGATTTTTTAAAATAGTTTTTGTTTTTATAATGAGCTTGACGATTTTTAGCTGTAGTAAGGCCGATGATCCTGTTGTTCCTTATGTTGTTCCTTTTGCGGAGCAGTATCCTAAAGATTTAGCAGCTATCGATAAATATTTAGATGAATATCATATGGATGTTAATTCTGATAAAGATGTAACATTTACAAAAATACCTACACCCAATACGGCAAACTTACAAACAATTAGAGTCGAATACGCCTCTAATTTACATACAAAAACAGTAAACAGTAATGGAGTCGATTATAAAGTTTATTATGTGAATATTACTGATACTCCAGATCCTACTAATTATGGAGCTGGTGAAAAACCAACAAAAATAGATTCAGTATTTGTCTCTTATAAAGGACGT
>NZ_JAYURN010000169.1:0-2661 GCF_043756175.1 Flavobacterium sp.
TCTGACTCCACAAGATGAGTGGGATTTATTAGAAAGAGGATTAAACAGAGTTACAGATACTTGTATTCCGGAACATGAGGCTTTCCGTCGTTTGCAAAACATATTTACAAAATATGGAAAGATGCTGATGACAAAGGAGAAAGATATTTCCCTCATGAATTTATGTACAAAATGTTACTTTCAGGCGTTCTTGAGGAATATTACGAAATTGACTTAAAAGACAGTTGGATGTACGCAGCCGCTGAGAAAAACTTGCCTATCATTGTACCAGGATGGGAAGATAGTACAATGGGAAATATTTTTGCATCTTATGTAATCAAAGGCGATTTGAAAGCATCTACGATGAAATCCGGTATTGAATATATGGTTTTCTTATCAGACTGGTATCCAAAAAACAGCACTAATGGTGTAGGTTTCTTCCAAATTGGTGGAGGAATTGCTGGGGATTTTCCAATATGTGTTGTTCCAATGTTATACCAAGATATGGAAATGCACGACATTCCGTTTTGGAGTTATTTTTGTCAGATTTCAGATTCAACCACCAGTTATGGTTCGTATTCTGGGGCGGTACCGAATGAAAAAATTACTTGGGGTAAATTAGATATAAAAACTCCAAAGTTTATTATTGAGTCCGATGCTACAATTGTAGCACCTTTAATTTTCGCTTATTTATTAGATTTATAGAATAACTTTATGAAAAGAGTAATTGTAGATTACGCAAAACTTACCAATGAAATTTTAAACCTTTTAGTTGAAAAATTTCCTGATGGTTATGATGATTCGAACATTGTACGTTTTAGAAATGCTAAAAACGAATTAATTGAAGCAGTAGAAGTGCGAACTGAAGATACTATTTATTTAGTAAAAGTTAGTACAAAACTCGCTGACAGAATTGAAAATTATGATGAAGATGATGAAATTGATAACGTCATAGAGCCAATTAGCGGAATTGAACTTGATGACGATGATGCAATTGAAGATGATGACGATGACGATGATAATCTAGACAAACCAGATACTGATTCAGAAGACGGGGATGACGATGATGATGATGATAAAAAAGTATTATCAGATGAATTCGACGAAGACGAAGACGAGGATTAACACTCCCATTTGCAATAAACATAAAAGGAACTCTCCATGAGTTCCTTTTTTTTTAATTTAGAATTCAAAATACAAAGCCAAAATGAAAACGTCTATTTTACACGCCACACTTAAAGAAAACTTTGGTTTTGAAAAATTTAGACCCAATCAGGAAGAGATTATAAATTGTATTCTCGCTGGTTATGATACATTGGCGATTATGCCAACTGGAGGAGGAAAATCAATTTGTTTTCAACTACCTGCGTTGATATTGCCCGGAATTACAATAGTAATTTCTCCTTTAATTGCCTTAATGAAGGACCAGGTTGATAGTCTGAAAGCGAATGGCATTGCCGCCTGTTTTATCAATAGCAGCCAAACGGAAGACGAACGTCAATTTTATATTGAAAGCTTAAAATCAAACGTAATAAAACTAGTCTACATTGCACCAGAAAGTTTGTCCTATCTGGACAATATTTTCAATAGTCTAATCATAAGTCTTATTGCTATTGACGAAGCACATTGCATCTCGGCTTGGGGACATGATTTTAGGCCCGCTTATACTAATTTAGGTTATCTAAAAAAACGCTTCCCTTCTACTCCAATCTTAGCTTTAACTGCAACTGCGGACAAAGCTACACGTAAGGATATTAGCGATCAATTAAACTTAGTAAATCCTAAAACTTTCGTAGCTTCTTTTGATAGAAAAAATTTAAGTTTAGAAGTGCGTCCCGCTTTAGACAGAGTCAAACAAATTATAGATTTTATAAAAGAAAAACCAAATGAGTCAGGTATTGTTTATTGCCTAAGCCGCAAAACAACCGAAGAAATTGCCGAGAAACTACAGAAAATTGGTATCAATGCAAAAGCATATCATGCCGGTTTAGATACTAAAATTCGTTCAAAAACCCAAGATGAATTCATTAATGATGACTGCCAAGTAGTTTGTGCAACCATTGCTTTTGGAATGGGTATCGACAAATCGAATGTGCGCTGGGTTATTCATTATAACTTACCAAAAAATATAGAAGGATATTACCAGGAAATTGGTCGGGCCGGTCGGGATGGATTACCTTCAGAAACGGTTTTATTCGAAAGTTATGGCGATGTAATTCAACTTCAAAAATTTGCCTCACAGGGTTTAAATGCCGAGGTGCAATTAGCAAAATTGGAAAGAATGAAGCAGTATGCTGATGCTTTAAGTTGTAGAAGAAAAATATTGCTTTCCTATTTCGGAGAATTAGTAACAGAGAATTGTGGAAATTGTGATATTTGCAAAAATCCACCTGCCTTTTTTGACGGAACCATTATTGCCCAAAAGGCATTATCAGCAATTATTCGTTTACAGGAAAATGAATCTTTGCCTGTAATTGTCGATTTTCTGAGAGGCTCCAAAAACGCTTATATTTTCGAAAAAGAATATCAAAATCTGAAAACTTATGCCGTAGGTAGCGATATCTCATGGCACGACTGGAATCAATACATCATTCAGTTAATAAATCAAGGGATTTGCGAAATCGCTTTCCACCAACAAAATAAAATCCGGCTAACCTCCTTGGCCGCTGAAGTCCTTTTTCA
>NZ_JAYURN010000170.1:0-61466 GCF_043756175.1 Flavobacterium sp.
TTTCAATAAAAGCATTACCAAAATCCGCCCTAAAAACAGTAGGTTTTATAGGAGTAGGTTTTGGATACGGTTTTGGTACTATTATATGTAGCATTTTTAATTGTGATGCTGGTTGTAATCCTCAATTTATAAACCAAAGTTTGTCACAGTTTATTCATAATTCGATGGGATTCGTAACTTATATGATTGTTCCGTTTTCAATTATACTTATCGGTATTGCTTCTCGAAAATGGAAAAATGGTGCTCAATTATCAACCATAAGTTATCTGGTTTTTATAATAAGTTTTCTATTTGTGATGATTCTTAATGCTAATCTAGATTCTCCTTACAAAGGATTAATTCAAAGAATAATTGAAGGAAGTATTTTATTTTGGATTATTTACAGTTCGTATTCATACAAAAAAATCTTATCAACAAATCGTAATTTGTAATTCATAATTCGTAATTTATATTTTACCTTTGATGCTTTAATAAAAATACGATTATGGTTTACAAATTCAGAGTAATTCTTGACAATGAAGATGATGTTTTTAGAGATATTGCAATACTTGACAACGATACTTTAGAAGATTTGCACAATGCAATTTTCAATTCATTTGGTTTCGACGGAATGGAAGTGGGCTCTTTTTATACCTGCGATGACACATGGAATCAGGAAGATGAAATTTCGCTTTTTGATTCTGGCGATGTACTTGGCGAGATGAAAATCATGAGCGATTACTTGCTTTCGGATATTTTAGACAAGGAAAACAGAAAGATAATTTATGTTTACGATTTTATAAACATGTGGACTTTTCTAGTAGAACTGGCCTCGATTGAAGAATCATCTGCTGGAGCAACTTACCCCGAAACTATTTTCTCGCATGGAGAAATGCCCGATGATTCTGGAGAAAAAAACTTTCTAGCCGATGAAGACGAGGAAAATTACAACGAATTTGAAGATGATTTAGATGAAGATGATTTAGACATGTTTAGCGGTGATGATAGTTTTGAAGATTACGGGTTTGAGGAGAATTGGAATTAGAGTTTGAGGTTCAAAGTTACAAAGGCGCAAAGATTCAAAGGTTTAAAAAAATAAAAAATGAGTACATTTAGAGATTTACTAATTTAGCAAAAATCTATGGCTTTAGTAACTGAGATATACCAATTAACGAATTCATTCCCTAAGGAAGAAATTTACGGATTAACATCACAAATAGGAGAAGTGCCATTTCTATTCCAAGTAATATATCAGAAGGTTATGGAAGAGATGGAAATAAAGATTATTTAAAATTCCTAAACATAGGAATTAGTTCTCTTTTCGAAATGCAAACACAATTAGAAATTGCGTACAATTTAAAATATATCAACGAAATACAATTTAACAAAATAAACGAAGAAAGTAAAGAAATTGAGAGAATGCTAAGTTCATTCATCAGAAAAATAAAAGAAAGAATTTAATTATCTGCTTTTTTCCTCAGCACCTTTGCACCTTTGTACCTTTAAAAAAAAATATGATTAATCTATTCAACACACATATCGAAAGCTTATCTATACATCGTGTAGGAAATGTAAGTCGTAACGAAGAGATGTTTTTATCTGAAAATCCTTATGGGCTAAACGACGAAATCATGCCGTTACTAAAAGAATATTTCTTAAAAGCATTTCGTGATAAGGAAGAAAACTATTTTCAGTTTGCGCACGAAGTAGATTTAGAATATAACGAAATGTTTAAATTTGCTGCCGAAATTTTTGAAAATCCAAGCAAAACTCATGACATTTCAAAAAAAATCACCAAACATCTTTTCGAACAATCAAACCATCCACATATAAAAAACGGGGAAGTTTATGTAACACATTTAACCAATATTTCTATAGATAATAATGTTGTTGATGCTATAGGGATTTTTAAAAGTGAACTAAAAGCAGATTTCCTTCAGTTTGAAGAAAAAGGAACAACACTGGAAATGATTTTGCAACAAGGAATTAATTTGAATAAGCTTGACAAAGGTTGTTTGATTTTTAATTACAAAAAAGAAGACGGTTATAAGATTCTTACTGTAGACAGTAACCGTTATGATGCACGTTATTGGTTAGAACATTTCCTATCTGTAGATGCTTTTCAGGACGAAAATTTTAAGACTAAAAAATATTTAAAATTCTGTCAAGACTTTGCAAAAGAAGTGGTTTTTCCTGCCGAAGACAAAAAAGAAGAAGTGATGTTTATGAATCGAGCTGTAAACCATTTTGCAAAAAATGATCAGTTTGAAGAATCTGTTTTTCTAAACGAAGTCATAGACAATCCAGATTTAATTTCAGAATTCAAAAATTATAAAGTAGACAAAGGTGAAAAATATAGCATAGAAGATTTAACTAGCTTTCCTATTGCAAACGCTGCTGTTTCGGATGCAAGAAGAACGATGAAAAACGTGATCAATTTGGACACCAATATTCAAATAAAACTAGATTTTATCAATCCTGAAAGTGCCGAAAAATTTGTAGAAAAAGGCTGGGACGAAGAAAAACAAATGTATTATTATTTGGTTTACTTTAATAAAGAGCAAAAATCATAGTTTTCATAAATAAATATAAAAACTCTCAATTACTTAAAGTGATTGGGATTTTTTTATATTTGTAATTATTAACCTACATTATTTTTAGATAATAAAAATGAAATTTAAACAATTTGCAGTAATACTTTCTTTTCTTTTAGTACAAAACATAAATAGTCAGTCCCAGTTTATTAATACTAATTTTGGCACGAACGGCTACACTTGCGTAAATCAACCTATTGGTTCGTATGTTTTTGGAGATTTAATAAATGTAAATGATGATTTTTATGCTTTTACCAGTTTTTCGAATTATAGTATAATTAAATTTGATACTAATGGTGACATCGTGCCTTCATTTGGTACAAATGGTATTCGTTCGTTAAATTTATATTCTGGTGGAGGGGAGTTAAATGACAACAGCAATTCTTTTATAAGAAAAACTCCGAATAATGAATTCTTAATGGTTGTTGATAATTACAGTTCAGTTTTTCCGGGCAATTTTATAGCAAAAACCGATATCAACGGAAATTTAATAAATAGTTTTGGTGTGAATGGCTATGTAAATAATTCATTTTTATCAGAAAGTATTGATTTTCATTCTGTAGAAATAATAAATAATGAAATAATTCTAATTGGAAACAATAATTCTTATACTTCAAGTAATCCAAATAAGTATATCATTATTATAAAATTGGATTTAAATGGAAATTTAATTTCCTCTTTTGGAAATAATGGAATATTAAAATTTAATTACAATTATTTAGAATACGATACCTATTTTTCAGTGTTTGATTCAAACCACAATGCTGTTTATACCCTTTTTAAAAAAATAAATAGCGGAAATCAGCATTATATAACTAAATTTAATCTGAACAACAATAGTGTTGATACTAACTTTGGTATTAATGGAAAGCTATTCATTGATAATATAAACAACAGCAGTTATTATATCAGCCCAGATGTTTTTTGCCTAGATGACTATGAGAATATTTATGTTTCAGGTTCATTTAATTATAACGCATCTACATTAGATTATTACATGTTTACAAGTAAATACAATAATACCCAACAACCAGATGCTACATTTGGAAATCAGGGAATGTTTCTAACAAAAATTGAAAGTGGTAATAGCTCTCCAAAAATGTATTCAATAAAAAAATCGTTAAATGAAGTGACATTAACTGGAACAACATATCAATGGGGTAATTATAGTTTCGAAAAATCATTTTTACTAAAACTTAATGATGACGGTACTTTAAAACAAGATTTCGGTTTAGGTGGCAAAATAATAAATTACTTATTTACTAGCGGAAATCACCCATACAAAACTATTGAACAAAATGGAATGTTTACGATTGCTACAAATTCAAGAGCTTGTATAAACGACAACAAACCAACAATAATTCAAATAAATTCAAACAATTCATTATCAATAAACGATAATTCTCATTCAAATGATTTTATCTTATCACCTAATCCTGTTAAAGATTATATGTTTTGTAAGGGTAACGAAGATGTAGTTAAAATAGAAATCATTGACATTTATGGTAGAATTTTAAAGTCAATTTATATCAATGATAATAAAGTAGACTTGAGTGAATTTAAAACTGGTAATTATATTTTAAAATTGCACACAAAATCTAAAATAGTAAATACAATGATAATAAAAGAATAACATCAGTAATCACAAATCTAATTTTGAACATAGACATACTCCGAATTATAATAACGATACTAATTACAATTCTTTTGATAATTATAAGAAGATCAATAAGAAGTCTTGAAAATAAATTAGAATCATAATCCACATCTAAAGTAAGAAAAGTAAAACCCAACGAGTTTGAAACCATTGGAAAACTAATTACAGAGAGAACTTCAAGTTTAGTAGAAATAACATAAATACAATCCTCAATTTTTATTGGGGATTTTTGTTTGTAACAAATTACTAACTCTTTCGTCTTACTTAAATCAATCAAAAAATAAACAGTTTTGGAAACCATTCATACAATTACCAACCTCAACAAAGTTTACAACAAATATGTGCATGCCGTAAAAAACCTTTCACTAGAAATTCATAAAGGCAATGTTTACGGGATTTTGGGACCTAATGGTTCTGGGAAATCGACAACATTGGGAATTGTTTTGAACGTGGTTAACAAAACTTCGGGAACATATAGCTGGTTTGGCGGAAAAATGCAAACGCACGAAGCGCTAAAAAAAGTAGGAGCCATTATCGAGCGACCCAACTTTTACCCTTATATGACGGCGAAAGAAAATTTAGAATTGGTTTGCAAAATTAAGAACATTAATTATACTAAAGTTCAAGAAAAACTTGAATTAGTTGGATTAATGGAAAGAAAAGATAGTAAATTCAGTACTTTTTCATTGGGAATGAAACAACGTTTGGCTATCGCTTCTGCCCAACTTAACGATCCAGAAATTTTAATTCTAGACGAACCTACAAATGGTTTAGACCCACAAGGAATTCACCAAATTCGTGATATTATTAAGCATATTGCATCACAAGGAACGACGATTTTGTTAGCCTCTCATTTGCTCGATGAAGTCGAAAAGGTATGTACTCATGTTTTGGTTTTACGAAAAGGCGAAATGCTATATTCTGGAACTGTAGACGGAATGACCAGTAACGAAGGATTTTTTGAATTGAAATCTAACAATCATCCAATTTTAAAATCAGTTTTAATAAATCATCCAGCTATTGAAAAAGTAGTTGAAGAAGAAGGAAAAGTTTTAGTCTACTTGAAAGGAAATCTGGAAGCAGCAGATTTAAACAAATATTTATTTGACAAAAATATTAGTTTAGAACACCTTGTAAAACGAAAAGTTAGTTTAGAAGAACAATTTTTAGAATTAACGGCTAATCAATAACAAAAGTCAATAGCAATAAGAATTTTGATTCGAAAAATCCTAATTCCCAATTCTCAAATCCTAAATAAAAAATGAAAAGATTATTATCTATAGAATTACAAAAAATCCGGAAAAATAAAGCCAGTCGAGTCTTGACAATAACTTATTTTGTTTTGCTTTCTTTTATCGCATTAATAGCATCAATCAAATTTGATTTAGGGATTTTTAAATTAAATCTTGCCGAAATGGGGATTTTCAACTTCCCTTTCATTTGGCATTTTAATACTTATGTTGCTGCAATATTAAAGTTTTTCTTAGCCATTGTAATCGTTTCTATGATGGCAAATGAATATAGTTATGGCACATTAAAACAAAACCTCATTGATGGAATGAGCAAGAAAGAATTTATTTTATCTAAATTTCTAACTGTTGTATTATTTGCTCTATGCTCTACTATTTTTGTTTTTGTAATGAGTTTAATCCTTGGTTATAGTTTCTCATCTTATACAGAATTGGGAATTGTATTTTCAGATTTAGAATATATTTTAGCCTTTTTTGTGAAATTGGTTGGTTTTTTCTCTTTCTGTTTATTTTTAGGGATTTTTGTAAAACGTTCTGCTTTTGCGATAGGCTTTTTATTTGTATGGAATATTGTTGAAGGAATAGCCAAAGGAATTTTAACTTTCAAAATTTTTCCTGATAATAATATTGCTCAAAATATCACGCAATTTTTCCCATTAGAAGCTATGTCTAATCTAATTGTTGAACCATTCTCAAGATTATCAGTCATCAAAACCATTGGCACACAAATTGGTGTTAATGACATTAAAGATTATAGCGTTCATTTTTCTGCAATTCTCATTGTTTTAACATGGACTGTTATATTTATGTTAATGTCTTATAAAATTCTTAAAAAACGAGATTTGTAGTATATTTGCAGTCTATGAAATTAAGACTCCAAATCCTTGTTTTTAGTGTTACTTTATTATTGTCAGGAAACACTTTTGCACAGTATATTCAGGTAGATGATACATACACCGCAACACAATTAGTACGAAATTTTTTTTCAGGTGGTGGCTGTGCAACTGTAGATAACATTAGCGTTTCTGGAGGAAATTTTGGAACATCGGAACAAAGTTTTGGTTTTTTTGACAAAAGTACAAGTCGCTTTCCTTTCGCAAACGGAATTGTATTAAGCACCGGAAAGTCAACATCGGCAATTGGGCCAAATTCAAGTATATTAAGTGACGGAAACGGCGATTGGGTTGGAGATTCCGATTTGGAAAGCGCATTAGGTGTTTCTAATACAATAAATGCAACGGTTTTAGAATTCGATTTTACGCCCATTACCAATAAAATTAGTTTTGATTATATTTTTTCTTCCGAACAATATTTATCAAATCCATCAGCATCACAGTGTGGTTATACCGATGGTTTTGCTTTTTTATTAAAACCTTTAGGAAGTAGTACTTACAAAAATTTAGCTATTGTTCCAGGAACATCAATTCCTGTTACTGTAAATAATGTGAGAGGTTCTGGCACCCGTTGCTCGACAGCAAATGAAGCTTATTTTGATGCTTTCAATGGTACAGATCATCCTACAAATTTCAATGGACAAACCGTAATTATGAAAGCCGAAGCAGATGTAATTTCTGGCACAACCTATCACATAAAATTAGTAATCGCCGATCAAGGAAATAATTTATACGATTCGGCAATATTTTTAGGTGGAGGTAGTTTTGAAAGCGCTACAGATTTAGGAATTAACCACTTAGTATCTACTAATAATGCATATTGTTCAGGAGAAAACATAACGCTAAACGCAACACAAACTGGAACAAATACCTACAAATGGTTTAAAGATGGGATTGATACTGGTATAACATCACCAACATTTCCGATTACTGATAATACAAACACAGCAGTCGTAGAGTATTCAGTCGAAGTTACCATAAATGGCGCTTGTATTTCAAAAGGAAAAGTGAAGATACAATTTGCTACTTTACCTGTATTAATAAATCAAACATTAGTACAATGTGATGATAATAATGATGGAAGCACCATTTTTAATCTTAACAAACTCGATAATTTGATCAAAAATCCAAATGACACTACATTAAGTGTTGTAATGTATTACGAAACTATTGGAGGTGCCGCAATTCCAAATCCATCAAGATATTCTAGTATTCCTAAAACCATTTTTGCCGAAGTAGCTAATTCTTTTGGATGTAAAAGCATTGCGCAAGTGACATTACAAATTGACAACACAGTCAATTTACCTTATTTACGTGAAAAATGTGATGAAGTAGGAGTCAAAGACGGAAAAACTACTTTTGATTTAAATGCTGAAATCACTCCTAATATTGCTCCAGGATTATTAGTAGAATATTATGCTACCATAAACAATGCGATAATTCAAAATAGTCCGTTACCAAATAATTACCCGAATGTAATTCCTAACGAAGAAACCATTTTTGCCCGAATTGTTAATGGTCCTGATTGTAACGGAATTGTTGAAGTAACGTTGAAAGTCAATTTTTTAAAACCTGCTAATTTTGAAGACAAAACTATTGGTTTGTGCCAAGGATCATCTGTTTTTTTAAATGTTGATCCAGTTTTCTCAAGCTACACATGGAACAATGGTGATGCTGATTTTGAGACTGAAGTATTTACTGCTGGTAATTATTCGGTAGAAGTTACAGATGCAAATGGATGTAAAGCAACTAAAAAATTTATTGTAAATCTTTCGGCACCAGCTACAAATATAGATGCTCTTATAAATGACCTCACAGGAAACAATAATAATATAACCATTACTTATACAGATAATGGTGGCGATTATGAGTTCTCGATAGATGGAAAAATATATCAAGACAGTCCTCAATTTTATAATGTATTGGCTGGAGAATACACCATTTCAGTCAGAGACAAAAATGGCTGTTTACCAACACCTTTTAAAACAATTTACGTATTAGATTATCCTAAATTTTTCACACCTAATGGGGATGGAATAAACGATACTTGGGTGATAAAAAACATTAAAACCAAACCAAATTCTACCATAAATATATTTGATAGATTTGGTAAATTACTAAAACAAATAGACTCAAATTCTCCTGGCTGGAACGGAACTTACAACGGAATAAACTTACCCTCTGGCGATTATTGGTTCGTTTTAACACTTTTTAACAATAAAACAGTAAAAAGTCACTTCACACTTAAGAGATAATTAACTACTTTTGGGGAATTTCTGTAAAAATCCCTATGAAAGCAAAATTTTTATTATTAGCGTTATTTTTAAGTTTTAATGGTTTTTCTCAATTTAGTAAGACACATTATATTCCGCCTGTATCAAATTCTAATACACAAGTGCCATTTGCACAGTTTTTATATATTTCTTGTCCTAGTTTGACGCCCATAAATTTCAGAATAATCCCATTAGGTGGAACAGCTATAAACGGAACAGTATCTAGAGACACTCCTTATGTTTTAGATATCGGAAGTAGTTCAAATTCTCAAATTTTAATTGATCAATCGCAAGCAAATACAATTTTAAATAACAAAGGTTATGTTATTGAAGCTGAAGACCTAGTGTATGCATCTGTAAGAATAGCCGCTACAAATCATGCTGGAAGTATAGTTTCTAAAGGTCTTGCTGCATTAGGAACCCAATTTAGAATTGGTGGTTTTTTAAACAAAGATACTCCGAATTATACAAATAATTATTACACTTTTGCAACCATATTAGCAACAGAAAACAATACAACCATTTCATTTTCGGATATTGCACCAGGAGTTACTTTAGTTAATAATGCAGGCGCTGGTAATTCTCCTGCAAATATCACATTAAATAGCGGACAGAGTTTTGCAATCGCTGTACAAGGACCAAATGCAGCAAATGCAGATGGTTTAATAGGAGCATTAATTACTTCGAACAAACCAATAGCGGTAAACTGTGGTTCGATTGCTGGTAGTAATAGCCCAACTCCAAATTTAGATTTTGGTCTTGATCAAATAGTTTCTGCCGAGCGGACAGGGAAAGAATACATTTTAGTAAAAGGTAGTGGTTTTGATGAAATAGAAAGACCGGTTGTAATAGCTCACGAAAACAATACCGAAGTATTTATAAATGGTAGCGCAACTCCATTCACAACATTACAAGCTGGTGATTATGTCGATTTTAATGGTACTCATTTTACAGCAAATAACAACTTATTTCTTCGTACAACTAAAAATGTGTTTGTATATCAAGCTATTGGTGGAGCCGATCAATTTGGAAGCCCTAGTTATGCCAACCAAAACATGCATTTTGTACCACCATTAAGTTGTGAAACACCAAAGATTATTAATAACATACCGTTTATCAATCAAGTTGGTAGCGACCCTCGTTTTAATGGGACTGTAGATATTGTTACAGAAGTTGGTGCTACATTAAATTTTATTATTGACGGAACAACATACACAATAGCGACACTTCCTGCCGGAATTAGCATAAGTGGGCCAAATACTGTTACAGGAAATACTAATTATGTAACTTATGAATTTGTAGGACTTACAGGAAACGTTTCGGTTTTATCTACAAAATCTGTTTACTTATCATATTATGGTTCTAGCGGTGCAGCAACCTATGGTGGTTTTTATTCAGGATTTACTTTCAAACCAGAAGTAACGCAACAAATTCTGATAGCTGGCCAGTTAAACTGTATTCCAAATGCAAGTTTAACCGTGAGTAGTATTACTGCTTTCGATGTTTTTCAATGGTATTTTAATGATGTTGCTATTCCCAGTGCAACAACAAATCAATATTTGCCAACACAACCGGGTTATTATAATGTACAAGCATCAATATCTACATGTCCATCACCACCATTAATTTCAGACAAAACTCCTGTGAGTTCTTGTCCCACAAATGGTGATAATGATGTTGCAAATGACAATATTGATATTGATTTAGATAACGATGGAATAACAAATTGCACCGAATCTTTTGGAAATCAAATCATAAACACACTTCTTCCAGGTAATACAATTACAATTCCGCAAAGTACAATTACTTATACAGGAACAGTAACCAATACAACTCCTGCAGCTCCTACTCCATTTTTAGGAAATACCGATGGTAGTTTTATCACCGAAGTATTGGCAGGAAAAGGATATAATGTGGTATATAATCTTGATTTTTCGCAACCGACAAATATTAAACTAGAATATCCAACTACAGCGAATACAAGCGATTTACTAAATGCAAATGCTGAATATATTGTAAATTCTGATGTTAATAAAAGCGTAACTGTTTTGAATCCTACAAATCAATTATTAATAGACACTAATTATGACGGAATTTACGAAAGTGGCGTAACCCAATATTCTTCTTTCGAAATTAGATTTAGATTAAACGGTACAGTACCTCTAGCAGCAGGAACAGGAACCTTTAGTTTCCAATCTTTTCAAACAGCTAGTTTCAAAATCACCCACAAAAATCTTACAGACTCAGCTGGAAACAAATCAACATTCAAACTAGTTGCAACTTGTTTATATAAAGACACTGATGCTGACAACATACCAGATTCTTTAGATATTGACAGTGATGGAGACGGAATTTTAGATATAATTGAAGCGCAAGTAAATGCTTCGGTTGCTATTTCAAATACCGATACAAATCTTGATGGACTTGACAATGCATTCGAGCCTGGATTTGCTCCAGTAGATACTGATGGAGATTTAGTTCCTGATTACTTAGATTCTGATTCAGACAATGACGGAATTACAGATTCAAACGAAGGGCCAACAGACACTGATGGTGATGGAATAAAAAATTACAGAGAATTAGACTCTGACAACGATTTATGTTTAGATGTTGAAGAAGCTGGTTATCCTACTGGAACGGCAGACGCTAATGGTGATGGCTTATTTGGACCAACTGCTCCACCTACAGTAAATGCAAATGGTTTAGTAACCAGTGCATCTGCCTATATCATACCAAATGCAAATTGTATAACTTTTGCACCCATTACAATTACAACACAACCTACAATTGCACCAACTTGTAACCTACAAAATGTGACAATCACACTTGTAGATAATGGCGGGAACACTTACCAATGGCAAGTATCTACTAATAATGGTCTAACTTGGTCTAATGTTACGAACGTAGCACCTTATTCTGGAGCAACAACAAACACATTAACAATAACAGCTGTTCCTTTTACTTTTGATGGTTATAAATACAGAGTGCAACTAAACAAAGTAGGTAATTCTTGCGGATTACTTTCGGCAGATGCAACACTTACTGTTTATCCTTTGCCTGTTGTAAATGATGTAACAATTATTCAGTGTGATGATGATTTAGATTTTAAAACTTTATTTGATTTAACCGACAAAAACAATGAAATATTAAGCCCAACACTAATTACTACCGAAGTATTTACTTATTATACTTCGCCATCAGGAGCAATTGCTGGAGGAGCAACAGATTTAATTTCAGATTATACTGTATTCCCAAATACAACATCACCTATGTTAGTCTGGGCAAGAGTTACTAATACAAAAGGATGTTTTAGAACGGCTCAATTAACGTTGATAACTTCTCCATCACAAATACCACTAACATATAGTTATACAGTACCGCCTGTTTGCGATGACACTTTGGCCAAAAATGGAACGGTATCAGGAAATCCAGAAATTAACAAAAGAGACGGTATTAGCAGTTTCAACTTGTTATTGGCTATGGCAGATGTTGAAGCTCAATTACCTCCACCGCTAACTAATTATAATATAAAATACTATCGTAATGAGGCCGATGCATTAGCACAAAATGACATTAATGGTAATTCATTAGCAATATTACCTACTGAATATGCAAATTTCAGAAATGATATTGTAAATACACAAGACATCTGGGTAAGAGTAAATAATAATCTACTTGCCACTTGTAGTGGTTTTGGTCCATTTATAAAACTTTCTGTAGAGAAATTACCATTTGCAAATCCCGTTCCAGAATTCAGACAATGTGATAACGACCTGAACATTCAAGATGGAATATATAATTTCAATACAACTGGTTTAGAAAACACGTTAAAAGGAAGTAATCAAACCTATCCAGTTATTATAACATATTTTGACAATGCTACAAATGCGCCGTTAAGAGATTCTAATGGAGTTTTAATTACAAGTCCATTTCCAAATAGTTTTTCAACAACATCAAAAACAATAAAAGCAGTAGTAACAAATATTACAGCTCAAAAATGTTATGACGAAAAACTTATTGTCTTTACAGTTGATAAATTACCAACTGCAACACCAATATTTCCATTAACTTTTACAGACATAAGAACAGTATGTGATGATGAAGCTGATCCTACAAAACAAGATGGAATTTTCAATTTTATTACACCAAATTTAGAAAGTGATATAAAAGGTTCGCAAACGAATGTTTCAATTACCTATTTTGACAGTCTAGGAAATCCTTTGTTAGATTTTTCTGGAAATCCAATTGTAAGTCCATTTCCTAATACTTTTAAAACTACATCTAGAACAATTAAAGCAGTTGTAACTAGCACAATTACAGGAACTCTTTGTCCTGTAGCAACAGTTGATATTGAATTTAAAGTAAATAAAATCCCAAATATCAATTTAGTGGATACTGGAGTTATTTGCCAAAATTCATCTTCTTTATATATCATATTAGACGCTGGCATCAATGACGGAACATCTCCCACTAATTATACTTACGAATGGTTTAAAGACAACGTGAAAATTATTGGCGAATCTCATTATACACTAACTGATAACAACCCTTTAGGAATAAACCAAGCAGGAATTTATACTGTTGTTGTAAAAACTATCCCTGAAGGTTGTCCTAGCACAAGAACCATAACGGTTGTAGCTTCAGATATGGCTTCGCTTTTATCGCCAACTATTATCGATTTAGCAGATAACAATACCGTTACCGTAAATGTTACTGGTCCTGGAGATTACGTTTATAGTATCGACGAACCTTATGGTCCGTTCCAGGAAAGCAATATTTTTACAAATGTTTCAGCAGGAATACATAAAGTTTATATTAAAGATTTAAATGGTTGTGGTACTGTTCCGCAAGAAATAAATGTATTGGGAATTCCTAAATATTTTACACCAAATGGTGATGGAATTCACGATTATTGGAATGTCGGAGGTGTAACCCCTTCATTTAATGCAAAAACAATTATTACTATTTTTGACCGTTTCGGAAAATTAATCAAACAAATTTCCCCTTTAGACCAAGGTTGGAATGGAACATATAATGGAACTCCATTACCAGCAACCGATTATTGGTATAATATTGAGTTTGAAGATGGGAAAAATGTAAAAGGTAATTTTGCTTTGAAACGATAATAAATTCAATTTTAAATAAGAAAGTCTGGCTAAATAGCCAGACTTTCTTATTTAAAATTGAATCTTTGAATTATTCATCAAATTAGCTTGCCCTCTAATTTTGGTTTGTCAGGTCAGCGATTTATAATTAACTAATCCGATAGAAGCACAAAATAACTAAAGTTAGTTTAATAATTGCTTTAGGATTTTTTAAAATTAGAAGAGTAACTCAAAATTTTATTAAAGCAGTTTATGAAAATGCCGTAGCGGATTTAAAGAAAAGTAACTAACTTTGGTTAATAAAAAAACTTCTTTTAACAAACCACAAATATATTCTTACAATATCATCAAAAATAAAATGATATTAAAATTCTAATTTTTATTTCCATTTTAAGCTTTCCATCAAAATTCGTAAATCATTTTTTATATAATCCGCTGCTGGCAATACAGAATCATAATTGGGTTTTGCATAAAAATAAACAGAACCTACAAGGAAATGTTTAGTACTATCGGTTAAATAAAATTGCGATTGAGAAGCTGCATTTCCGACTACTTCATAAAACATTCCGTACGCTTTTCTTTCTTTATTAGCATAAGGTTGTTCGCTAATTCCATCCGCTTTTATAACATGTTCATAAGTTAATTTTTGAGCATCTCGCAACAGCTCTTTTATATTGTTCTTTACTGGTTTGTAATTCAAATAAACTGTTGCTTTTAGTTTGGGATAATCGATGTCGAAATTGCAATTTCCTTTGTCTACAACTTTTCCAATTGTATTGTATTGAAAACTATAACCACATGTTTTATCAAAATTTGAATAATTTGGCTTTGGATAATCTAAACTCAAATAAGCTTTAGGTTTTGGTAAAACATCATCTTTACAACCAACTATAGCAGCTGTAATTGCAATATATGAAAGAAAAGTAAAATATTTATTAAGCATTGTTTGGGTTTTAAAAAGGCAAATCATTTTCTATAGTCGAATCGAAACTTGTTGTTTTTGGCGCTTCAGAAGTGGTTTTTACATTTTCAGAATCTTTTTTAGTATTCAAAAATGTAAACTCCGTTACTTGAATTTCGGTTGTGTATTTTGTTGTTCCGTCTTCAGCTTGCCATTGGCGTGATTTTATTCTACCTTCTAAATATATTTTATCGCCTTTAGACAAGTATTTTTCGCAAATTTCTGCAGCTTTGTTACGCACCACCACATTGTGCCATTCGGTCGATGTGATTTTTTCGTTGGTCGATTTGTTAATATAAATCTCATTTGTTGCCAACGGAAATCTCCCGATGCAATTGCCTCCTTCAAAATAATGCATTTTAACATCTTCTCCAAGATGACCTATTAACATGACCTTATTTAACGTTCCATTCATTGTGATTTCATTTGAGAGTATCAAAGATAAGGCATTTTAATTAAAACCTATTATTCTCGATAAAATTGTGAAGCACAATAGGAAAAGGAAATTTATTTAAACTTTCAAAATCAAGACCGTTTTCTAGCGTAATTTTTCTTTTAATTTTCCAAAATTTAATATGCAAATGTTGGTGCGTCAGTTTGTGCTTTATTGTTTCCGTTTCCATTAGAGATATTTCGGAAATGTCATCAAATTTATTGCGAATTAATTCTAAAATAACCTCGTCCGCTTCAAATATTTCGGTTTCAACCAAAGGGAATTCATATAAGTTATGCCAAATTCCTTTAGTCGTACGTTGGTTGATTGTCGTTTTGTTCTTGTTATCTAATATATATAGATAGTTCAAAAACCGATTTTTTACTTTCAATGTCTTAATTTTCAAAGGCAACTCACCAACTTTTTTCAAAGAAAGTGCAGCGCAACTTTCATTTAAAGGGCAAATGTCGCAATTTGGATTTTTAGGAACACATTGCAAAGCGCCAAACTCCATAATAGCTTGGTTAAACAAGGCTGGATTATCTTTTAAAATTACTTCTTGAGCCAAAAGTGTGAATTCTTTTTTGGCTTTCGCCGATGCAATGTCAGTTTCCACATTATAATAACGAGAAAGCACCCGAAAAACGTTTCCGTCTACAACAGGAACTACTTCATTATAAGAAAAAGAAGCAATTGCAGCTGCTGTATACTCTCCAACTCCTTTTAATTTGAGTAAATTTTTATAATCTGGCGGAAAAATTCCGTTCAAATCATGAGCAATATGTTTCGCTGTAGCATGCAAATTTCGAGCACGAGAATAATATCCCAAGCCTTGCCAAAGTTTCAGAACTTGTTCTTCGTTGGCATTAGCCAAATCGAAAACTGTTGGAAATTCCTTCGTAAAAGCCTCATAATAAGGTAAACCTTGCGCTACTCGAGTTTGTTGCAGCATGATTTCAGACAACCAAATACAGTAAGGATTGGTTGTTTTTCGCCATGGTAAATCGCGCTTATTTTCTAGATACCACGTGGTTAATGTTTTGCTAAAATTCATTGAAATTATTTGGTTAGCAAAAATAAAATTTTATGTGATTAAATTTTAATCAATTAGCTTGAAATATTGTTTATTTAATTTATATATTTGCAACCTCAAAAAATTACATAAACTTAATTACGTATTAATATGACAAAGGCAGATATCGTAGCGAAAATTTCAGAGAAATTAGGACTAGAAAAAGGAGATGTACAGGCTACAGTAGAAACTTTTATGGAAGAAGTGAAAAATTCATTAGAAACTGGTGATAATGTTTACTTAAGAGGTTTCGGAAGTTTTATTGTAAAAACTAGAGCTGAAAAAACAGGAAGAAATATTTCTAAAAATACAACGATTAAAATTCCAGCTCACAATATTCCAGCATTTAAGCCAGCTAAAGTATTCGTAGAAGGAGTTAAAACAAATAATGAAACAACAAAATAAATTATTAATCAATAAAACTACACATTATGCCAAGTGGTAAAAAAAGAAAAAGACATAAGGTAGCAACGCACAAACGTAAAAAACGTGCTAGAGCTAACCGTCACAAAAAGAAAAAGTAGTTTTAAACTACTTTTTTCTTTTTAAACGTTCATTGAAATTGAGAAAAAGGCAAATAAATAAAAGACGAATAGATAAAAGACAAAAGTTTGTTATCTAGAATATTTTTTATCTAAAAATCTACTTTCTCCCAGGTAAAACCTGTAATGTTTAATCCATCTGTACTAGTTTAATTTTAGATTACAGATTGTAATATTCTAGATTTTTTTAAATCTATTATCTTTCAATCTATTGTCTATTATCTAAAAAATGCAGATAAAAATTTACACATGAATAAAGAATTGATTATTAGATCTAGTTCTGACGCTGTAGATTTTGCCTTATTAAAAGATGGAAAACTAATTGAATTACACAAAGAAGAAGAAACAAGCAATTTTCAAGTTGGCGATATTTTTATAGCCAAAATAAGAAAACCAGTTGCTGGTCTTAATGCTGCTTTTGTAAATGTAGGCTTCGAAAAAGATGCCTTTTTGCATTATCATGATTTAGGACCTAATCTCGCTTCACAACTGAAATTCATAAAACTTGTAACAACAGGTAAAATAAAAGATTTCTCCTTAAAAAGTTTCCAATTTGATAAAGAAATTGATAAAGATGGAACAATTACTGATGTAGTTGCCGTTAATCAATCAATTCTTGTACAAGTAGTCAAGGAACCAATATCTACTAAAGGACCAAGAATAAGCTCAGAGCTTTCTCTTGCCGGAAGATTTATTGTTTTAGTGCCATTTTCAGACCGAGTTTCTATTTCTCAAAAAATAGATTCTAAAGAAGAAAAAGACAGACTAAAACGTCTTGTACAATCTATCAAACCAAAAGGATTCGGTGTTATTGTTCGTACAGTAGCAGAAGGCAAAAAAGTTGCAGAAATAGACAAAGACTTGCAAAACTTGATGGACAAATGGACATCAATGTGCAAAAGAATACCAACAGCCAATCATCCATCAAAAGTGTTAGGAGAACTCAACAGAGCATCATCAATATTAAGAGATGTTTTTAATGATACTTTTAGCGGAATTATTATAGATGACGAAGAACTGTTTAACGAAACGAAAGAGTACATTCAACAAATTGCTCCTAGTAAAGAATCTATGGTAAAGCTTTATCAGTCGAAAGACACTCCAATCTTTGAAAAATACAGTATCGAAAGACAAATAAAAACCTCGTTTGGTAAATCCGTATCCATGAGCAAAGGTGCTTACCTTATTATCGAGCACACCGAAGCCATGCACGTGATTGATGTAAACAGCGGAAACCGCTCGAACAAAGCGACCAATCAGGAAGATACATCTCTCGAAGTAAACATGATTGCGGCTGCCGAGGTAGCAAGACAATTGCGTTTGCGAGATATGGGTGGTATTATATGCGTCGATTTTATAGATATGTCTAATCCAGACAATCGCAAAGTACTGTTCGATTTCTTAAGAGAAGAAATGAGTGACGACAAAGCAAAACACAAAATATTGCCTCCTAGTAAATTCGGGATAGTACAAATTACTAGACAACGAGTTAGACCAGAGGTAAATATTGAAACTCGTGAAGAGAATCCTAATAATGAAAATAGTGACATTGAAGCGCCTATTTTAATCATTGACAGAATTGCTTCCGATTTAGAAAGAATTATAAAGTTGCATAAAAAAGTAGTACTTAACGTACACCCTTTTATAGCTGCTTACCTTGTAAAAGGGTATCCATCCATACGTTCAAAATGGTTTTTTGAATATAAAAAATGGATAAAAATTATTCCACGTGATTCTTACACGTACCTTGAGTATCATTTTAATGACAACCAAGGAATGGAAATTAAAGATTAAATAAAAACCGTCTCATTATTACAATGAGACGGTTTTTTTGTTTCTAGTATTTTCAATAATAATTATCAAAACTTTACGACTCTTTAACTTTGTCATTATGTAACTTCTTCACTATCTTTGCAATCTAAAATCAGTCTGAATAAAGACAAGAGATACGATATGAAATTAGATAGAAAAGAAATACTCAAAGCTTTAGAAACCATTTCTATAGCAGGCGAAGGAAAAAATATGGTCGAAAGTGGCGCTGTAACTAATGTAATCACTTTTGGCGACGAAGTTGTGGTCGATTTAGTGCTTTCTACACCAGCGATGCACATTAAGAAACGTGCAGAAGACGATATCCGTAAACTCATACAAGACACTTTTTTGGCTACAGCCAAAGTAAAAGTAAACATAAAGGTCGAAACCGCTGAAAAAGCAAACGAAATAAAAGGAAAAGCCATTCCTGGAATCAAAAATATTATTGCCGTAGCTTCTGGAAAAGGAGGCGTAGGAAAATCGACCGTTACAGCTAATTTAGCCGTAACATTGGCAAAAATGGGTTTTAAAGTTGGTGTTTTAGATGCTGATATTTACGGACCAAGTATGCCAATTATGTTCGATGTCGAAAACGAAAAACCTATTTCTATAGAAGTTGACGGAAAATCGAAAATGAAACCTGTCGAGAGTTTTGAAGTTAAAATACTATCTATAGGATTTTTTACAGCACCAAGTCAAGCCGTTATTTGGCGTGGACCAATGGCTGCGAAAGCATTAAATCAAATGATTTTCGATGCAGCTTGGGGGGAATTAGATTTCATGTTAATCGATTTACCACCAGGAACAGGAGATATTCACTTATCGATCATGCAATCATTGCCTATAACTGGTGCAGTTGTGGTAAGCACACCGCAAGCAGTTGCGTTGGCCGATGCTAAAAAAGGAGTATCAATGTTCCTGTCAGACAGTATCAATGTTCCTGTTTTAGGAATTATAGAAAACATGGCATATTTCACTCCAGAAGAGTTACCAAACAACAAATATTACATCTTCGGAAACGGTGGTGCAAAAAATCTTGCAGAAGATTTACAAGTGCCATTTTTGGGAGAAATTCCATTAGTACAAAGCATTCGGGAAGCAGGAGATTACGGTCGTCCTGCAGCATTGCAAACTGCATCAATAATTGAAACAATTTTCGAAGAAGTAACAAGAAATGTAGTGAGAGAAACCGTAGCTAGAAACGAAAACTTACCCGCTACCGAAGCAATTAAAATTACTACAATGGCTGGTTGTTCAGCAGTAAAAAAATAGACCATTTAGATTTTTAGACAACTTAGACGAACTAAGAAATCTGAAAATCTAACAGTCTAAAAATCTAATAATCTAAGTAGTCTAAATTATGACACCAGAAGAATTAATATTAAACGTAGAAAAAGCACTAGAAGAAATCAGACCTTTTTTGAATTCCGATGGTGGAGATATTGCATTGGTTTCAATCGAGGACTCTAAACACGTAAAAGTACGTTTGCAAGGTGCTTGTACTTCATGCAGCGTAAGTCAAATGACCATGCGAGCTGGTGTAGAAACCACAATCAAAAAATATGCACCACAAATAGAAACGGTGGTCAATGTAGCATAAAAACTTGAGCGTGACCCCGCTTTTAATGGCGGGGTCGGGTTTTCAGCTATATCTTTTTTTCGTTCCTCAAAAAAGGATGCCGCCTCTACCCCTCACGCAAATCAAACCCATAAATGATAAAAATCATACAATAGAAGTTTTCGTTTTAAGACCTTTATAACTTAAACGAATACACTTTTTACCCTAAACAAATGATTGAAACAGATATACTAATAATCGGAGCTGGTCCAACTGGACTTTTTACAGTATTTGAAGCAGGACTTCTCAAATTAAAATGTCATATAATAGATGGTCTTCCACAACCCGGAGGTCAACTAACAGAATTATATCCTAAAAAACCAATTTTCGATATTCCTGGTTACCCGTCGGTTTTAGCAGGCGATTTAGTCGATAATTTAATGGAACAAATCAAGCAATTTCAACCAGGATTTACTCTAAACGAAACTGCCGAAACAATTGACAAACTGGAAGACGGCACATTTATAGTAACCTCTAACAAAGGAACAAAACACCACGCAAATTCTATTGCTATCGCAGGAGGATTAGGAAGTTTCGAACCTAGAAAACCTATTCTAAAAGATATCGAATTTTACGAAAATGACAGAGGCATTGAATATTTTGTAAAAGATCCTGAGAAATTTCGTGATAAGAAAATAGTAATTTCTGGTGGTGGAGATTCTGCCTTAGACTGGAGTATTTTCTTATCTAATGTTGCTTCCGAAGTAACACTAGTACATCGTAGAAATGAATTTCGTGGCGCTTTAGATTCGGTAGAAAAAGTACAAGAGCTAAAAAATGAAGGTAAAATAAAACTAGTAACTCCCGGAGAGGTAATTGGATTCAGTGGTTCTGAGAAAATCGAATCGGTAGATATTCAAGTGGGTACAGCAAGAACTACAGTTGCTTGTGATTATTTTATTCCGCTCTTTGGACTTACACCAAAACTAGGTGCTATTGCAAACTGGGGATTAGATATTGAAAAAAACGCAATCAAAGTAAATAATGCTTTAGATTATCAAACCAATATTGAAGGGATTTACGCCATAGGTGACGTAAACACGTATCCTGGAAAATTAAAACTCATACTTTGTGGTTTTCACGAAGCTACATTAATGGTTCAAAGTGTTTACCAACGTATGAATCCAGGAAAAAAATATGTTCTAAAATACACTACCGTTTCAGGAATTGATGGTTTCGACGGAACAAGAAAAGAAGCGGAAAAACAAGTCGTAAAAGCCATCGAGTAAATTTTTGTAGTCTGAAAATACGATTTTACAAATAAATTGTAACTTTTTCAACAATCAAACGTAAAAACATAAAAGCAAATTCAACTTAGAAATTGATTACAAATTATTCCCCAGGATTACATAAATTAGTTACTTTAGAAGTTCAAAAAATTGAAAAACTTATTGAAAGCGCAAAATTTGTTGATTATACCGAGTCGATTTTAGAAAAGTATTCACTTGAAAAAGTGGGTATTTCAATTCACGATTTCGAAAACAATAGTTTTACAATTGCAGTTTGTTTAAAAGAATCGCATATTTGTATTCATACTTGGCCAGAATTTAATCAGTTAACACTCGATGTTTATTTATGTAATTATTTACAAGATAATTCACAAAAAGTAAAGACAATTGTAAATGATTATATTCAATTTTTTAATGCGTCAATAATAACTGATCACGAAATTTATAGGTAAGTTTAATGGAATGTACAAAATGCAATCATATAACGAATTTAGAATCTAAAATTAATTTTAGCCATTTTATTTGTCCTAAATGCTATAGTTTATTCCAACTTCAAGAAGAACAATTACTTTTTAAAAATACAATTCCAAAAACCAATTCCGAAAGTTTCTTAAACCTGGGAAAATCTGTTATTATTGAAAATGAAACTTTTTGTATTGCTAATTTTGTGATTAAATGTGCAAATGGCAATGAATATTGGACAGAATATGAATTAATCTCATTGTCAGGTAATAAAAAATATATAATTGAAGAAAATGGAAATTGGATTATTTCGGAACAAGTTGAAGTAAAGAGAGATTCTGATTCTTTAGAAATCCATCATAACGGTATTGATTATAAAATTTTCGAGAAAGGTTTTTCCACTGACGTTAGCGGAGCAGGATTTTTTCAATATAAATTTTCGAAAGATGTTATTGGTTTTAGAGATTATATAAACCCACCATATATATTGTCTGTTGAGATTGAGGACAAAAAATCAGTTTACTATTTAGGAACTCATTATTCAAGAAAAAAAATAAAAAAAATATTTAATATTGAAACACTTCCAAGCAAAGACAGTATTGGAATTGTAGAACCTTTTTATATCAATTTAAAAAATTTAGTTACAATTTTTTGTGTCGCTTCAATTTTAGTTTTGTGTGTTCATATTTTTTACTATCAAACTGCAAAAAACCAATTAATTTATTCAAATGATATTGATTTAATTTCTCAAATTGACAAAGAAATTGAGACTGATGTTTTCGAATTAGAAGGTCCAATTGCATCATTGAATATCTTTATTTCATCCAATGTAGATAATTCTTGGTTGGCGACCGATTTTTCATTAGTAAACGTATCGACAAACGAGTCTGTGTATTTTTCTAAAGATGTAGAACTTTATAGTGGTTACGAAGGTGGTGAAAGTTGGGCAGAAGGAAGTAACAATGAAGAATTTACAATTTGTGGTGTAAGTGCTGGAAAATATAAAATAACATTCAAGTCAAATAAAGATATCGATGATATTAAAAATTCTAGTATGCATCTTGAAGTATATTGGGATAAAAATAATAACTGGAATTTTATGATTGTCTTAATGACTTTTGTCGCAATAACAATATTTTTATATTATTTAAAAAATAATTATGAAAGTAGAAGATGGAACGACAGCGATTATTCAACTTATGACGATAATTAAATGAAAAATATAATTAAATATTGTTTAGAAAATAAAATCGCTTTAATAATTAGCGTCCTGGTTGTTGGAATATATTTGCAAGCAACTTTGGCAGGAAATAGAATTTGCGATTGCGAAAAAACAGAAAAAGATAAAAATACAAGAGTAAATAGATTTTATAATTCAAATAATTACCAACACAAATAAGTTTAAAACATGGAAGATTTTTTATTAAAACCACTCGTTAATTCAATTATTTATTCGTTTTTAGGGTTTGTAATCTTATTGATTTGTTATTTGGTGTTAGAAAAACTAACGCCGGAAAATACTTGGAAAGAAATTGTTCAAAACAAAAATTCAGCACTTGCCATAATATTTGCAGCTTTCATATTGGGCGTTTCTTTTATTATAGGAATGTCAATTCATGGATAAATGAAAATTGAAAGACTCATATTATTTACAATTTTTATAATTTCAACTTGCGGTTTAATTTATGAATTAATTGCTGGCACAATTGCAAGTTATTTATTAGGAGATTCTATTACGCAATTTTCATTGGTTATTGGAATATATTTATTTTCAATGGGAATTGGTTCTTTTTTATCAAAATTCATAACGAAAAACCTAATTAGTAAGTTTATTGAGATTGAATTATTAATAGGCTTAATAGGCGGCTTAAGTGCACCCATATTATTTTTAATATTTAATTATGTAGATTTTTTTGAGTTTTATCTTTATTTTATTGTGTTTTTAATTGGTTGTTTGGTAGGTTTAGAAATTCCTATTTTAATGATTATTTTGCAAGACAAATTCAAGTTTAACACTTTAGTATCTAATGTTTTTACATTCGATTATATTGGAGCTCTATTGGCTTCTATAGCTTTTCCAATTTTTTTTGTTCCTAAATTCGGATTGATAAATACGTCAATAATTTTTGGAATTATAAATGTTATTGTAGGTCTAATCATGTGTTATATTTTTAAAGATCTATTAAAAAATAATTTTTATATAAAAGTGAAAGCTTTCTTAATGCTAATTGTTTTAATTATAACTCTTTTAAATGCTGATAAAATATTGTCCTTTTCAGAAAAAGGTTTGTATGGGGAAAATATAATTTTCGCAAAAACAACAAAGTATCAACGGTTAGTTTTAACGCACGAAAACAGTGATTACAAATTATATTTAAACAATAATTTACAATTTAGTTCTTTTGATGAATATCGTTACCACGAAGCTTTTGTTCATCCTGCAATTTCTTTGTCTAAAAACATAGATAACATATTAATTCTTGGTGGAGGTGACGGAATGGCGGCAAGAGAAATTTTGAAATATAACGATGTAAAAAAGATTACGTTAGTCGATTTAGATTCTGAAATGACAAATGAATTTAAAACTAATAAGCTATTTGTAAAATTAAATGAAAATTCATTAAACAGTCCAAAAGTTAAGACAATAAATAAAGATGCCTTTATTTGGTTGGATAAATATGCGTTCAAATATGATATTATTTTTATTGATTTTCCTGATCCATCTAATTTTAGTTTAGGGAAATTGTATTCTACTAGTTTTTATAAAAAAGTAAAAAGCCACTTAAATGTTAACGGAACAGTTGTTATTCAATCTACCTCTCCTTTTTTTGCTCCTAAATCTTTTTGGTGTATAAATACTACTTTGAAAGATACTTTTGTAAACACAATTCCATATCATGTATATTTGCCCTCTTTTGGAGAATGGGGATTTAATTTGGTTTTTAATGGAAATGAAAAATCGAAAATTATTAGACAAGTACCGAATTTAAAATTTTATGATTTTAAATTCAACAATTTTTGTTTCTTTTCAAAAGATATGCAGTCCAGTGATTTAATAATAAATAGATTAGATAATCAAAATTTGGTAACAATTTTTAATCAAGAATGGAGTAAATATTAAAAGAATTTAAAATAAAAGATTGCAACACATAGTTTTTACCAAAGTGGAAATTTGAGTAAAAAACACTTCTAAACACTACAATCTTGGGGAAATAGATGATTTAAAAGAAGCCAAAAAACAAGTTGTAAAAATCAACAATTAACATGGAATTAAACCACCCCGAATTAGTAGATTTACTTAAAAAAGCCTATTCTGCGGAGAAAGCTGCGGCATTTGCATATCAAGGTCATGCCGCTTCTGTAAAGGATGAAATGGAGAAAAAAGAAATTCGTCAAATAGAAATTGACGAATGGTTACACCGCAAGGAAGTATTGCAAATCATGAATGATTTTAATATTTCTATTTCAAAATATTATGAGTTCAAATTTTATATTATTGGCAAAGTGATTTTCTGCAAGCTGTCATATCATAGGCTGGTTTATGCCTTTTTATTTTGCTGGCAGATTAGAAAGCAGCAATGTTTGCGAGTATTTCAGAATGAGACAATACTTTAATTCACTTGAAATTAGTAATTATGATGAGTTACTATACGATATGGGAATAAAAGAAAAAGAGCATGAAATTTATTTTTTAGAGAAAATCAAAACCAATAAGTTTTTACCATACTACGAAAAATATTTTTCTTGGGGAAACAATCAAAGCTTCAACAATATCGATTTAGACAAAAAATACCCTTTCGAAAACTCTAATCATTATTGTAAGAAATAATAATTAAATTACTTTCTGGTGGCCATATAAACACCTATTAAAATTACAAAAGCACCCAAAAACTGTAAAGGATTAAGCATTTCCCCATCAAGAATTCCCCAACTCATTGCCACAATAGGGATAAAATAAGTTACTGACGAAGCTGTTAGTGGCGATGTTATTTGTACTAATTGAAAGTACAAAATATTAGCAACTCCAGTGCCCAGAACACCAAGTATCATAATAAATAAAACCGAAAATTGAACATCAGTTTGTGTCATTACAGTTGTAAAACCAGAACCAATTAAGATGACAATTGCCGGAATTAATAATACTGCAAAATTTCCTGTTGTAATACTAAGCGGACTAACATCGGACAAGTGTTTCTTTATTAAATTTACATTTAAAGCGTAACAAATCGTGGCTACAACAACTAAAGTTGTACAAAAATAGTTGGTCTGAGCCTGTCCGAAATTTCCATTAACAACTAATAATAAACAGCCGCTAAGCCCTAAAACAACACCTATTATTTGATTTCTTCTAAAAGAAAATCCAAAAGCCAATGCTCCCAAAAGCATAGTATATAAAGGTGTTAAGGAATTTAAAATTCCGCTAACAGAACTTTTTATTCCCGTTTGTGCATAAGCAAATAAGAAAACAGGAAGAAAGGTGCCTAAAAAAGCGGTTAAGATTATAAATCGCCATTTGTCAATTGGTATTTTAGCTAGACTTTTAAAACCTATAATAAGTAGAAATGTAGCTGCAAAAATAATTCGTAACGAGCCTAACTGATAAGGATTTAGACCTACCAAACCTCTTTTTATTAGTATAAATGAACTTCCCCAAATAAGCGAAAGTGCTATTAATAAAACCCATTTATTATCTTTAGTCAGCATAGTCTAATTTTGAATTCCCAAAATTCTGTTATTTTTATGAATATCAAATCCTTTTTTGCATATTTTTGTTAATCAATTTTAATAATTAATTTTTGTACTATGAAAAATATCAAAATAGCATTAGGAATACTAATTGTAACTTCTTCAATATTTGTGAGTTGCAAAAAAGAAAATGTAGAAGATAAAACTGAATCAGCTTCGGTTTCTCCAGCAATTGCAAAAGCGGAAACGACAAGTTTCAATGTTGAAGGAATGACTTGCGCTATGGGTTGTGCAAAAACAATTGAAAATAAATTGGTAAAACTTGAAGGTGTACAAAAAGCTACAGTTGATTTTGACAAAAAAACGGCAACCATACAATATGATGCAACGCTACAAACTCCAGAAAAATTAGTAGAAACTGTTGAAGCTGTCGCCGATGGCAAAACGTATAAAGTTTCTAACGTAAAATCATCTGCTGATAAAGCAATGTTGTATCAAGAAAATCCAGTTCAAGAAAAACCTAAAAAAGTTAGAAAATCTAAAAAGGCAAACCTAGAGGCTAGTACTGAAACTGCAACTGCAACTCCAGTTGTAACTGAAAAGAAAGCGGGATGTTGTGCTGCAAAAAAAGCATGTTCTGAGAAACCAGCGACTATGTAATATATTATTCCTAAGTCTAAAAAAAGCAACTCATATGAGTTGCTTTTTTTATTTGCATTCCTTTCTTAATTAAGTTGACGCGAAATTAATTTAATTCAAGATTAAGTAATTATAACAGAAAAACCATCAACTTACGTTGATGGTTTTCAATATTTTGTAAGATTTTAAATTAGATTTTAAATCTTTTTCTATCCGTTTCTGTCAAATAGATTTTTCTTAAACGAATAGATTTTGGTGTAACCTCAACATATTCATCTTTTTGAATGTACTCTAAAGCTTCTTCAAGAGAGAAAATAATCGGTGGAATAATTCTAGCTTTTTCATCATTTCCAGAAGAACGAACGTTAGATTGCTTTTTCTCTTTGGTTACGTTTACACACATATCATCACCACGAGAGTTTTCTCCAATTACTTGACCTTCGTAAATTTCAGCATTTGGTTCAACAAAAAACTTACCACGATCTTGCAATTTATCGATAGAATAAGGAATAGCTTTTCCTTTTTCCATAGAAATTAACGAACCTTTGTTACGTCCAGAGATTTCACCTTTGTAAGGCTCGTATCCAATGAAACGGTGAGCCATAATAGCTTCTCCCGCAGTAGCAGTAAGTAATTGATTACGCAATCCAATAATTCCACGAGATGGAATATTAAATTTTATAATCATACGCTCACCTTTAGTTTCCATAGAAAGCATTTCACCTTTACGTAAAGTAACAAACTCTACAGCTCTTCCTGAAAGTGTTTCTGGTAAATCGATAGTTAACTCTTCAATTGGCTCACATTTTCTACCATCAATTTCTTTGATGATAACTTGTGGTTGACCGATTTGCAACTCATACCCTTCTCTTCTCATTGTTTCAATAAGAACTGATAAGTGAAGTACTCCACGACCAAAAACCATAAATTTATCAGCCGAATCAGTTTCACCTAACTTCATCGCTAAGTTTTTCTCTAATTCTTTTGTTAAACGATCTCTAATATGACGAGAAGTTACAAATTTACCCTCTTTACCAAAGAAAGGAGAGTCATTAATTGTAAATAACATACTCATTGTAGGCTCATCGATAGCAATTGTTTGTAAAGCTTCTGGATTTTCAGCATCGGCGATAGTATCTCCAATTTCAAATCCTTCAACACCAACAATAGCACAAATATCTCCAGCAATTACTTCTTGAACTTTCTTACGGCCAAGACCTTCAAAAGTATGTAACTCTTTAATTCTAGATTTCATTGTTGTACCATCTCTTTTACACAAAGAAATTGGCATTCCTTCTTTTAGCACTCCTCTTTCTAATCTACCAATCGCGATACGACCTGTAAAAGCAGAGAAATCTAAAGATGTGATCAACATTTGTGGTGTTCCTTCAGAAACTTTAGGAGCAGGTACATTTTCGATAACCATATCTAATAATGCTTCTACATTATCAGTTACGTTTTCCCAATGGTCAGACATCCAGTTGTTTTTAGCTGAACCATAAACTGCTGGAAAATCCAACTGCCATTCTTCAGCACCTAATTCGAACATTAAGTCGAAAACTTTTTCGTGAACTTCTTCAGGAGTACAGTTTTCTTTATCTACTTTATTGATAACTACGCAAGGTTTTAGACCTAAATCTAAAGCTTTTTGTAATACAAAACGTGTTTGTGGCATTGGTCCTTCAAAGGCATCTACAAGTAGACAAACTCCGTCAGCCATGTTCAATACTCTTTCTACTTCTCCACCAAAATCGGCGTGACCAGGAGTATCTATAATATTAATTTTTGTTCCTTTGTATGTAACAGAAACGTTTTTAGATGTAATTGTAATTCCTCTTTCACGCTCTAAGTCGTTGTTGTCTAGAATTAAATCACCTGTGTTTTCGTTATCACGAAATAGTTGACAGTGATACATGATTTTATCAACCAAAGTAGTTTTACCGTGATCGACGTGAGCAATAATTGCAATGTTTCTAATAGATTCCATCTGTGTTTTTTTGTGGGTGCAAAAGTACATAAAAAAATACATAAATCATAGTATTCTTTTATCTCTTTAATTTTGAAGTGAATATGTTAGCGTTTTACTTACATTAACCGACAGTTAAAATCATAAAAAAAGCTCCTAAAAAAGGAGCTTTTATAAAATTTGAACACAAAATATTACAAAGAAGAAACGAATCTAGTTAATTTAGATTTTAAGTTTGATGCTTTGTTATCGTGAATAATGTTTTTCTTAGCTAATTTATCAATCATAGAGATTACGTTTGATAATTTTGCAGAAGCATCAGCCTTCACAGTTGACAATCTTAATGCTTTGATCGCATTACGAGTTGTTTTGTGTTGGTATCTGTTTAACACTCTTTTCTTTTCGTTGCTTCTAATTCTTTTTAAAGCTGACTTATGATTTGCCATTTTCTTTGATTTTTTTAATTGTAATAATTATTTATAAACTATCAGTTAAAAAAGAAAAACCTCCCACAATTGTTTTAGCAATCACTTTGGTTTTAACTAATAAAATAAAAACTCGAGACACCAAGTTTGAATTTTAGAAAACTTATTTACAACTAATTGTAGCCCGTAGGGGAATCGAACCCCTCTTACATGGATGAAAACCATGCGTCCTAACCGATAGACGAACGGGCCTTAGACTTTTTTGTAACCTCAATAACTTATGTAGCCCGTAGGGGAATCGAACCCCTCTTACATGGATGAAAACCATGCGTCCTAACCGATAGACGAACGGGCCATTGCATTATTTTGTAATGCGAGTGCAAAAATACAACTATTTTTTATTCTCGCAATAGTCAAATAACATTTTTTGCAAAATTTTATTTTATTTTAATACGCTTTTGCAAAAAGAACTCTTCCAATTGATGGTTTTCCAGTAAAAACACAGCTTCCTGACTCCTCTACTCTATCCAATGCAATACAACGAATTGTTGCTTTTGTTAGTTCTTTTATTTTTTCTTCAGTTTCAGGCATTCCGTCCCAATGCGCCGAGATAAACCCTGCTTTATTTTCAAGAACTGTTTTAAATTCTTCAAAATCAGAAACTTCAGTAATATGTGTATCTCTATAATGTAATGCTTTGTTGAATAAATCACTTTGAATCTCTTCTAACAAGTCACTTATGTATCTTGCAATTCCGTCTGCTTGTTTTACTTCTTTAGTCAAAGTATCACGACGAGCAATCTCGAAAGTTCCGTTTTCTAAATCTTTTGGGCCAACAGCGATTCTAACAGGTACTCCTTTCAATTCCCATTCAGCAAACTTGAATCCTGGCTTTTGAGTGGTTCTGTTATCAAATTTAACCGAAATATTTAGTTTTTTGAATTGCGCTACTAAATCATTGGCAACAGCCGAGATTTTTTCAAACTCTTCATCAGTCTTAAAAATTGGTACAATCACCACTTGTATTGGTGCCAAATTTGGAGGTAAAACCAATCCGTTATCGTCTGAATGTGTCATAACTAATGCTCCCATTAATCTTGTAGAAACTCCCCATGAAGTTCCCCAAACATATTCTTGTTTTCCTTCTGCATTTGCAAATTTTACATCGAATGCTTTGGCAAAGTTTTGACCTAAAAAATGTGATGTTCCTGCTTGCAAAGCTTTTCCATCTTGCATTAAAGCTTCAATACAATACGTTTCTTCAGCTCCAGCAAAGCGTTCTGTTTCGGTTTTTAACCCTTTTATAACTGGAATTGCCATAAAATTTTGAGCGAAATCAGCATAAACTTGCATCATTTTTTCGGATTCCTCGATTGCTTCATTTCTAGTTGCATGAGCAGTATGCCCTTCTTGCCATAAGAATTCGGCTGTACGAAGAAATAATCTTGTACGCATTTCCCAACGAACTACGTTTGCCCATTGGTTTATTAACAATGGTAAATCTCTATAAGATTGAATCCAACCTTTGTAAGTACTCCAAATAATCGCTTCACTAGTAGGACGAACTATCAGTTCTTCTTCCAATTTAGCGTTTGGATCCACCATTAATTTTCCCGGTTTATCTGGATCATTTTTTAATCGGTAATGTGTAACAATTGCACATTCTTTAGCAAAGCCCTCCGCATTTTTTTCTTCGGCTTCAAACATACTCTTTGGTACAAAAAGCGGGAAATAAGCATTACTATGTCCTGTTTCTTTAAACATTCTGTCTAATTCTGCTTGCATTTTTTCCCAAATTGCATAACCGTAGGGTTTAATAACCATACAACCTCTAACACCGGAGTTTTCAGCTAAATCAGCTTTTACAACCAGTTCGTTATACCATTTTGAATAATCTTCTGCTCTTGTAGTTAAGTTCTTGCTCATTTTGAATAGTTTGGCACAAATGTTGTACCTATGTTAAAAAATAAAATAGTTCGACAAAACTAACTATTTTTGTTATGTCCAACAATAAAAAACCAGATAGATTATGAAAACTTATTATTTTATAACAAAAAATTCATTCCTTAAATCCTTTGTGGTATTATTAGGTCTGACCGCTATATCTTGTGGTTCTTACCAAAATAAATCATATTATGACAATGATGGAATATATGGTGGAGAAAATCAAAAACCAACTACAGAAAGCACAGAACAAGCGCCTAAAACGGTTGAAGCAAACAAATACAAAGATTATTTTGGATCGAATGCTAATAATTATAGTACCGAACAAACTGAAGTTCTTACCGATGTAGAAAATTATTCGAGCGACAATAACCAGGGTGAAAATTCTAATTCCGAAAGTTATTCTAGTTGGGAAAACAGTAATGATCATATTACCATAAATGTTTACGATAATTATTGGGGAAATAACAATTATGGATATTGGAATAACTACTGGGGATACAGCCCTTGGAGAAGCGGCGTTTATTTAGGTTGGAACTCATGGAATTCTGGCTGGTATAATCCGTACTGGGGTTATTATGGATCTAGTTGGGGCTGGAATAATCCATATTATGGAGGATATTATGGCTATAACAACTACTATGGTTACAACAATAATGGTTATTACGGAAACAATTACACCTACAGCAACGGAAGAAGAGGCAGTGCATATAATGATAGATACGGAAATAATAATGGTGGCCGAAACTACACTTCAGGCAGAAGAAATAGTACATCAGTTTCTCCACGTAATAGTGGAGGAATAGACAATCCAAGATCAAACTTTACTCAACCAAGAAGGGAGCCAAGAACTAGAGACAATTCTGGAAATAACAATACTCCTAGAACTAGAGACAACGAACCTAGATCAAATAATAACACTCCTCGACCAAGAGTTGAATCTCCTAGAAGTAACAACAATGTTAATCCTAGAAGCGAAAGCCCAAGAACATACGAATCACCAAGAAGTGAAAGCCCAAGAAGCTACGATTCACCTCGTTCTTCCTACTCATCTGGAAGTAACGGAAGTTCTTCTGGTGGTGGACGTTCAGGAGGAAGAAGATAACAACAATTCATACAACCAATGTATTTATTTATAAATACATTGGTTTTTTATTGACATTAAAAATAAAATAAATGAAAAAATATATTACTCTTTTTGCGATCACACTTTGTTTTTCTGCAATGCAAGCACAAGAAGTTTCTGATGCTTATAGATATGCCCAGGACAATCTTACCGGAACTGCTCGCTTTAGAGCAATGAGCGGTGCTTTTGGAGCGTTAGGAGGCGATTTGTCTGCGCTAAATGTAAATCCCGCAGGATCTGTTGTTTTTGCAAACAATCAGATAAGCGTTACAGCTAGTAATCTTAATACAAAAAACAAGTCGAATTATTTTGGAAAACAAACTTCCGAAGCAAACAATTCACTTGATTTAAACCAAGCGGGAGCCGTTTTTGTTTTTGAAAATAATCGTGAGAATAATGATTGGAGAAAATTCTCTATTGCCGTAAATTACGAAAATGCAAATAATTTTGATAACTCATTATTCTCTTCAGGAACAAATAATAATTCTATTGATAATTATTTTTTGAGTAATGCTAATGGACTAAAATTAAGCATTGTAGACGGAACAGATTATGATTATAGTGAACTAACTTTTCAGGAACAACAGGCATATTTAGGATATACAGCTTATATTATTGACCCTGTTGATCCACTAAACCCAAACAATACTGCTTATGTTTCATTAGTTGCTCCAGGCGGAAATTATCATCAAACAAACACTACCGAAGCTACTGGTTATAATGGTAAAGTAACGTTTAATGCAGCAACGCAATACAAAGAAATATTAATGTTGGGAATTAATTTGAATACTCATTTTATAGATTATAAACGTTCAAGTAGATTTACAGAAACTAACAACAATAACACTTCGGCAGTTAATGATTATGTAAATAGAATTGCTTTCAATAATGATTTATATACGTATGGTTCGGGATTTTCGTTGCAATTAGGAGCAATTTTGAAACCAATAAAGGAACTTAGACTTGGTTTAGCATACCAATCTCCTACTTGGTATAAACTAAATGACGAACTAACACAAAGCCTTACGGCAGTAAGCGGAAACACTACTGGTAATTTACCAGAAGACGTTGCTGATCCTAATGTTACAGTTATTTATCCAGCTTATAAATTACAAACGCCTAGTAAAATTACAGGAAGTTTTGCTTATGTTTTTGGAAAAAGAGGATTGCTTAGTTTCGATTATAGTTTGAGAAATTATGGTAATTTAGAATTTAGTCCTAAAAAAGACGAATATTTTCAGTCATTAAATAATGATATAGCTTCAAGTACTAAAGGAACATCTTCTGAATATAGAATTGGTGGCGAGTACAAGATAAACAAATTTAGCCTTCGTGGTGGTTATCATTTTGAAGAAAGTCCATACAAAAACGGAACTACAATTGGTGATTTGACTGGTTATTCTGGAGGAGTAGGTTATAATTTTGGAAACAAAAAATTAGATTTGGCTTATTCGACTTCGAAAAGAGATTCTAACCAACAGTTTTTCTCTCAAGGTCTTACCGATGCTGCGAGAATAAATACTGCAAAGAATAATTTAACACTAACATTGGCTTTTGAATTGTAAATATTAATTACGAATTACGATTTAAAAATCCATTAATTTTTTTTAAATCTGTGACAAAAAAATAAAATTTGATAAAACCGTTTCGTTCCTAAAAACGAGACGGTTTCTTTTTTTGCCCTGTCCCGATAGCTATCGGGAGAAGCGACATCCTTTTTTCCCGCTTTTTTTGCGGGAGAAAAGATATAGCGTACAGCAGGAAAAAGCTCCTAAAAACAAAAAAACATAGTAATTCAAGAAATAAAAGCGTAATTTTGCACTCCAAAATTTAAGTATATGAGAACCAAATCGTTAAAGAAAAATAAAATCAATGTAATCACTCTTGGGTGTTCTAAAAACGTGTATGATAGCGAAGTGCTGATGGGGCAACTCAAAGCGAGCGGAAAAGACGTGGTGCACGAAGAAGAAGGAAATATTGTGGTGATAAATACTTGCGGATTTATAGACAATGCCAAAGCAGAATCTGTAAATACAATTTTGGAATATGCTGACAAAAAAGAACGTGGATTAGTTGACAAAGTATTTGTAACCGGATGTTTGTCTGAACGTTACAGACCAGATTTAGAAAAAGAAATCCCGAATGTAGATCAGTATTTTGGCACTACTGAATTGCCTGCTTTATTGAAAGCTTTAGGAGCAGATTATAGACATGAATTATTAGGAGAAAGATTAACTACTACTCCAAAAAACTACGCTTATCTAAAAATTTCTGAAGGTTGCGATAGACCTTGCAGTTTTTGTGCGATTCCGCTCATGCGTGGAAAAAATGTGTCACAAACTATCGAAAAATTAGTAAAAGAAGCAGAAGGTTTGGCAAAAAACGGTGTAAAAGAATTAATTCTTATTGCACAAGATTTGACTTATTATGGTCTTGATTTATACAAAAAACGTGCTCTTGGCGAATTGCTAGAAGCGTTGGTAAAAGTAGAAGGTATCGAGTGGATTCGTTTGCATTACGCCTTCCCTACTGGGTTCCCGATGGATGTTCTTGAAATCATGAAACGTGAACCAAAGATTTGTAATTATATAGATATTCCGTTGCAACACATTTCTGATTCTATCTTAAAATCGATGAAACGTGGAACTACAAGAGAAAAAACGACCAAATTATTGAAAGATTTCCGTGCTGCTGTTCCTGGAATGGCAATAAGAACAACACTAATAGTTGGATATCCAGGAGAAACGGAAGAAGATTTTGAGATTCTGAAAGAATTTGTTCAGGAAATGAAATTTGACCGAATGGGTTGTTTTGCTTATTCTCACGAGGAAAACACTGGTGCTTATGAATTAGTTGACGATGTTCCAGACGAAGTAAAACAAGCGCGTTCGTTAGAAATCATGGATTTGCAATCGCAAATTTCTTGGGATTTGAACCAAGAGAAACTAGGACAAACTTTCCGTTGTATTATTGATAGAAAAGAAGGAGGACATTTTGTGGGAAGAACCGAATTTGACAGTCCTGATGTAGATAATGAAGTGCTTATAGATGCTACAAAACATTATGTAAAAACTGGCGAATTTGTAAATATAAAAATCATTGAAGCTACTGAGTTTGATTTGTATGGAGAACCAGCTTAGAAATATTAGATTTTAGAATTAAGATTTTAGATTAAAAACTCCGAAAAAACAAAATGTTTCGGAGTTTTTTTTTGTTGCCTAAATTTAATATTTACTAACTCTGAGTCACGGCAGTTTTTACAGTTCCTTTCAACGTTAAAACTTTTGGAGTTGCATCGGCATTTGTGGTAACTTTTACCGTTTTTGTAAACGCACCAGCATTTGCCGCATTATAAGTTGCTGTTACAATGCCTGATTTCCCAGCTTTTATAGCTTCTTTTGTGTAATCGGTAGCGGTACAACCACAAGAACCTTGCACATTTGTAATAATTACATCTGTTTTTCCTGTGTTTTTAAATTCGAAAATAATGGCTTTTGGTTTGCCTTGTGGAATTTCGCCAACATCGATAGTTTCACTTTTCCAAGTAATTGCCGAAACGGTTGCAAATGACATTAATCCTAATGTGAATGCCAAAAATGAAATTTTAATTGTGTTCATAATTTTAAAATTTAATTGATTAATAAATTGGTTTGTCAAATTTGATAATCCAAAAGTAGATGAAGAAAAGCTTGACTCTTGTTAACCAATTTCAAATGTTTGTTAATGACTTGTTAACAATGATTTTGAATGTGTTTTTTGAGTAAATTTGAACAGATAAAAAATACAATTCACAATTGAAAACTAATAAATTAAATACCATTATAGTTCTTGGACTTATTGCTACTATTGGGATTCTTATAGCGCAATTGTTGTGGACAAAACAAGCATTTACACTTGAAGAAAAGAAGTTTTCGCAAAAAGCACATATCGCTTTGCTCGAGGTTGTAAAGCATTTGTATGAAGGAACAAATCATGAATTACCAGTTGAAAATCCTATCAAAAAAATTGCCAATGATTATTATGTTGTAAATATTGACAATGATTTTGAGGCCGAGATTTTGGAGTTTTATTTGAAATCTGAATTCAAAAAAGCAAACCTTAACACCGATTTTGAATATGCCATGTACAATTGCCAAAGTGACGAAATGGTATATGGGAATTATGTTTCGGCAACGAATAAAACACCTAAAAACGTTTCTGTTTATTTCCCAAAACACAAAAATCTTATTTATTATTTTTCCATTCGTTTTCCTAGCGAGACTTCATATTTGTTCAATTCTTTACGGTTTTGGTTTATATTATCTATAGCATTAATCGTAGTTTTGTTGGTTTATGTATATTCTATTTACACAATTATTCAACAAAAAAAATATTCTGAATTGCAGCGTGATTTCATCAATAATATGACACACGAATTTAAAACGCCATTATCATCAATATTGATTGCTTCAAATTATTTGAAACAACAAGAAAGCATTAAAACTGATGAAAAATTAGAAAAATATACTCAAATCATCATTAACCAAAGTAATAAACTAAACAATCATATCGAGAAGATCTTGAATATTGCAAAATGGGATAACATTCCTATGACGCTAGAAAAACAAAAACTAGAGCTTATTCCAATTCTTGCTGATGTTATTGAAAATATAAAACTAAAATATGAAGGCGTAGATATTAAAACTATTTTACCAACTGTCTTCATCAATGCTGATGAGTTTCATTTTTTGAATTTGGTTTATAATATTATTGAAAATGCGATAAAATACTCCGATGACAAACCTGAAATTATTATAAAAACCTCTATGACAAAAACCCATTTATTATTAGAATTTATTGATAATGGAGCTGGAATTTCAGAAAAAAATTTACCTTTTGTTTTTGACAAATTTTATCGAATTCCGAACAAAAAAAGCCATGAAACAAACGGTTTTGGTCTAGGATTATATTATGTAAAAAAAGTTTGTACTTTGCACGAATGGAAGATTTTCATAAAAAATAATACTGAAAAAGGAATCACAGTTTCAGTACAAATGCAACTTATATAATGGCTAATTTTAGAATACTTTATACCGAAGACGATGAAACTTTAGCATTTTTAACCAAAGATAATTTGGAACAAAATCATTATACAATCACACATTGCAACGATGGTGAAGTTGCTTTAGAAACCTTCAAGAATAACACTTTTGATATTTGTATTCTTGATATTATGATGCCAAAAATTGATGGTTTCGAGTTGGCGACAGCTATCAGAAAATTAAATTCTGATATTCCTATCATTTTTCTTTCGGCAAAAACACTAAAGGAAGATCGCATAAAAGGATTAAAATTAGGAGCTGATGATTACTTAATAAAACCTTTTAGCATTGAAGAATTATTACTGAAAATTGAAATTTTCTTAAAGCGTTCTCAAAAACAAAATTTTGAAGAGAAGAACTTATATACTGTTGGCAAATACCAGTTTGACACTAAAAACTATGTGATTTTTAATGATAATGAAAAAATAAAATTAACCGAAAGAGAATCTGAACTTCTAAAATTATTTTTAGATAATAAGAATGTCGTTTTAAAACGGGAAGAAATCTTAAAGTCACTTTGGGGCGACGATGATTATTTTATGGGACGAAGTCTTGATGTTTTTATTTCTCGTTTGCGAAAAATATTGGCAAATGAAAAAGAAATTATTATCGAAAATTTACACGGAATTGGGTTTCGATTTAGTGTGGAATTGTAAAAAAATCTTTCTATTTAACGGAAATTCACAAAGTTTACACAGACACTCTCCAAGGAAATTTTAAAAAAAACTTTGTGAATCTTCGTGAAACCTTTGTGAATTATAGTGAAATAACCCCTCTAAATTAGAGAATTACATTATAAAGGAAGTGACAATTTTTCTATAATCTGATAAAGCAAGTCTTTTTTTATAGGTTTAGATATGTATCCTGAAAATCCTGCTTTAAAAATCCTTTCTACTTCTTCACTAGATGTGAAAGCTGTTTGCGCGATAATTGGTAATTTAGGTCTCATTTTTTTTATAATTTCAAAAGCTTGATGACCTGAGAGTTTAGGCATTTTTATATCCATTAATATCAAATCAATATCATTATTGTTTGATATAATTTCGACTGCTTTTTCTCCATCTTCGGCACGAATTATTTTGTAGTTTTTTGTTTTTAAAATTTTTTCGATTAGCAAAAAATTAAAGTTATCATCTTCGGCAACTAAAATAGTTACAACTGATTCGTTTTTTGGTAAATTCTCATTAAAACTATTTCCGTTTTGCGGCGCATCATTTCTATCTAATATTAATGGAATAGAAAATTTGAATGTAGAACTTACTCCAAACTCAGATTCTAAAGCAATTTGTCCGCCCAACGATTCTACATAAGCTTTTGCTAAAGTAAGCCCTAAACCTAAACCTCCGCCTCTTATAGAGTGGTCATTTTCTATTTTTATAAATCTTTTGAATATTATTTCGTAGCTATCTTTCTCAATTCCTATTCCCGAATCGATAATATAAAAGTTAATAATTGATGACTGAGAATCTATTTCGTAAAACAAAACTATACTTCCTTTATCAGTAAATTTTACAGCATTAGAGAGCAAATTGGTAAGTATTTGCACTAATTTTGGCTTGTCGGTTATTATTTTTTTAGACAACCCCGTTTTAGATTTTTCAATCTTAATTTCTAATTGCTGGTTTTTAGGAATGGTTTTTTTAATTTCATTTACTACATTTTGTACACATTCATCTAAATCGAAATCGATATATCGTGTTTCCACCTGATTGGCATCAATTTTTGACATTTCTATCAAATCATCAATAATCGAAACTAAATTTTTTCCACTTTTATTAATTATTTTTTTGTATTCTAATTCTTCAGTTTTCGAAAGTTCTTCATTATCTAATAAATCTGAAAAACCCAAAATGGCATTCATAGGTGTTCTTATTTCATGAGAAAGATTGGTTAAAAAAGCCGTTTTTAGCTTGTCACTTTCCTCTGCTTTTTGCTTAGATTTTTGAAGTTGTCGCTTTTGATTCTGATTTTCTTCAAAAAGTTTCCCTATATATCTAAATTCTCCTTTTATATTTTTAAGGGAATTTATAGCGCTTTCATCAGCATTTTCCAGAACTTTTTTTATTAATCTTATGGGTCTTTTTGCCCATTTTACGGCGTAATAATGAAATATCAATACTGACAACAAAAAGGCCAGAACAAAAATTAATAAAATATTTTTTGTGATTCTAAAATCTACTTTATAAATCCTGTTAAACAATAATTTAGAAACGGTTTTACCATTATAATCTTTTAATTCGATTAAGCTATAAACTAAGTTATCTTCTATCTTTTCTTTATCATCATGAAAATTAATATTAGAACTACTTATTTTTTCTAGAGTTGAAAAATAATTATTGTCTAACAATCTGATCATAAAAAAATAACCTGCTGGCGGGTACTTATTTTTAAACGGGTCATCAGATGGTTGTATCGTAGCGCCATAAACTTCGGCAATTCCTTCAGGAATTTTCATGTAAAATTTATCTATTTTTTTCTGATATAATTTAGCAAAAACCTCTTTTGGGATTATGTCTTTAGACTTAATTCTAGTATCCGAAACACTAGTAATAAATACTCCTTTATCATTATATGCAGAAAGATAATCTATTTTGTGGGTATCTAAAATATTGGCTACTGAGCGATTAAACCAATTTAAATCTTTTGTTTTTGTAAACGTAACAAACTCGTCCCAATAAGTGATATCGCTAATTACAGATATGTATGATTCCGAATTTAGGTCATTAAGTGACTTCATTTCGTTTCTATATTGCGCAACAAAATTGTTATAAATTTGTTTTTCCTGTCTTAATGTATAATAGTAAAGTGAGAAAAAAAGTATCGAAAATCCAATGGTTACAACAAATAATACAAATACAACTTTAGAATAAGTTGTTACTAGCCTTCGTTTGTTATTAAAGTTCACTATCATAATTAACTAATAATCATAAATGTAACTAAATTCAGTTAGATATTTAACATGAAAAATGATAAATTTTATTGATAATTAAATTTTGTTCCTAGAATAACAAAATTCCTACCAAATTGTTCTGTGTTTTCCATTGAAGCGTTGTGAATGTAATTTAAGTAAATAGGACATGAGAAATGTTTGTTTAAATCTAAATCTCGAGTCGCTATTATCCCAAAATTCACGAATGAAGGTTTATTGTAATCGCCAGCAGAATAATATTGAGCCTGATTGTTTAGCACCATTCCTATTACTGGTTCTATATTTATATTTTGAAATGTTTTTTTAGATACTTTTTCAAAAATATTTTCGAAAGAATAGCTTAATTCTACATAGGTTGTAAAATTTTGTTTGGGATTGCTTCCGTTACTATCAAACTTAAAATCATTTCCTGCAAGAAGCGTACTAATTGTTGCTTTGAGCGGTTTCCAAATACTCGAAAAATCGAAGAGCAAATTTGCATCGATAGTTTGTACACTATCATTTCCGTAGTTAAAGTATTTATTATTGACCCCTTCAACTTTATCTACAGATGGCCAATAATAATCATAAACTTGAATATTTAGATATTTATTTATCTTGTAAGTCAGACTTAAATCTATTTCCTGATAACTATTTGTAGTAGAGCCATCTGGAAAATAATAGTTTTTCAGGAAATTTGTACTTGCCCAAAAACCGAAAGTTAGCTTTTTATTTATGGCATAATTTAATGATGGTTGAACAGTTATATTATTTCCTCCATAAGATTGTCCTCGCCAAATGTAGCGACTTAAAACATCTAACGATGCCTCCCATTTTTTTTCTTTTTCTTTCGAAATGGTATCTATAGTCCACTTGTTTTCTTGCGAAAAACAACCGAATGAAAAGCATAATAAATTAACTATAAAAAGTATTTTTTTTTTCATTTTTATTATACTTTTTATATTAATTTACACTAATGTTTTAGCAATAATTTGGAATAATTTTTCTTTATTTATTGGCTTAGTAATATAATTTACAAAACCTGCTCGTTTCATTTTTTCTTGATCCTCAGACGAAGAATAAGCGGTTTGTGCAATAATTGGAAGTTCTGGTCTAAAAACTTTTATTTTGGCTAAAGCTTCGTAACCACTTAAAACAGGCATTTTTATATCCATCAGGACTAAATCTATATTTTTGTTATCTCTACAAATTGATACTGCCTCCTGTCCGTTTTTTGCTCTTATTATTTTATAATTTTTTAATCGCATAATTTTTTCGAGCAATAAAAAATTGATATTATCATCTTCAGCGACCAAAATTGTTTGGTTTTCTGCTGTTTCTTCTACAAATTGTTCAATTATTGGTAATGGAATATTTGATTCTTTTTTATCAAAAAAAAGTGGTATGGTAAATAAAAACCTAGAACCAACACCAACTTGTGATTGAAGAGATATTGTTCCGCCAAGCATTTCGACATAGGCTTTAGAAATTGCTAATCCTAATCCCAAACCACCAACTTTTATAGCATAATCGCCATCTATTCTTCTAAATCGGTTAAAAATTATTTCCTGATTTGCTTCATCAATACCTAATCCTGTATCGTTTATTATAAATGAAATTGTTGCGTTTTCGATATTTAATTCATACCCGAAAGTAACAAATCCCTGTTCGGTAAATTTAATAGCATTTGTTATTAGGTTTATTATAATTTGCTTTAGCTTAATTTCATCTGTTAATATTCTATTAGTAATTGGGTTTTCAGATTTGATTAATTCGAAATCGATAGTTTTTTCTTTAGGAATCGTAATTTTTATCTGGTTATACAATTCGTTCAAACAAGATTCTAGATTTACACTCGTGTAATTTGGAGAGATTTGATTGGCATCAATCTTAGACATTTCGACCAAATCATCTATTATATAAACCAGATTACTACCACTTTGCGTAATTACATTTAAATATTCTAATCGTTCTTTATTACTGAGTTTTGGGTTATTTAGCAAATCCGAAAATCCAACAATCGCATTCATTGGCGTTCTGATTTCGTGTGATAAATTGGTTAGAAATGCCGACTTTAAGTTGTCACTTTCTTCTGCCTTTTGTTTAGAAAATTCTAGTTGCTTTTTTTGTTTTATATTCTCTTCAAACATGTTTCCTATATGTCCAAATTCGACCGAACTATTTTTTAATGACTTAACCGCCTTTTTATTTCCCGTTTCTAAAACCTGTGTAATTAATTTTAGCGGCTCATGAATCCATTTTTTTGAAAAATAAAAATGAAAAAACATGCCTATTACGAATGCTATTAAAATTATATAAAGTATATTTTTTGTGGATTTGAAATTAACATTCAAATTTCGTTTGAAACTTAATTTTCCAACAACAACTCCTCTATAGTCTAATAAATTAGTGGTTTTTATTATTGTTTTATAATCGACGATAGTATCATTTTTACCTAAAAAACTAATTTCAGAACCGCTTATTTTTTCTAATTTACTAAAATAACTTTTATCTAAAACCCTAGCTATAAAAAAATAGGCCGAAGGTTTTGTTTTAATTTTTAATGGGTCATTTGAAGTATGAATTGTAGCGCCATAAACTTCAACTATCCCCTTTGGCAATTTTACATAAAACTTTACTAATTTATCTTTATATAGTTTTGGGAAAATTCCTTTAGGTATAAAATCAATTATTTTTATTTTATCGGAAGAAGATTGCATGATAAAATTGGATTGTAAATCATAAATTCCTACATAGTCAATATTATATAACTCTATATAAGTTGACACAGAGTCATCAAACCATTTTTTATCTTTTGTTTTTATAAATTTCACAAGTTCGTCCCAAAAAGTAATGTCTTTTATCGTGGTTATAATTCCTTCTGAATTAAGAACCAATAATGAATTAACCTCATTGTCAAACTGTTCTTTTGATGAATTGTATACTTGTTCTTCCTGTTGAATAGTGTAATAATATAAAGAAAAAAACAAAAGCAAAAAAGCTATACTAGATATAACATTAGAACATAAAATTTTTTTATAGGTAGAAATGTTATTAAATTTTATCATAAAAAAATATAGCTTTTGGAAATAACATATTATAAATTTAGTCAAAAAAAGTAAATAAATTAACACTTAATAATTTTATTTACTAAATAATAACTTTCAGAATTCTATTAATATTAAGAAAAGACTAAAAGTCCAAAATTCCTTAATGTATTTACTGGTTTCGAATACCAAAACAATTCAAAATCATCAAACGTATTTTCAAAATCAGTTTTTAATACTGAAAAAGTAGTTTTTTTGTCATGATGTACTGAAATAGTTTCTAGAGTTTTAATAAGCCAAGCGCCTTTTTCTTTTTCAATATCAATTACAAAAGCTTCTTTTTTGTCATGAAAAGTCATTTTTATCATTTCCCAAGAGTTTCCTTTTTTAGATTTGGTGAAAATTTCTGTTAATGGCTTTCCACCTATCCAAACGATTTTTGCCGATGGTTTGATATTAAAACTTTCTTCTTTTTGAAGTGAATTGTATATAAAATCTGGCTTTACTGTTGTTTTAGGAATCTTAAAATCGAACCAATCTTGCAAAGTATAATCGAAACAAAGTCCATGCATATAATTAAATAATGATTTCTTTAACCCGAAACTAAATTGTTCATGATCTATTCCTGTTTTGTCTCTAAACTGAATATCATTATTAGCGAAAGTAATCTTATTAGTTTGTGGAATTACACCAAATTCGTCAGGAAACATTCCCACTGGCGAATGTGCTGTCATCGCAAATTGATGCCAAAAACCAGATTGCAAAATACCCAATTCGAACAACTGACGAACCATTTCTAAACTATCTACCGTTTCCTGAATAGTTTGTGTAGGATAACCATACATGAGGTAAGCGTGAATCATAATTCCTGCTTCGGTAAAATTGCGGGTTACTTGGGCTACTTGCTCGACAGTTACTCCTTTTTTTATGAGTTCTAACAACCTGTCGGAAGCGACTTCTAATCCACCGGAAACAGCGATACAACCCGATGCTTTTAGCAAAACACATAAATCTTGGGAAAAGCTTTTCTCGAAGCGAATGTTTGTCCACCAAGTAACAACTATTTTTCGTTTAATTATTTCTAAGGCTAACTCACGCATTAATGCTGGCGGTGCGGCTTCGTCTACAAAATGAAATCCGTTTTCGCCAGTTTGCGCAATGAGTTCTTCCATTCTATCTACTAATGTTTTAGCGAGAATGGGTTCATAAACTTTTATATAATCTAAAGAAATATCACAAAAAGTACATTTCCCCCAGTAACAACCGTGTGCCATGGTGAGTTTATTCCATCGACCATCACTCCACAAACTGTGCATCGGGTTTGCGATTTCTATAACCGAAATATATTTATCTAACAACAAATCCGAATAATCCGGTGTGCCAACTTCACTTTGTTTGTAGTCTTTTTGAAGTGTGTCGTTTTTGTAAACGACTTTCTTATTTTCTAATAAAAATGTTCTTTTGAAGTGGACTTCGTCAAGCTCAGTCTGACAAGTATTTTGATATAATAATTCAAGTGGTAATTCACCATCATCTAAAGTAATAAAATCGAAGAATTCAAAAACACGAACATCAGTCAGAGAACGTAATTCGGTATTTGGAAAACCGCCACCCATTGATATTTTTATATCTGGAAAATGACTTTTAATAAATTGTGCACAACGAAAAGCACTATATAAATTCCCTGGAAACGGAACCGAAATACAAACTAATTTGGGTTGTACAATTTCAATTTTCCCTTTTAATATTTTTAAAGTAATCGCATCGATATAAGTCGGTTCTTTTTGCAAATGCGAGTACAAATCATCAAAAGAATTGGCACTTCGTCCCAAACGTTCTGCATAACGACTGAATCCGAAATTCTCATCGATACATTCGACAATAAAATCTGATAAATCCTCAAGATACAAAGTAGCTAAATGTTTGGCTTTGTCTTGCATTCCCATCGATCCAAAAGCCCATTCCATATCATCTAATTGCTCAAATCTAAAGGCTTCTGGCAAGAAATCTCCAGAGCAAATTTGTCTTGCCAATGTTGGATTATTTCCTTGCAGAAACGCAATAACAGCATCGATGGTTTTTATATATTCGTCTTTCAAGGCAAATATTCGTTGAATATTTGGAGAATTTGACTGTCCTTCGACAAGCTCAGAATGACAGAAAATGTCTTCTAATCCTTTTTTCGAAAATAATTCGAGAATGACTTCAATTCCCAAATCCATCTGAAAAGCCGAAATGTTTTTAGTGTTCAAAAAACCTTTTATATAAGCTGTTGCTGGATACGGTGTATTCAGTTGTGTAAAAGGCGGTGTGATGAGAAGCAGGTCTTTCAAAAGGAATTGTTTTTATTTGCAAAAGTAAATGATAATTATAAATTATATCCATTCTGTGGGTATTGTTTCTTCCTCAGGAAAATAAGTAAGATATTGTACCATTCGGGGAAGTTTTCCTTTATTAGGTGTTGCGCAATGAGGCAATGCTTGATGCCAGATTATAAAATCTCCTGCCTGACCAGTAATGGCTTTTGACTGTAATAATTTTGGGGCAATTTCCCTTGGATTTTCATTGGCTTGTAAATTGCTCATCCATGATGAAATATTATCATGAAAACCTGGCACACAATGGAAAGCTCCTTCATTATCATTACAATCAGACAAATAAAGAAGTCCTTGTAATTTATAAGGTATTGGTAATTTTAAACTAACATCCCAGTGAAGATTGCTTCCTAAAAAAGAATAATTTTCTGATATTGGTGGATTAAAGCTGACTTTATCGATCGTTTTGTATATTTTATTTGTTTTGTATAATTGTACATAAGCTTTTTGAATCTTGACAGATTCTCTATTCTTATTAAGCGTTGGGTGATTAGAAAAATTAAGCATTAAACCTCTTTTCTCTTCATGATTCTTATACCATGAAGTTGGATCTTCAGAATTTGCCCTTAAAAAAGTCCAAATCGCATTTTGAGTTGCCTCACAATCAGATCTTGAAATGGCATTTTTAATGACAACATAACCATTTTTGTCCCAAAAATCTAAATCTTCTTTAGTAAGAACCTCATCGATAATGTCATCTGCTTTTTTAATTTCATTCTTATGAAGACTAACCCAATCATTAAAGATTGATAAACTTGGCTTTTCATAATGAAGATAACGAACTGACTCTTCCATACTAATACCATTTTTATAGAGAAACTCAATTTCTTTAGTCCACGATGAATTCTCATCAGAAACAATCTTTGCGTTTGGATTTAGAATACGATTCCAAAAACTTTCAATCTTTACATCCATATAAAAAATCTTAAATTTTAACCAAAAGTAAGAAATTTACAAGCTTCTATTATTTTAAAATCGTTCAATTTATTTAAATGATTTTGGTGGTATTTTGAAAATTAAAAATTAAATCATAAGCCTATGTTAAACCGAATTTAGCTACATTATTTTTATTAATTTAGCAGAAATAAATTTCAATTATGCCAACTGACTGTATTAGTTATCAAAAATCAGGATATTTTTCTAAATTAATTATAGATTATTTAGAAAAAAAACCAGAATTAGAACAGTTATACAATAGTTTTCCTACTATTGAAAATTTTAAAAATCAAATTGAAGAAAAAGAAAAAAACTTTTATGGTATTGAAAAAAGAGAAGTTCTAGTTGATGTTTTAGAAAATCAATACTCTAAAATTGAGATTTCAGAACTAACAAAACAAAACATTTCACTTTTAAAAGACACCAAAACCTTTACAATTACAACTGGTCATCAACTCAATTTGTTTACTGGCCCACTATATTTTTTATATAAAATTATTTCTACTATAAATTTATGCAAACAACTAAAAGGTAATTATCCTGAGTACAATTTTGTTCCTATTTATTGGATGGCGACCGAAGATCATGATTTTGAAGAAATAAATCATTTTAATTTTAAAGGTAAAAAATTTAGATGGAATACCGAATCAAAAGGTCCAGTTGGAAGATTATCGACTGAAGGTTTATCTTCATTTTTTGATGTTTTTAGAACCGAATTGGGCTCTAGTAATAATGCAGAATCTCTAAAAAAACTGTTTTCTGATAGTTATTTGCAACATTCAAATTTAGCAGAGGCTACAAGATTTTTAGCAAATGAATTGTTTGGAGAATATGGTTTAGTAATTTTAGATGGTGATTCGGCAGCATTAAAAAAACAATTTATACCTTATATAAAAGACGAATTATTATATCAAAATTCGAACAAAAAAGTCCAGGAAAGTATTTCCAAACTTAAGGATTATTCGATTCAGGTAAATCCTAGAGAAATAAATCTTTTTTATATTGAAGATAAGCTTAGGGAACGTATTATTTATGAAGGAAACTATAAAGTAAATAATACAAACATCGAATTTTCTGAAACTGAAATATTAAATCTTGTAGAAATAAATCCAGAAAAATTTAGCCCAAATGTTATTTTACGTCCTTTATATCAAGAAGTTATTTTACCCAATTTAGCCTACATTGGTGGTGGTGGTGAGATTGCTTATTGGTTAGAACTGAAAGCGATGTTCGATTTTCATAAAGTAACTTTTCCCATATTATTAGTCAGAAATTCGGTAGTTTTAATTAATGAAAAGCAAGAAACAAAGATGACTAAATTAAATATTAGTTGGGAAGAATTATTCTTGAAACAACAAGTATTAATTGATGCTAAAACAAATGAGTTTTCTGAAATTAACATCGATTTTTCTGAGCAAAAAACACATCTCAAGAAACAATTTGAAGCTTTACATAATATAGTACTTAAAACCGACAAGTCATTTGCTGGAGCTGTAAATGCTCAAGAAAAAAAACAAATAAAAGGCTTAGAAAATCTTGAAAAAAGACTTCTTAAAGCTGAAAAAAAAGTACATACTTCAAAATTAGAAAGTATCGTTCAACTTCAAAATGAATTATTTCCAAACAAAAGTTTACAAGAGCGAAAATTTAATTTCTCAGAATTTTATTTAGAAACTGGAAACCAACTCTTCACAAAGCTAATTAAAGAATTAAAACCTCTTTCGGTATGCTTTTCAACGGTTAAAATCTGATTTTCGTCGATTTTAATATCGAATTAACTGAAAAACATTGTTTTTACTGAAAATAACTCTATTTTCGCACACCGAATTTACGTTTTAATAACAATTTAATAATTATGAGTAAAAAATACTTACTTACAGCAATATCAATATTTACCATTTTTCTTACTTCATACGGACAACAATCTAAAAACCTAGTTATTCAAATGGTTAAAGTAGAAGGTGGGAAATTCTTAATGGGTTCACCTGACGAAAACAAAATTGCCGAAAACGATGAGCAAAAACAACACGAAGTTACTGTAGGAAATTTTGCAATAAACAAACTAGAAGTTTCAGTCTGGGAATGGAAACAATACTGCAAAAAGACTAAAAAGAAAATGCCAGCCCAACAAGTTTGGGGAATAAATGACAATTATCCTATTACAAATATTACTTGGAACGAAGCTATTGCTTATTGTAACTGGTTGAGTAAACAAGACGGATATAATCCTGTTTATACTGTTGCAGGTCCTAACATTGTTTGCGATTTTAGTGCAAATGGATACAGGCTACCTACAGAAGCAGAATGGGAATATACTGCAAAAGGTGGAAAAAAATCTAAAAACAATATTTTTGCTGGCTCAAATATTTCTAGCGAAATTGCGTGGAAACAAAATAATAGCGAAAAAAGACCACATGCTGTAGGAACAAAATTAGCTAATGAATTAGGTATTTATGACATGAGCGGAAACGTTTGGGAGTGGTGCTATGACTGGTACAACAAAGATTATTATAAAAGTGAAGATGGAAACAATCCAAGTGGTCCAATAAGAGGTGAGAAAAAATCGGTTCGTGGTGGTTCTTGGGATAGCAAAGAAAGTTATTTGAGAACTAGTAACCGAATTAGCACAACACCAGATAGAACTTATGAATTTTACGGATTTAGATTAGCTAGAACAGTAAACTAAAAATATATTATACAAAGTAGCCTACAAATTTTACAAAAAAAGACTATTTTTGCACCAAATTTAAAAAAATAAAAATGGCAACGAATAGAACATTCACAATGATTAAGCCTGATGGTGTTGAAAACGGACACATTGGCGGAATAGTAAACATGATAACTGAAGCTGGTTTCAAAATTGTATCAATGAAATTGACTCAATTGACAGTGGCTGATGCACAAAAATTTTATGCAGTTCACGCAGCAAGACCTTTTTACGGAGAATTAGTAGAATTTATGTCTAGAGGTCCAATTGTTGCTGCTATTTTAGAAAAAGAAAATGCAATCGAAGATTTTAGAAACTTAATTGGTGCTACAAATCCTGCTGATGCTGCCGAAGGTACTATCCGTAAAAAATACGCTACTTCTATTGGAGAAAATGCTGTTCACGGTTCAGATAGCGACGAAAATGCTGCTATTGAAGGTGCTTTTCACTTTGCAGGAAGAGAGCAATTCTAATACTAGAAATAGAATAAAATTCAAAATCCCATTTCATAAGAAATGGGATTTTTTTTATACTTAAATTTATCTAAGAACTACATCTTTCACAACTTCTTTCCCCAATTCTTCATTTATCATTTTGATGATTTTGTCTTTCCCATAACTTAACTCTTCTCGCAAAACCGACGAAGTGAGTTCTACATATAAAATATTATTACGCAATGCCACACTTCGAGTATAATTATTCACACCGTTTCCCATCAGGTTCTTCCATGCATCAATAACAAAAACTTGGTTTAATCCTGATTCGAGTTTATTGGTTTTGATAATTTGATTCAAAATATCGCCAACAATGCTTTGATTATTAATTCGTTTTGCCATTTTATTTTTTTGTATTTAAAACGACTTTACTAAAATATAATTTCCCTTTATCGGCAGTTTCTAAAACCAATTCTTTTTCCGAAATAGATTCGATTCTTTCACTATGTTTTCCAAATTTTGATGTAAATTGAATATAAACACCTTCAGAATTATTAGTTATATTTACCGTTTCCGACAAATCATTTACTAAAAAAGTCCCATCAGGTTGCCAATTAACTTTTTTATGAAAACCATTTTTATTTTTTATTTCATAATAATCATACACTTCATTTATGGGATAATCTTTCTTATCTCCATCGATATTTACAGCTTTGGTAATTTGCCAATAGCCATTTAGGTCATCAATTTTCGAAATATCAACTTTTTGAGAACAGCCAAAACAAATTGACATTAGAAATACTAAAATTAAAATCTTTTTCATGTATCGATAATATTTATTTTTTATTGGTCCCGAAAACTATCGGTAGGTATATTTATGAGGAAATCTTTTTCTATGTTCATGATGGGACATCATAAATATTTCATTTTGTAAAAATAGTAATAATACATTAAACCTTTTTGAAAAATTAATGTCTAAATTTGAAATAAACCAATTATTATGAAAGCTATTTTAATTACATTATCCAGCATTTTATTTTTGACTAGTTGTAGTACCGAAACTGTTTTGCCAACACCAATTCCCACTCCTACTCCAATTCATGTTGAAGAAGCTATGTATTATCCAACTATTGGAAGTAGTGTTTGGGAAACAAAAAGCATTCAAACTTTAGGTTGGAATCAATCGGCGGTGCAACCATTGTTAGATTATTTAGCTTTAAAAAATTCTAAATCATTTATCATACTTGTAAATGGAAGAATTGTCATGGAAAATTATTTTAACAGTCACAATGCCGCAGCAAATTGGTATTGGGCAAGCGCCGGAAAAACATTAACTTCTACAGTAACTGGAATTGCACAACAAGAAGGTTTATTAAACATAAATAACAAAGTTTCACAATATATAGGAAGTGGTTGGACAAGTGCTCCGTTGGCTAAAGAAAATCTTATTACTTGCAAAAATTTATTATCTATGAGTTCTGGTTTAGACGATAGTACCGATGCTGTAGATCCCGCAAGCCTTATTTATACTGCCGATGCTGGTACAAGATGGGCTTATTATAATGTCTATGTAAAACTGCAAGATGTTGTAGCGAGTGCTTCCGGACAAACTTGGAGTAGTTATTTCAATACCAAATTAAGAGATAAAATTGGTATGAATGGTGACTGGATTCAAAGCGGAAACAATTCGGTTTATTGGAGTTCAACTAGAAGTATGGCACGTTTTGGGTTACTAATGCTGAATAAAGGAAAATGGAATTCTGACCAAATCCTAAACGAAACTTATTTTAATGAAGCAACTAATACGTCACAAACAATAAATCAAGCTTATGGCTATTTGTGGTGGCTAAACGGGAAATCTAGTTTTCATTTGCCACAAAGTCAATTGCAATTTTATGGAAGTATTATACCTAACGGAGCTAATGATATGTTTATGGCTTTGGGTAAAAACGACCAAAAAATATATGTTATTCCTAGCAAAAAAATGGTAGTTATTAGAATGGGTGATGCTGCAGATACTTCAAATCTTGCTTTATCAGATTTTGATAACATATTATGGCAAAAAATAAATGCACTATATCAATAGTGCATTTATCATTATTTTAATAATATAATTTAGGCTTTAATCCAGCTCACTATTTCGTCATCTATTGGTAAAGTGGTAGGAGCAATTACTTTGAATAAATGGCCTTCAGTATCAATTAAATATTTCTGAAAATTCCATTTTACTTCATTGTCTTCTAATCCGTTTTTAGCTTTTTGAGTTAGGAATTGATATAACAAATGCATATCGTCACCTTTTACTGATATTTTTTCCATCATAGGAAAAGTTACGCCATAATTTTTAGAACAAAAAGTAGCTATTGTAGCATTAGTTCCTGGTTCTTGAGCTCCAAAATTATTTGCAGGAAATCCTATAATTACAAAATTTTTATCTTTAAACTCTGTGTATAATTCTTGCAATTGCTCATATTGTGGAGTTAGTCCACATTCTGAAGCAGTATTTACAACCATTACTTTTTTTCCTTTTAATGAAGAAAAATCGAATTCTTTTCCTTCAATATCTTTTACTTTAAACTGATAAATAGATTCTTGTACCATATTATTTCCTTTTTGTGCATCCGAAGAAGACTGATTTTTAATATTTGATTCTTGATTTTTACAACTCATTAAAATCATTAATGAAAACATCCAAAGTAATTGTTTCATAGTTTTATTTTTTATAATATTTCCTGTATTTAGGATACGTGATTAAACCGATTAATGAAATTGTTCCTAACGAATACCAAATCCAATCTAACGATTTTGCTTCGCCACTTGCGTAAGAATGCAAACCAACTAAGTGAAAATTGACTCCATAATAAGTAAATAAAATAGATACAAATGCAAACATACTCATCAGGTTAAAAAACCATTTTCCTCGCAATGATGGTACAAAACGAGCATGAATTACAAAGGCATATACCATTATACTAATAAGCGCCCATGTTTCCTTTGGATCCCAACCCCAATAACGTCCCCAAGATTCATTTGCCCATTGTCCGCCAAGGAAATTCCCTATCGTAAGCATTATTAATCCTATGGTTAACGCCATTTCATTGATATAAGTTATCTCTTTAATGTTTAAGGACATTTTTGTTTTGTTTTTTTCATTGGTAAAAAAGATAAGCACCAACGACACAAAACCTAAAATCATACCCAATGCAAATGGCCCGTAACTACCCACAATAACCGCAACGTGAATCATAAGCCAATACGAATTAAGTACGGGTTGTAGGTTTGCGATTTCTGGATCGATCCAATTGGCATTGGCCTGCATAAAAATCATTGCGGTAACAAATGCCGCCGAAGCTACAGTTAATTTAGATTTTTTGTCGAAAGCCAAACCAAAAAACATGGTTGCCCAAGCTACATATATAATGGCTTCATATGCGTTGCTCCAGGGAGCATGGCCCGAAATATACCATCTTGCAATTAATGCAATTGTATGAAAACCAAATAAAATACCAATAAATATATGAAAACCATTTACAGTAATTTTTAACCATTTTTTATCGAAGAAAATACTCAACAAGGTAAAAATTAACATTAAAATACTGGCAAAAGCGTAATAATTAAACAACTTTTGTAAGATATTATATTTGTTGTATAGTATTTCTGATGTTATTTTTTCTTCGCTTGGCATGACTTTGCTTCCGTGTTTTTTCTGGTATTTTATAATTCCGTCAAGATAAAAATCTGGTTCCTTATAGTTATTTTTTGCTGCGGCATTTTCTAACGACATTAAATAAATAGGAAGAATTTGCTTTGTAAAAGCAGCATCCATCCCTTTTAAACCCGCATGATTAAGTTCTGCAAACGATGCCCATTTGTTGTTTTCGTCGTTAGGAATTGGAAAAATTTTTAGAATACTTCCTGATAATGCGGAATTCATTAAGTTTATCTTCTTATCTGTTTCTACAAAACCTTTTTCAAAATTATTAGGATTTGCAGCTTTATAAGCAGCATCTAAATATTTTGATAATTTATAATTTCCTATTTCATCAAAAAAATCGATAAATTTTGCTAATTTTTGATTTTTATCAATCCCAATAATACTACGAATACTATCGTTTCCAGGTTTTATATAAATTAACGGGACTTCATACCAAACCGTTGGATATTGTGTCATCGATACAAACACTTGGTCTGAATTCATTTCTTTGTATTTATCAGAATGACTTACTTTTCGTAATAATTCAGACGAAAAGGTATTAATAGGCTTCATTCGTCCGCCCAAATCTTGAATAATTAAACGTCCAAATTTCTCCGCATGTTTTTCGCTAATTTTTCGTTTGTCTAGAACAGAATCTATTTGTTTTTGTGTTGGTTTTATTTCTTTATGATTTTGAGCAAAACCAGATAATGCAAATAATAAAAGAATAACGGTAAGATTGGCTTTTTTAACTTTAACAACCTCTAGTTTTCTTTTAATGTCTGTAAAACGAGAATGTTTTGTAAACATAATTGCCATCATTGCAAAAAACAACATAAAATATCCAATATAAGTGATCCAAGTTCCCCAAAAATCATGACTTACAGAAAGTACTGTTCCTTTCTCATCTGGATCGAAACTTGATTGAAAAAAGCGATAGCCTTTGTGATCTAATACGTGGTTCATAAAAATTTTATAATCAAAATTTGGTTTGTCTTCAACTGTTACTTGACTTTCATAAGAAGAATAACTTTTTTCGGTTCCTGGATATTTTTGAGCAATAAAATCATTTAGTTTTATCTTAAAGGGTAATTCATACGATTTACTTCCAAAAGACAACGTATAATCTAAATTTCCAATTTTAACTGTTTTTGGTTCTCCCATTTTTCCTTTAGAACCTACAAGCGTAACTTCACGTTCTTGTCCTTCTGATTTTATAGCTAAAACAAGAGCATCTTCTTCTCCTTCATTTGCTTTATAATTGTTACTTGATTCGTAACCAATTGCTCCTTTTTTTGCTGGTTCTGGAAACACAAATTGTGCACCACCAACATTGTACAAAGATCGCATCATGAGTGGTTCGGTAGCATCTTTAGTTACTTTTCGTTTCAGTTTGTCAGCCATTCGCATAAAATCACCTTCAAACGGAGTACTTATCGTGTAAGCTCCTAAAGTTGTATTGATGTTTATTGCACCTTTTGTAAATTTATTTAACGAAAACAACACATTATGAATATTTACAACTTCTCCCGATTTTAGGAAATGTTCGTGTCTCGTTCCGCCACCAGATTCGACCATTTTCAAGAAATCGATTCCGTTTTTGTTTTCTATTATGGTTTCTTTTGCACCCATAATAAATTTTTTCAATTCGATTGTAAATGGTGTTTTATCGAAAGATTTATTCAAAGAAAAATAATTATTGGTAGCTTGCGAAAACAAAACAGATTGTTCGAAAGTACGGCGCTTCATTTCGCCTTTATATTCTCCATCGACATTTACAGTTAAAAATGTTTTGTCTGAATAAAAATGATTTTCCGAGGCCCCCTCACGAATAGGCATCATACCTTCGTAGCTGATGTATCTGGTTACAAATGCTCCTAAAAGAATTAATACAAAAGCCAAATGAAGCATAAGTGTTGCCCATTTTTCTTTTTTAAATAACTGATAACGCTTTATATTTCCAACAAAATTTATCATAAAAAAGACCATAATCCCTTCGAACCACCAAGCATTATAAACTAAAATCCTTGCGGTTGTTGTGTTGTATTTACTTTCTATGAATGTTCCTATAGCCATTGTAATTGCAAAAACAACAAACAATATTGCCATTAATCTTGTTGAAAAGAGTATCGATTTTAATTTTTCCATAATAAATTTGGAGTCGTATTTTTTAAGTGCAACAAAAATACTCAAAAATGTTTGTTTCAAATAGAGAAATAGACATAATTTAAGCATAAATTATGATTGGTTTATCAAATTTATAAATTCTAAAAAATTAGTAAATTTTATTTATTTTAGCCAAATGATTCGAGTAGTAATAATAGGTTCGGGAAATGTTGCGCAACATTTGATAAAAGCTTTCGCTAAAAGTGATAATATCGATGTTATTAAAGCATTTTCTCGCAATAAGGAAAACCTTGAAAATATTATCGATTCTTCAAAAATCTCAACCGATTTGAATGATTTAATTGATGCTGATTTGTATATTATTTCGGTTTCCGATAATGCTATTGCAGAAGTTTCTCATCAATTAAATATTGAAAAAAAATTAGTCGTACACACTTCGGGAAGTATTACCATGACTGATTTAAATAACAAAAATAGAAAAGGTGTTTTTTATCCGTTGCAAACATTTTCAAAAAGCAAAGAAGTTAATTTTAATGAAATTCCAATTTGTTTAGAAGCCGAAAATAATGAAGATTACAAATTACTGGAAACGGTAGCCAAATCTATTTCTGAAAAGATTTTTAACATCAATTCAAATCAAAGAAAAGCGTTGCATGTTTCGGCAGTTTTTGTCAATAATTTTGTAAATCATTTGTATAAAATTGGAAACGATATTTGCAATAAAAATAACATTCCTTTCGAAATATTACAACCTTTAATACAAGAAACAGCAAACAAGATTTCTTTACTTTCGCCAAATGATGCGCAAACTGGACCTGCAAAACGAAATGACACACAAACTATTAACTCGCATTTGCAATTTCTAACTAACGAAAACCAGAAGGAAATTTATAAACTATTAACAAAATCTATTATCGATAATGGCAAAAAGCTATAAAGAAATTATGAACGACATCACCACATTTATTTTTGATGTTGATGGCGTACTAACTGACGGAAAAGTACATGTTTCTCCAACCGGAGAAATGCTCCGTGAAATGCACATTCGTGACGGATTTGCTATGAAAGCAGCACTAGAATCTGGTTATAATGTTTGCATTATTTCTGGAGGAAGCAACGAAGGCGTGAGAATCCGATTGAGAAATTTAGGCATTACCGATATTCATCTTGCTGCTCCAAACAAAGTAGAAACCTTTAAAGAATATATCGAATTATACAATATTAAACCCGAACAAGTCTTGTATATGGGAGATGATATTCCTGATTATCATGTTATGAAGTTAGTCGGATTACCAACATGTCCGCAAGACGCTTCCCCAGAAATAAAAGGAGTTTCAAAATATATTTCGCACATAAATGGAGGAAATGGTGCTGTTCGTGATGTGATAGAACAAGTAATGAAAGTGCAAGGAAAATGGCTTACTTATTTTGATGGAAAACACGATTAAAAATGTCACATTGAGCCTGTCGAAGTGATTTTTAGAAAAGGTCTTCGACAAGCTCAGACTGACAAACAAAAAATAAAAAAAATGAAATACCTAAAACTCATTCGATACAAAAACTTAATTATGATTGCATTAATGCAACTTATTCTTTTGTACGGATTTTTAAAATTACAAAATATAGATCTTGCTTTGGCGATTTGGCAATACTATTTATTAATAGTTTCAACGGTTTGCATCGCTGCTGGTGGATATATCATTAATAATATTTTTGACACCAACACCGATTTAGACAACAAACCAAACGATGTTGTGGTCGGAAAATCAGTTTCGGAATCGCTAGCTTACAATTTGTATGTCACTTTTACACTTATTGGTGTCTGTATCGGATTTTATTTATCTAATCTAGTCATGAAACCTAGTTTTTTACTATTTTTTATAATCCCATCAGCCTTATTGTATATTTATGCAACGAGTTTAAAACAAATTATGATTATAGGAAATGTGGTCATTGCAAGTTTACTATCTTTTAGTATCCTTATTATTGGCATTTTTATGATAATCCCAGCTACTGATGAAGCAAATAAAAAAGCGATGTCTACTGTGCTTTCTGTTTTATTCGATTTTGCTATTATTGCCTTTATAATTAATTTTATTCGAGAAATTGTTAAAGACTTAGAAGACGTAATTGGCGACAAAAATCAAGATATGCAAACTTTACCAGTAGTTTTTGGCACTACTAGAACTTCAAAATTAGTATTTGTATTAAGTTTTATTCCTGTTTTGTGTATCTTATATTATGTGTACAATTATTTGTTTCATCTACAATATACAACAGCTTATATTTTCCTTTTTTTAGTTGGGCCACTACTCTATTTTATGATTAAAATATGGTCGGCAGAAACAAAAAATGAATTTCATCATTTAAGTAATGTTTTGAAATTGGTTATATTTTTCGGAATCATTTCTATTGCAGTAATCGGAATAAATATGAAATATTATGTTGCATAAAAAGTTCGAGAACACCAAAATAATTTTAGCTTCTGGCTCGCCTAGAAGACAAGAATTTTTCAAAAATTTAGATTTCGATTTCGAAATTCGACTCAAAGAAATCGAAGAAGTTTTTCCAGAAACTTTACAATCTTTAGAAATCACCGATTATTTAGCCAAACTAAAAGCTTCTGCATTTGATGGCGATTTACTTGAAAATGAACTGTTAGTAACCAGTGACACTTTAGTTTGGTTAAAAAACGAAGCTTTAGGTAAACCAAAAGATTATGACGACGCTTTTGCTATGCTTCAAAAATTATCAAATCAAACTCACGAAGTTATTACATCTGTTTGTTTTAAAACCAAAGACAAAACCGAAATTGTAAATGATATTACCAAAGTTACTTTTGGTACATTATCCAATGAAGCAATCAAATATTATTTAGATAACTACAAACCTTTCGATAAAGCCGGAAGTTACGGAATTCAAGAATGGATTGGATTGATAGGAATAACAAACATTGATGGTTCTTACACCAATGTTGTCGGATTACCCACTGAAAAAGTGTATCGATATTTGTTAAATTTTACTTTTTAATAATCTCACAAAAATTTATGGCACGGTTGTTGGAAATTGATAAACAACAAATATATTTATTAAGTTATTCATAAATAAAACCATAAATCATGAGGAAATTACAATTTATCATCGCAGCATTTATATTGCTATTTACATTACAATCTAATGCACAAGTATCGGTTAGTTTAAATATCAATTCACCACGTCCTACATGGTACAATCATCACGAATCTGAATGTGATTATTACTACCTTCCAGAGATAGAAGCTTACTATGATGTTCGTTCGTCAGTTTATATTTATCTTGGACCAAGAGGTTGGATTCGTTCGCTATATCTACCAGAATATTGTCATAATTATGATGTGAATAACGGATATAGAGTGGCGATAGATTATAGAGGTCATTCTCCTTATGCGTACTTTAACAATCACAGAGACAGATATTATCGTTCAAACTACAGAAACTATCGTGAAGAATATTACCGTCCAAATTACGAAAACAGAAGAGTTTATGTAAGCAACCATCATAGAGATGATGATGATGATGATGATCATAAACATTACAAAGGTCGCGAAAAACAAAATAAAGGTCGAGGACATGGAAATGGCCACGGAAACGGAAGAAGATAATATACTTACTTAATTCTTAAAAAGCAGAGGGCATTTTGTTCTCTGCTTTTTTGTATAATTACCAACCGATTTCTTTTATCTTTGTAAAAAAATCAATTTTTGTTTTGAGATATTTTATCGAATTTGCTTATAACGGAACACATTATCATGGCTGGCAATACCAACCCAATGCTACGTCGGTACAAGAAACTTTAAAGAAGGTTTTTTCGACACTTTTACAGGAAGAAATAGATATTATGGGTGCTGGTCGAACTGATGCTGGCGTGCATGCCAAACAAATGTATGGCCATTTTGATACTAATATTGTTATCGATAATGCAAAATTTATTCATAAAGCAAACTCGTTTTTACCAAAAGACATTGTTGTTTTTGATATAATTCACGTTCACGATCAAGCTCATACCAGATTTGATGCTACTTCACGAACATACAATTATCACATTTCGACTTACAAAAATGTTTTCACTAATGATTTAGCTTGGTATTCATCAAAAAAATTAGATGTCATTGCTATGAATGAAGCAGCAAAATCATTATTAAAGTTTACCGATTTTAAATGTTTTTCGAAAACAAATACCGATGTAAATACATATAACTGCACAATAACCGAAGCTTTTTGGACAATAGAAAAAGAACAACTTATCTTTACCATTACAGCAGACAGATTCTTAAGAAACATGGTTCGTGCCATTGTAGGAACACTTATTAATATTGGTTTGCATAAAATAACTATTGATGATTTTATACAAATAATTGAATCTCAAAATAGAGAAAACGCGGGATTTTCGGTTCCAGCACATGGTTTATTTCTCACAAACATCGAATATCCGTACATAAAGAAAGATGAAAGCATTTGACACAACCCTTTTCAAAAGGATTTTAGAATATACCAAACCATACAAAAAACGTTATTATAGCGTCATTGTTTGGGCAATATTATTAGCGATTTTTGCAGCACTTCGCCCCTATTTACTAAAAAACATAATAGATGATTATGTTTTACCCAAAGACAAAAACGGATTTTCTTTATTCGTAATTCTTATGGCAAGTTCCCTTATTCTCGAAGTGTTATCACAATTCTACTTTGTTTATTGGGCAAACTGGTTGGGACAAGACATTATAAAAGACATTAGAATAAAGCTTTTTAAACACATGACAAGTTTCAAAATTAGTTATTTTGATCACGAACCTGTGGGGAAATTAGTTACGCGTTCTGTTTCTGATATCGAATCTATCGCAAGAATCTTCAGTCAGGGTTTATTTATGATTATAAGTGATTTGCTTAAAATGATAGTGGTATTTGTTTTTATGCTTTACATGAATTGGAAATTGACCATGATTATTCTTGCCGCAATGCCAATCCTTGTTTATATAACTAGAATATTTCAGAGAAAAATGCAACTTGCTTTCGAAGAAGTAAGAAACCAAATTTCTAACATGAATACTTTCGTACAAGAACGTGTTACAGGTATGAAAATCGTTCAACTTTTTACTAGAGAAGATATTGAACTCGAAAAATTTAAAGAAATAAATGACAAACACCGAAAAGCTTGGGTAAAAAATGTCTGGTATAACTCTATATTTTTTCCAATTGCAGACATTATTTCGTCTTTATCATTAAGTTTTATAGTCTATTATGGAGCCATGTTAATCTTAAACGACGATCCATTTACAAAACAAGGAGATTTGTTTGCTTTTACGATGTATATATCCATATTTTTTACACCATTACGTCAAATTGCAGATAAGTTTAACGAAATGCAAATGGGAATGATTGCCGCCAATCGTGTTTTTGAAATATTAGACACCAACAATCATATCGAAGATATTGGTACACAAATTGCCCCAAA
>NZ_JAYURN010000171.1:0-22427 GCF_043756175.1 Flavobacterium sp.
CGCTACAAAGTAGCGCATATACACCCATATTTGGGTAGATTGTCGCTACTCTTTAGCGATTTCCTCTCCAAATATACTTAAAAATTATAAATCATCAAAAGGGCTTTTTATTTGCTGAATACTTTTTGTGCTTACATGTGTGTAAATCTCCGTCGTTTTGCTACTACTATGTCCTAATAATTCTTGAATATACCTCAAATCTGTGCCGCTTTCCAGTAAATGTGTGGCATAACTATGGCGTAACCAATGTAGCGTAACTGGTTTGGTAATTCCTGCTTTTTTTATCGATTGCTTCAAGACTTGTTGCAAGCTTCTGTCATCATATCGGTTGCCAATTTTTTGCCCTTCAAATAAATAGGTTGTGGGCTTGTAAACTTTAAAATATTCTCGAAGCATTGCTAAAATTTTTGGACTCAAGGGAACAATTCTGTCTTTTTTTCCTTTCGCATTTTTTAACAATACAATGTTTCGTTTGGAATCAATATGTTTTGGTTCCAGAGCCAATAATTCGCCACATCGCAACCCACAGGAATAAACTAAACTTAACATCGTTTTATGTTTCAAGTTACTAGGAGCGTCCAATACGGCTTTTACCTCTTCCTTACTCAATACATTGGGTAAAATTTTGGCGCGCTTGGGTCTATGAATTTTGTCAACCTCTATTTTCGTATCTCGAATTGTTTTAAAATAAAGTTTAATTGCATTTACAATTTGATTTTGATAAGAAGAGGAAAGATTATTTTTTAGAATATATTCATTATTATACAAAACAACATCTTCGTTCGAAATCTCCGATACTGTTTTATCTTTAAAATAAGTCAAAAATGATTTCAAAGCATCACAATAAGTAATTGTAGTACTCGGACTGTAACGCTTGGATTGAAGCCATTGCTTAAATTTTGTAATCTGCTCTATTCCTTCATCTGAGGGTTTGTTGGTTATTATTTCTTGAACGTTAAACCTAATTCTATTTTCTAATGTGTTTGGGACATGCCAAAAACGCATGGTTTGACTCCATCTGCTGCCTTCTACTTGTTTTATTCGTTCTATTAAAGCTGTGTTTTTTTCGAAAGAAACTGCAATTCGACTATCTCCTCTGTGTTTGATGATTTTTGACTCCCATTTCATAAAGTTAAAGATATGAAAAAGGTAGCAACAATTGTTAAAACAATCATTCTAAATACTAGCTATTTTTTTTAACCAGAGATAAAAGTTCATTTATAAAAAGGCAGAATTTTAAACACAAAAGTTACAAAAGTTTTTCTAAACTTATTTTTTTTGTAACTTTTGTGGTGGAAAAATTAAAACTACAACAATGATTTTCTCGTCATAACTTCTGGTTTTTCAATTCCCATTAAGTCTAAAATAGTAGGAGCAATGTCGCCCAAAACACCGTCGTGAATTGTTTTCAGCTCTTTATCGACTAAAATAATAGGAACTGGATTTGTCGTGTGTGCTGTGTTTGGTGTGCCGTCAGGATTTATCATCGTTTCGCAATTACCATGATCGGCAATGACTATAGTCGTATAATTGTTGGCTAGAGCCGATGTAATTACTTTTTCAACACATTTATCAACGGCTTCGCAAGCTTTTATTGCTGCGCTCATGATACCTGTATGTCCCACCATATCACCGTTTGCGAAATTAAGACACACAAAATCGACTTCGCCTTTTTCGAGTTCTGGGATTAAGGCGCTGGTGAGTTCGTAAGCGCTCATTTCGGGTTGTAAATCGTAAGTGGCTACTTTTGGAGAGTTTTTTAAGATGCGACTTTCTCCGATAAATGGTTTTTCTCGTCCGCCAGAAAAGAAAAATGTGACGTGCGGATATTTTTCAGTTTCAGCAATTCGGATTTGTTTTTTACCGTGTTTTTCTAAAACTTCACCCAAGGTTTCGTTAAGGTTGTCCTTGTCAAAAACTCTATAAATGTTGTTGAACGTATCGTCATAATTAGTCATCGTGACATAATAAAGGTTCATTTTGTGCATATTATAATCGAGATGATTTTTCTGCGAAAGCACTTCGGTTAGCTGACGTCCACGATCTGTACGGAAGTTGAAGAAAATAACGACATCTCCAACTTTGATGGTTGTAATTGGTTCATCATTTTCGGTCATCACAATTGGCGGAAGGAATTCATCTGTAATATCTTTGCTGTAATTTCCTTGAATGCTCTTTATAGCATCTGTCGAATGTGTTCCGATTCCGTGAACCAATAAATCATAAGCCTGTTTAACGCGTTCCCATCTTTTGTCTCGATCCATAGCATAGTAGCGTCCAATTACCGTAGCGAGTTTAACCGATGTTCCTTTTATATGGTCTACAATATCGCTAATAAAGGCAGCTCCTGATTTTTGGTCAACATCACGACCATCAGTAAACGCATGGATAAAAACTTTTTCAAGTCCAATGTCATATGCCGCATCGACAAGTCCTTTTAGGTGATTAATGTGTGAATGTACGCCACCATCTGAAACAAGACCGAGGAAATGTACTGGTTTGTCATATTCCTTTGCGTAATGAAATGCATCAGAGATTGCTTTCTCTTTGTTGAACGTTTTATTTTCAACTGCCAAATTTATTTTGGCTAAATCCTGATAGACTATTCGTCCAGCTCCAAGATTCATGTGTCCAACTTCTGAGTTTCCCATTTGTCCTTCGGGAAGTCCTACGTTTAAACCATCAGTTCGAAGTTGTGCACTGGGATAGTTTTTATAAAGTGAATTTATAAACGGAATGTTTGCATTGTCTATAGCCGATACTTTTGGGTCTGGCGATTTCCCCCAACCGTCTAGTATCATTAGGATTACTTTTTTGTTCATATCGTGATGAAGTTTAACTACGATTTTTGATATTGATGTCGATTTTTAGCCCTGATGGAAGTGAAAATCCTTTTCTTTTTTTCTTTAAAAAAGAAAAGATTGCAACGTACAGCAGGATTAGCTTCAAAAATAAGAATTTATATCCAGTTTTTGACTCTATTGTAATCTAAAAAGTAGCGTAAACTTATTGAAAATGTATGTTGTAATTTGTCTCCAAATAGGGAATTGAAATTGTGAGATACATTTTTGTTTATATACTGAATTTCTGACAATCCATTTGCGGAGGTATTACGATACAACATATTAAGTTGGCTTCCTGGCGCAATCCACCAAGAATAAGCACAGTCTATATTCCAAGTATTAAAATCTTGGTTTAGCGAATTGGTATAATTAGTGTCTGATAATTCTCCGTTTGGTTGTAAGGAAAAGAATTTGTCGTTTTGAACGTAGGACCAATAATATCGTGCATTTACATTGATAGTCATTTTGTTGTTTAAAGCATACTTTGTAGATAATCCCAATGTAGAAGAGTTTACATCTCTTTGGGCATATATAATATCATCTCCTTGGTAGTCAACTTGACCTCGGTCGCTGTTTTGTTTGTTGAAATCATAATTTAACCTGAAAGAAATTTTATTGTTTAAGCGGTATCTGGGGCCAAAACTTATTCCGTATTCCATGCGATTTCCTTCAAAATATTCTGTATAATAAGGGTTAATGTCTATGGCTAATTTTTTGTTGTAATTAGAAGAATAATAAGCCCATATGCCATAGTTTTTAGGAATTGTTACATATCGTTCTTCTCTTCCTGGGGAATAGAAATCATAAGTGTTTACAGGTTTTGAATTAAAGCCAACCCCAAACCCGTTGTTCTTTTTTGTTGTAAAATGGTAGTTTGTATTTAGGTTAAATGATTGTAGTTTGCCTGTTATATTTTCGTACTCGGTATATACATTTCCATTTAGTCTAAAAGCATTTAGATTTTCTGATGGTTTTAGCATTCGATAATTAATATTTCCGAATATGCTGCTGTAATTTGTCTGAAAATTTATCCCTAAATCGTTATTATCGTATTTTTTAGAAACATATTTTGCGCCAACATTAAAACGTATTTTCCCGCTGGTTTCTGCAAAATTTAACGAGGTGTTGTATCCTTTTCTGTCCTCTAATTTTTTGTATTCGTTTACATTACTGTATTTGAAATCGCCCGAAAGATTGAATGTATTCTTTGTAGTATTCAAATCCCAAACCAAAGCGGTAACATTTGCGTCTTTGAAATGCCCATTTCTAGTTACATTTGTATTTACTAAGGATACTGATGAGTTTTTGTTGAAGCGTTGGTCTAATGTAAGAATGCTAAAATTAGCTATAGGTTCGATTATGACCTTCCGTTTGGTTTGAGAGAGTGTATCTAAAAGTGTTGCTTCGGTTTTTTCGGTAATTGCATTTAGAAAACCAATGCCTAGTCCTCCTTTTGTACGACCAGATATTTTTAGTGCATTTAGTAAGTTTACTTTTGTTGGATATTCATATATAGTTTCATTGGTTTCTTTTTCTTGATTTAATCGACCACGTCTTAATGATGGTTTTCCGCCAATTCTTCTGGAATAAAATAAATCTCCTTTGTTAAACAAGTCTGTTCCCTCGGTAAAAAAAGGTCTGTTTTCGTTAAATTGTTGTTCGAACGGACCAAGATTTAGGATTTGATTGTCTAAAGCTGTTTGTCCAAAGTCTGGAACTAGAATTGCATCGAGCGTAAACGCATCGTTTATACCATACTTTATATCCAAGCCACCTTTTAGTTCTGTTTTAGTTCCATTTTTTTTGTCGTTACTAACATAAACCGAAGCATAAGGGAAGAAGAATAATCGAGTAGGTGTTTTTATGTTTTCAATGCCATATAATTCTCCGGCTTGTTGTTCGAAAGTTCCTTTTTTATTATCTATATGTGTCCAAGTATATAATTGTCGGTCACGACGAATTTGTCTTAAAAAATTTATTCCCCAAATTTGGATATTTTCTTTCGAAAATCGAAGCGCCGAATAAGGGATTTTCATTTCGACAATCCAACCTTTGTCCGTGATTTTAGTTTTACTTTCCCAAATGGCATCCCAGGAAAAATCTTCGCCAGTTTGCGAATTAGAATTACAATCTAATTGTACTCCTGCAGCTGTTACGTAAAATCGAAATTCTTGTTGTCCGTCATTGTAGCCATTTAAGCTTACCCCAAAGAAGTCCGAAGAACCATCATCATCACGTTGCGTGATTTCTTTCATGATTTTATTTGGTTCATCATCATATAGCATTGCACCTATATATATGGCCTCATTATCATAAATTATTTTAACATCACTTTTTTTGTTTTCAGCAATAGGTTTTCCATTGTCTGGTTCAAACATGATAAAGCTTGTAGCGGCTTCCGTTTTTTGCCAAATTGCTTCGTTTAGCTCGCCATCTATCGATATGTTTTCGTTGGAAAGGATTGTGTTGAGTTTCTTTTTTTCTTTAAGCGATGTATTATCTTGCCCAAAGAGGATGTTGTTGGATAACAAGATAAATAAAATAGCTGAACGTAAAGTCATAAAATTGATTTTTGATGATGATAACAAATTTAGAAATATTCCCTGTGAACACTCGTTATTTATGATTAAATTAACTAAAATAGGAAATACAAATAATCGACTAAATGTTAAATTTTACCGATTAAGTGCAAAAAAATTTGGTTGGTGTTGTTTTTTATTACATATTTGCCTTGTACATACAACAACACAATTAATACATTATCAATGACTTATAGAATCCTACCTCTTCTTTTAGTATTTTTCATGTCTTTTGCCCCTAAAAGTACTACTACAAACACAGATCCCAAATTAGTTGCTAGTACAACAGCAAATAATCTTGTTGCAAAAATAGAAATGGTTTATTCCTCGTTAAACACAAATCATTTTGCTTTACCACAAATTACTTGTTTCAAAAAAGCAATGGAAGGATTTTATGCCCTGAAAGGAAAAGGACTTATTCAAAAAGATATTTTGACGGTAATCGACTTTAGTATGTCATCTGCTAAAAAACGTCTTTGGGTTATCGATTTATCTACAAATACGATACTATATAATACAGTGGTTTCTCACGGAATGAAATCGGGTGGGGAGTATGCTAATAATTTTTCAAATTCTCCAAGTTCCAACAAAAGCAGTTTGGGTTTTTATACAACAGGAGAAACTTATAACGGAAAACACGGATTGTCTCTAAAACTTGATGGTCAAGAAAAAGGAATAAATAGTAATGCACGTTCAAGAGCAGTTGTTATGCATGGTGCAAGTTATGCGAATCCTTCTATTATAAAAGCTCAAGGATATTTAGGTAGAAGCCAAGGTTGTCCTGCAATTCCTGAGGCTCTAAAAAATCAAATTATTAAAACTATAAAAGATAAATCTTGTATTTTTATTTACCATCCAAGTAGAAGTTACGAAGTTGCGTCTAGATTAGTTTCTTAATTTATGATACAAATCAGAATCTAGGCAATAAATATCTTCTCTAAATTGTAATGTTTCCTTTTCTAACCAAGAGGTCCAGTACAATTGATGAATATAAATATCATCTGAAATATTTACAACGATTGTTTTTAGTTCTGGTTTTGGATATATTCTTTTGGGAATTACTAACAGCGGATTTTTTGCCAATAGTTTAGCGTTTTTTGCCTCAATTTTCTTTTGTTTTTGCTTCTGAAGTTTGTTGTAATAATTAATATCTGTCGTGTCTTGTATAGTTTTCAAATCCCATTTTTCAGGTTTGTTTATCAAGTAAGCAGCCATTTCTAAAGGTTTTTCTAATCTCACACAACCAGAACTTAAAGACCTGTAAGTGAGGCTAAAATAATCACGATGGTTAGTATCGTGAAGATAAACAGAATATTTGTTAGGGAAATTTATTTTCATAAGTCCTAAAGCACTATTCCTTCCGGGATTTTGAACGTATTTGTATTTCTTGGCATCTTCTATTTTCCAGTCCCACGGGTTAACTTTCTTGTTTTTATTATCTAAAATTATTAATCCTTTTTTCTTAAAAACACTTCTGTCTTTTATAGCGTCAGGATAAACATCTTCTTTAAGAATAGTTGGAGGAACGGTCCAGTTTGGGTTTAAATTAATGTTAGAAACTTTCGATTCTATTATAGGGGTTTGTCTTGTTTCTTTTCCTACCACCACCCTTTGTTTTTGCATCGTATCATTATCCTTAATAGCGAGTAATGTATAATCTGGTATGTTTATTAAAAGATAATTTTTGCCAAAATCGCTCGCAAACCACCGCCAACGCTCTAGGTTTGCAATAACTTGTTCCATTCGTTGGTCTTTAGTAAAGTTTAAAGCTAAAACAGTCCCTTTTCCTATAACACCATCTGGATTTAAACCGTGTCGTGATTGAAATGATTTTACAGCATCTTGCGTTTCTTTATCATAAATATTTGTCAGCGTATCAATTTGTTTCAGATCATGCCAATACATTAATCGTCTTTTTATGGTTTTTAAGGTTTTATGAGATTTGTTAAAAACAATTTTATCTTTTGGCTTTAATATGATAAACGGAACGGAATCTTTGGGAAAAGAATTAAGTAACCTTAAGGCTTCTTTTAAGTCTTTGTAAATAGTGTGTTTGGGTTTCAGATCTTCAAATTTTGATACAAAGGATTTGTTTTCAATAGTTTCAAAAAGCACAGCATTTATATCGATGTTTTTTTCTTTCAAATCCCAATCGTCGTATATAACTCGGGGGTTTACTTTTCCTTTATGTATATGTGAAAGATATTTTTGAATACTTTGTGTAAATAATAAATCAAATTCAATCAGTTTTGTGTCGTCTAAATGATCATAATTATTGTTTAAGGCGGTCAATTTGTCAAAATTATAATCGTTTGCAAGTAAACCTTCATTAGTTGAATTCCCGAATTCATTTAAAACAACATTTCTATTATCTTGTGAATTCCAAACGGTTTCGTTGCTGTAATTTTTATAAAAAGCAGTTAAGTCCGGGTTATTAAAGCTACTTATTAATGTAGAATCTATTTTTACAGAAAAATTTAAAAAAGGAAAATCTATAAAAGAAGTACTATTGGAAGTTTTTTCTAAAGTATTCTTTTTGCAACAAATAAAAATTATAATCGGAATAAGTAAGTAAATTGGCTTCATTTAGTATTGTTATAAATTTTTAAACATTAAAAAATGAATTCCCACATCGGTAATCACAAAAGGAAATCCATTCTTGGTGTAACCTAATTTTTCGTAAAACGTTACAGCTGTTTCTCGGGCGTTAAACCAGATTAAATTTGCGCCATTATTTGTTAAATAATCTTCACAATGTTTAACCAACAGTTTTCCGCAACCTTCGCCTTGAAATTCTTCCAAGATTGCCATTCCACGAATTTGATATTGATTTGGGAACTTAAAAATAACATTTTTATTTTTATAAATCGATACAACTCCCATAATTTTTCCATTATCAAAATAGCCAAAGTGTTTTGTTTGTTCCAAGTTATCACCATCAAAAAAACAAGTTTCAACTGGTTTTCCGGGTCTTAATACCAAATTCCGTACCAAAAAAGTATCTTGAGTAGCAATTTCTTTAATCATATTAATTTTTTATATAATGGTTAAAACTTTAATAATAAATGGATTAGGAAGATTAATTTTTTTAATAAAAATAAAGTGTTATTTTTTTTGAAAAAAAATTTGCAATTAAAAGGAAATGTTATGTATATTTGCACCGTTGTAATGCGAAAGTAGCTCAGTTGGTAGAGCTCCAGCCTTCCAAGCTGGTTGTCGCGAGTTCGAGCCTCGTCTTTCGCTCTTCATAGAAACCTCAAATGTAAGTTTGAGGTTTTTTTATGTCAAAAAACTAAAATTTGTATTCGTTTCTAACTCGACAGCAGGTTCATTTTGTCTGAACAATCGAGCGGATAAATCTCCTTTTAATGTAATATTTTCTCCATATATTTCTAGCCAACTTCCTTCTCGCAATCCCAAAACTGGAATGTTACTTATGGTATGAAATTCATTTATTCTCGTTTCGCGAGTTTCTCCCATATGTGTCGATTGCGTATTTGCATCTAAAAAATGTGGATTAAGATTAAAAGGTATTAATCCTAAAGTTTCGAAACTTTCAGGCAAAACAATAGGCATGTCGTTGGTTGTATTCATTGTCATTCCGCCTATGTTACTTCCTGCGCTTGTACCTAAATATGGAATTCCATCTTCAATAGTACTTTTTAAAACAGTCATCAATTTGTTTTTATATAGTTGAGAAACCAATAAAAAAGTATTTCCGCCACCAGTAAAAATGGCTTCAGCTTTTAGTATGGCTTCGATGGGATTTTGATATTCATGAATCCCGTTTACTGTTATATTTATTTTGGCAAAAGCCTCACTTACTTTTTTTGTGTAATCATCATGCGAAATTCCACTAGGTCTTGCATATGGTATGAAAAGGAGGGTTTTGCATCCGCTAAAATGTTTTGACAATATAGGTATTAAATAATCTAAATAATCACCATTATATAAGGTCGATGTGCTGGCAAGAATAACTTTTTTCATTGTTTTGGTATTAAGATTTTCAAAGGTAAATAATTATTATTAACAAAAAATTACCAAGGCATTAATAATATATTGTGAAGCTTGACTTCTATTTTTACAAAATATTAAAGATTGATGAAGCAAATTTTATTTTTATTATTTACGGTATTACTTTTTTTTCAAAGTAGTTTTTCTCAAACACTATTGAAAGGAAAAGTTATTTGTGATGCTTCTAATTTGGGTCAAATTTATGTAACTAATTTAACTACCAATGTAAAAACAATAACAGATAGTAGTGGGCTTTTTTCAATTGAAGCTAAACCAAGCCAAGTTTTAGTGTTTTCAGGTCTTAAAATAGAACGAAAAGTATTCAATTTGAAGTCTATTGATTTCTCGATAGATTTGTTATCTGTAAAAGTATATCCTAATGTAACTCAATTGGAAGAAGTGGTCATAAAAAACTATCCGCAAATAACTGCGGCTTCTTTGGGGATTGTTTCAAAAAACGTAAAAACCTATACGCCAGCCGAAAGAAAACTAATTGCGGAAAGTTCTGGAATTGGTTTTATGCAACTCATAAACGCTATAAATGGAAGGACTAAGGAGCTGAAAAAAAATGTAGAAGTAGAGAAGAAAGAGAAATTACTTGATAAACTTTCGACATTATTTGAAGAAGAATTTTATACAAAAACACTAAAAATCCCCTCGAAATACATAAAAGGCTTTCAGATTTTTGCCATTGATGATAAAAGATTAGTAGCTAGTTTAAATAAAAATGAGTCAAAATTAATTCCGCTTTTACTAACAGAATTGTCTTCAACATATAATGATTTATTCCGAAATGATAAAAAATAGTTTGCTTGTACTTATTTTATTTCTAATTTTTCAAAATGTTTTTTCTCAAACATTATTGAACGGTAAAGTTATTTGCGATGCTTCAAATCTTGACGGAATTCACGTGATTAATCTAACCAATGAGAAAAGTGCCATGACCGAAAAAGCTGGTTTTTTCTCTATTTTAGCCAAAGTAAACGATACCTTAATGTTTTCGGGAATGCAAATAAAAGGAATGCAAATCGTATTAAAACAATCTGATTTTTCTGAAAACCTGTTCTTTATGCGACTAAAACAACAAATTATAATGTTAGATGAGTTATACATAAAAGATTACTCCGAAATAAATGCCTTTTCGCTAGGAATTATTTCCAAAGGAATAAAATCATATACGCCAGCGCAAAGACGATTAAGAACTGCAGCAGCTCCTTTTGTAAGTTTAGATGCAGGAGGAATGGCAGGAGGATCAGTAGGTATAGACCCATTAATAAATTGGATGTCTGGAAGAACTACAAAGTTAAAAAAAGAATTGGCAGTGGAAAATAAAGAACTATTACAAGCGAAAGTTGACAATTTATATGATGAAGCTTTTTTTATAGAAACACTAAAAATCCCTTTCGAATATATAAAAGGTTTTCAGATTTATGTGATTGATGACGAACGATTAATCTCCAGTATAAAATCTAAAAACAAAACCATGACTACTTTTTTGTTAGGAGAATTGGCACAAAAATATAAACAAATCACTTTTCCCAAGAAAGAATAATTACTTTCGTAAAATGAAAAAATCAATAATTAATACAGTCCTATTTTTATCGATAATAAGTTTGTCGTCTTTTGCTATGCATAAGTTTTACGTGTCAATATATCAAGTTAACTTCAATCAGAAAAAGCAAATGTTAGAAATAACTTCACGTATTTTCATAGATGATTTAAATGATGTTCTGAAAACAAAATACAACCAAAAAACACATATTGGCGAAGCAAATGAAACACCAGAAGATATAGTTTTGATGGAGAAATATATATTAAATAATTTTTCTCTAAAAATAAATGGCCAGCAAAAAAGAATCAATTATCTCAGTAAAGAGCTTGAAGGAAATGTGGTGATTTGTTATTATAATGTGAAAGAAATTCCAAAAATAAAAACTTTAGAAATTCAAAACACTACTTTGTTAGATCTAAATTCCGACCAGCAAAACATTATTCAAACCACAATATATGGCAAGAAAAAAAGTTTGTTACTAACTCCAGATAATGTGAAAGGTTTGTTAAAACCCTAAGATTTCTCTTTCCTGTTATAAAAATAATTACTTTTATGACTTGAAAATTAAATCAGGTTATGAAAAAAACTACTACTTTTTTACTGTTTTTTATTACTTTTTCTTCGGCTATATTGGCCCAAGAAACCGCTAAAGTTAAAGAACAAGGTCACGAAGACAAGAATAAATTTCGTCAAATGTATGGCGAATTTGCAACTCCTAACATGTATCGTACAGCATCTGGAGCGCCAGGTCCAGAATATTATCAGCAGCAAGCCGATTATAAAATGAATATTGAGCTTGATGATAAAAACGCTAAATTATTTGGTACAGAAACCATTACTTATACCAATAATGCTAAGGAATCTCTAGATTATTTATGGATTCAATTAGATCAGAATATTGCTGCACGAACATCAAAAACACCATTAGTAGAAAATTCTAAAATAGATCCAGCGATTAGTGCAGCTGGTTTTTCTAGAAAATATCTCGAAGAAAAGTTTGACGGAGGTTTCAAAATCGATTATGTAAAAGACATAAAAGGAAATCCAATTTCTTATACCATCAACGAAACAATGATGCGTATCAATTTGGCAAAGCCATTAGCGCACGGCGAGAAATTTGTTATGAACATCAAATGGAATTATAACATAAATAATTATATGATTGATGGTGGTCGTTCTGGCTATGAGCATTTCAAAGATGGAAATAATCTATATGTTTTAGCACAATTTTATCCAAGAATGGCGGTTTATAATGATGTAGAAGGTTGGCAAAATATGCAATTTTGGGGAAGTGGAGAATTTGCTTTGCCTTTCGGAAATTTCGAAGTTAATATTACCGTTCCAGCTGATCACGTTATGGAAGCAACAGGGGATCTTTTAAACAGAGCCGAAGTTTTTACACCAGAGCAAGTTAGAAGATACGCATTGGCACAAAATTCGTTCGACAAACCAGTTGTAATTGTTACTCAAGCAGAAGCAATAGAAAGCGAAAAAGGTTTTTCTGATAAGAAAAAAACTTGGAAGTTTAAAGCGGAAAATGTTCGTGATTTTGGAATTTCAACGTCAAGAAAATTTATCTTAGATATGATGGCTGTAAAGTTAGATACAAAAACTGTGATGGCCGTTTCTTTATATCCAAAAGAAGGAAATCCACTTTGGGAACAATATTCTACTAAAGCTGTTGCGCATACCCTAAAAAGTTATTCGAGTTATACTTTCGATTATCCTTACCCAAAAGCAGTTTCTGTAAATGCGCAAGATCAAGGAATGGAATACCCAATGATATGTTGGAATTTCGGACGTCCTGAGGCCGACGGAACATTTTCTGATAGAGTAAAATACGGAATGTTAGGTGTCGTTATTCATGAAGTTGGGCACAACTTTTTTCCAATGATTGTTAATTCAGATGAGCGTCAATGGACTTGGATGGACGAAGGATTGAACACGTTTATGGAATATCTTGCCGAAATCACTTTCGATAAAAATTTCCCAATAGATCGTGGACCAGCAAGTTTAATTGTTCCTTATATGAGTGGAGACCAAAGTAATATTGAACCAATTATGACCAATTCTGAAGCCATAAAACAATTTGGGAATAACGCTTACGGAAAACCAGCAGCGGGTTTAAATATTCTTCGTGAAACCATTATGGGACACGAATTGTTCGATTATGCTTTCAAAACCTATGCAAACCGTTGGAAATTTAAGCATCCAACTCCAGAAGATTTCTTCAGAACTATGGAAGACGCATCGGCAACCGATTTAGATTGGTTTATTCGTGGTTGGTTTTACACTACTGATTATACAGATATTGGTATTAAAGAAGTAACTCAATATTATGTGAGTAACGAAGCACCAAAAGGTTATAAAGCACCAGACGTTAATAGAAGAAACCGACGAAAAATGTCTGGACCATTAGTATATATGGTTTCTAGTACAAGCCAAGATTTATTAGCAGATAACAAAAAAGCATTAAATACAAAAGATATTAAAACTTTAGACGAATTTGTGCAAACAAATTTCAAACCTGAAGAAATTACAAAATTAGCTTCGCCAAAATATTTTTATGAAGTAACGTTTAATAAACCTGGCGGATTAGTAATGCCCATCATTGTCGAACTAACTTTTGAAGACGGTACCACCGAAAACCAAACATTTCCGGCGCAAATTTGGAGAATGAATGACGCTGAGGTGGTAAGGACGTTCGCTACTCAAAAAGCAATTTCAAAAATTGTAGTAGATCCAAAACTAGAAACTGCCGATGTTGATGTAAGCAATAATACTTGGCCAAAAGCTATAGAAAAATCTAAATTTGATTAATTTTTTTAAACAAATTAAGCATGAAAAAAGAGAAGAAACCGTAATGTTTCTTCTCTTTTTTTATATAATGTTGTCATTCCGAGGAACGAGGAATCTCATAATTAATGATTGATAAGATTCCTCGTTCCTCGGAATCACAATATCATCAATATTTTTCAGTAAATTAAATTTAAAATGGTTTACACTTCCCTTTTAGTCAAATAATAAACAGGAACTCCCAAACCAACTATCAACAATCCCAACCCTGTACTTTTAGTATCATAAATTAATAAAGTGATACATATTAAAGAAGTAATAACTATATAAATTGCAGGAATTATAGGATAACCAAAAGCTTTATAAGGACGCTCAGCATTTGGTTCTTTTTTTCTAAGAATAAAAATTCCATAAATTGTTAGAATATAAAATAACAAAGAAGCAAATGTAGAATAGGTTAATAAATCTCCATATTTCCCTGAAACACAAAGTACACAAGCCCAAATACATTGCAGCCAAAGCGCTTTTTCAGGAACATTATTTTTGTTTAATTCACCAGCTTTTTTAAAGAACAATCCGTCTTTAGACATGGCATAAAATAATCTTCCGCCAGAAAGTATTAATCCTGAATTACAACCAAAAGTTGAAACCATAATTAATCCAGCCATTACAAAAACACCAATATTCCCCATAATAATATTGGCCGCAGCCGCACCAACACGGTCTTGACTTGCAAACATAATTCCGTTATTCATCACCGATTCTCCAATAGGAGTTCCTTGCATAGGCAATAATGCCAAATAAGCAATATTTGCCAAAATATAAATGATAGTCACAATCAGTGTGCCTAAAAATAAACTTCTAGGAATATTTTTTTTAGGGTCTTTTATTTCTCCAGCAATAAATGTCACATTGTTCCAAGCATCACTCGAAAATAAAGAGTTAATAATGGTGGCTCCCATAGCACCAAGTAAAGCAACTCCTGCTAATTTTGTTACCGTTACCGTTCCGTCAGTATTTAAAACTGTTTTGGAAGCTTCCCACATATGAGCAAAATTATTAGATAAAACATCGGTTTGTAAGCCAACATATAATCCTAAAATAATCAAAGCAAAAAGAGCAAACATTTTAGCTAATGTAAATATCAACTGAATGGTTTTTCCGCTCTGAACTCCTTTTGTATTTATATAAGTAAGTAAAACAATACTAACCATAGCTAGAATTTGCTTGTTCGAGAAAGCATAACTTTCGCCAAGGGTAAATAGTTTGTTTTCTAAAACAGGAAAAAACACTGCCGAATAATTAGCAAAAGCTACCGCAACAGCCGCAATAACTCCTGTTTGTATAACTGTAAAAACTGTCCAGCCGTACAAAAACGACATCAATTTTCCGTAAGCTCTTTGGATATAAACAAACTGTCCGCCCGCATTAGGCATCATTCCTGCTAATTCGCCATAACTCAAAGCTGCAGACATCGTTAATAATCCTGTTACCAGCCAAATAACCAAAAGCCAAGCTGCAGAACCTACATCTCGAGCCATTTGTGCGGTAACTATAAAGATTCCCGAACCAATCATAGAGCCAGCAACCAAGCTTGTCGCATTAAGCAATCCCAATTCGCGTTTAAAAGTTTGTTTTTCTTCTTGCATAAAAGTTTTTTTTAAAGGCTAATATAACATTTTTCCCTAAAGTCCCAAGTCATAAAGTTTAAAGTCATAAAGTCTTTTGTTTCTTTTTCTATGTTTTAAACTTTTTTCAAATAGAATAAATTTTAAAAACGGCTAAAACTTATTAAATATTAAGGACATTCGACATTATGACATTTCAACTTGCGACTTTAAGGAATAAACTTTTTATATTTGTAACATGAATGAGAATTTAGATCCTACAAATCAAAACTATAATCCGGAAGAACTCGATTTAGAAAAAAAATTGAGACCACTCTCGTTTGATGATTTTTCTGGGCAAGAACAAGTTTTAGAAAACCTAAAAATATTTGTACAAGCAGCAAATCTTCGTGGTGAAGCACTTGATCATACTCTTTTTCATGGTCCTCCAGGATTAGGAAAAACAACTTTGGCAAATATTTTGGCAAACGAATTGGGAGTAGGTATCAAAATTACTTCGGGTCCAGTTTTAGATAAACCAGGAGATTTAGCAGGTTTGTTAACGAATCTTGACGAGCGTGATGTTTTATTTATTGATGAAATTCACAGATTAAGTCCAATTGTCGAAGAATATTTGTATTCTGCAATGGAAGATTTTAAGATTGATATTATGATTGAATCTGGACCAAACGCTCGTTCAGTTCAAATTAATTTATCTCCATTTACATTAGTAGGAGCAACCACGCGTTCGGGATTATTAACCGCACCAATGCGAGCCCGTTTTGGTATTCAAAGTAGATTGCAATATTACAAAACAGAACTTTTGACGACGATTGTACAACGAAGTTCGTCTATTTTAAAAATGCCAATTACGATGGAAGCAGCTATCGAAATTGCTGGTCGTAGCCGAGGAACACCTCGTATTGCAAATGCTATGTTGCGCCGTGTTCGAGATTTTGCACAAATAAAAGGTAACGGAAGCATCGATATCGAAATCGCAAAATTCGCTCTAAATGCTTTAAATGTTGATGTGCATGGATTAGACGAAATGGATAATAAAATTCTAACAACAATAATAGATAAATTCAAAGGTGGGCCAGTAGGATTATCTACTTTGGCGACAGCCGTATCCGAAAGTAGCGAAACTATTGAAGAAGTTTACGAACCATTCTTAATCCAAGAGGGGTTTATCATGCGAACGCCACGTGGAAGAGAAGTTACCGAAAAAGCTTACAAACATTTAGGGAAAGTAAAAGCTAATATTCAGGGAGGTCTTTTTTAATTTAAGAATTTTTATTCTCAGAATAGAACTTTGTGTATCTCTGTGTTTTCTTCGTGAATCTTTGTGAAATAACTTTAATTGATAAATAATAAAGAAAAATATACACAACTCATAAAATCCGAAGCCAAACGCCTCGGTTTTTTGTCTTGTGGTATTTCGAAAGCAGGATTTCTTGAAGAAGAAGCGCCACGATTAGAAAATTGGCTAAATAAGCAAATGCATGGCGAGATGTCTTATATGGAAAACAATTTCGATAAAAGATTGAATCCAACTTTGTTGGTCGATGATGCCAAAAGTGTTATTTCATTATTACTAAATTATTTTCCATCGGAAACCCAAAATAATGATTCCTATAAAATCTCAAAATACGCTTACGGACAAGATTATCATTTTGTTATTAAAGAAAAACTCAAAGAATTATTACATTTTATTCAAACTGATATTGGCGAAGTTTCAGGTCGTGCTTTTGTCGATTCAGCACCCGTTCTCGACAAAGCTTGGGCTGCTAAATCAGGATTAGGTTGGGTTGGAAAAAACAGCAATTTAATAACAAAGCAAGTTGGTTCTTTCTATTTTATTGCAGAGCTTATTGTCGATTTGGATTTAGAATATGATAACGCTACGACTGATCATTGCGGAAGCTGCACCGCTTGCATCGATGCTTGTCCCACCGAAGCGATTGTTGCGCCATATGTCGTCGATGGAAGTAAATGTATTTCCTATTTTACCATCGAATTAAAAGAGAATATTCCAACAGAAATGAAAGGAAAATTTAACGATTGGGCTTTCGGTTGTGATATCTGTCAAGATATTTGTCCTTGGAATAAATTCTCAAAACCACATAATGAACCGCTTTTTAATCCAAATTCAGAGATGCTTTCTTTTTCTAAAAAAGATTGGGAGGAAATCACTGAGGATGTTTTTAAGAAAATATTTAAAAATTCAGCTGTAAAAAGAACAAAATTTGAAGGCTTAAAAAGAAATACAAACTTTCTAAAAGATTAGTCCTTAAAAATTTCTTACTTCGGTTGCATATTTTAACTTTGTAAATTCATAGTAATTTTAAAACATGTCAAAAGATAATAAAAGAAGAGAAGCATTACTATATCACGCTAAACCTACACCAGGAAAAATACAGGTTGTTCCTACAAAAAAATACGCAACGCAACGTGATTTGTCATTGGCTTATTCGCCAGGAGTTGCTGAGCCATGTCTTGAAATTGCAAAAGACGTAAACAACGTTTATAAATATACTGCCAAAGGTAATTTGGTTGCTGTAATTACTAATGGAACTGCCGTTTTAGGCTTAGGAGACATTGGTCCAGAAGCTTCGAAACCAGTTATGGAAGGAAAAGCATTGTTGTTTAAAATTTTCTCAGATATTGATGTTTTTGATATTGAAGTTGATGCTACAGATATCGATAAATTTGTAGAAACAGTAAAGGCTATTGCGCCAACTTTTGGAGGAATTAATTTAGAAGATATCAAAGCGCCAGAATCTTTTGAAATTGAAAGACGATTGGTCGAAGAATTGAATATTCCAGTCATGCATGATGATCAGCATGGAACGGCTATTATCTCTTCAGCAGCTTTGTTAAACGCATTAGAGTTAGCTGATAAAAAAATTGAAACAGTAAAGCTAGTTGTATCTGGAGCGGGCTCGGCAGCATTGGCTTGTGCTAATTTATACGTGCTTTTGGGTGTAAATCCAGATAATATCATTATGTTCGACAAAGATGGTGTGCTTTCTTCGGAAAGAACAGATTTGTCCGACTTACAAAAAAGATATTCTAAAGCAAAACCAAATATAAATTTGCATGAAGCATTAATTGGTGCCGATGTTTTCTTGGGACTTTCTGCAGGAAATATTTTGACTCCAGAAATGCTGATGGGAATGGCAAACGATCCGATTGTTTTTGCTATGGCCAATCCAATTCCGGAAATCGATTACGGCTTAGCAGTTTCTACCCGTAAAGATATTATTATGGCGACCGGTCGTTCTGACTATCCAAATCAGGTCAATAACGTATTAGGATTTCCTTATATTTTTCGAGGCGCACTCGATGTGAGAGCTACAAAAATTAACGAAGCTATGAAAATGGCTGCGGTAAAAGCTTTAGCCTATCTAGCAAAACAATCAGTTCCTGAACAAGTAAATATTGCTTACGGAGAAACCAAACTAAACTTCGGAAGAGATTATATTATTCCAAAACCATTCGATCCTAGATTAATAACTGAAGTTGCGCCAGCTGTCGCAAAAGCAGCAATGGAAAGCGGTGTGGCTCAAATAGAAATCACTGATTGGGAAAAATACAAAGAAGATTTACTAGAACGATTGGGTTCTGATAATAAAATGGTTCGCTTGTTAGCCAACAGAGCTAAAACTGACCCAAAACGAATTGTTTTTGCCGAAGCAGATCATTTAGACGTGTTGAAAGCAGCGCAAATTGTACATGAAGAAGGTATTGGAATTCCAATTTTATTAGGGAATAAGGAAATTATTCTGGAACTTAAAGAAGAATTAGGTTTTGATGCCGAAGTTGCTATTTTTGATCCCAAAACAAAAGAAGAAGATGCTCGCAGACTTCGTTATGCTGAAATATACTGGAAAGCACGCCGTCGCAGAGGAATTACATTACTAGATGCTCAAAAATGGATGCGTGAGCGCAATTATTTTGCCGCTATGATGGTCAATGAAGGAGAAGCCGATGCTTTGGTAACCGGTTACTCCAGAAGTTATCCATCAGTAGTGAAGCCCATGATGGAGTTGGTTGGAAAAGCACCTGGTGTAACCAGAATGGCAACGGCCAATATGATGATGACGCCTCGTGGACCAATGTTTTTATCGGATACGGCGATTAATCCTAACCCAAGTGCTCAAGACTTGGCACGAATTGCCTTAATGACGGCCAAAGTGGTCAAAATGTTTGGTATGGAACCGGTTATTGCCATGGTTTCTTTTTCAAACTTTGGATCATCAAGTACTGAAAGTGCTGTTAAAGTTCGTGAAGCCGTAGCGTATTTGCATGAAGAACATCCTGAATTGATTGTAGATGGTGAAATTCAAACGGATTTTGCATTAAATTCAGACATGTTAAAGAGTAAATTTCCTTTTTCAAAATTGGTAGGGTATAAAGTAAATACGCTTGTTTTTCCAAATTTAGAATCAGCAAATATTACTTATAAAATGCTAAAAGAATTGTATAAAGTAGATTCTATTGGGCCAATTATGTTGGGAATGGATAAGCCGGTTCATATTTTTCAACTGGGTGCCAGCGTGGAAGAAATGGTAAACATGGCAGCAGTTGCTGTAGTTGATGCTCAGGAAAAAGAAAGAAGAATGAAATCGGTTCAAACAACCCGTATTATTTAATCGATAAATCAAGTAGTTAGACCGAAAAAAGAATCGGATTTAAAGAAAATTAGTATATTTGGGAGTTTACGAAATCATTTATGATAGCACACATTCAAGGGAAATTAGTCGAAAAATCACCAACGGAAGTTGTAATAGACTGTAATGGTGTTGGTTATCATGTAAATATTTCATTGCATACTTATGGTTTATTGCCCGCAACAGATTTTATTAAACTTTTTACCCATCTAATAATAAAGGAAGACGGTCATTCGTTATATGGTTTTGTCGAAAAATCTGAAAAAGAAATTTTCAAATTATTGATTTCAGTTTCGGGAATAGGAGCCAATATTGCGCGTACAATGTTATCATCAATCGAACCCAAGCAAATCATTAATGCAATTGGTTCTGGTGATGTAGGAACAATTCAATCTATAAAAGGGATTGGTGTAAAAACCGCTCAACGAACGATTATAGATTTGAAAGAAAAAGTGTTAAAACTCTATGATTTAGACCAAGTTTCTATTTCGCAAAGCAATACAAATAAAGATGAAGCGTTATCTGCATTAGAAGTTTTAGGATTTATCAGAAAATCTGCAGAAAAAGTTGTCGAAAAAATCGTAGCAACAATGCCAGACGCAACGGTAGAAACCATTATCAAACAAGCATTAAAAAATTTATAATCGTTGAGAGAATCCAGTTTATATAATTCGAGTTCATTTATTAAAAACAGTTTTTTTCTACTGCTTTTTTTTGTTTCAATTACTGTTAATGCACAAATAACTCCTGAAACACAAGACACTGTAAAAGGTTATAATACAGGAAGTTTACAGCTCCCAAATCCGAATAGTATTCTAGAGGCATATACATACGATCCAATTACCGATAGATATATTTATACCAAAACATTTGAAGGATTTAATATAAATTACCCAATTGTTCTAACACCAAAAGAATATCAGGAACTAATCTCGAGAGAAGCAATGCGAGATTATTTTCAGAAAAAATCTGATGCAATTGATGGTAAAAAAGCATCAAGTAAAGATGCTCAAAAAGATTTATTGCCAAGGTATTACATAAAATCAGGATTATTCGAATCTATTTTTGGAAGTAATACTATCGATGTAAAGCCAACAGGAACCGTCGAAATCGATTTAGGAATGCGTTATTCCAAACAAGATAATCCATCATTTTCGCCAAGAAACAGAAAAAGTACCACGTTCGATTTCGACCAACGAATTAGTTTGAGCTTACTAGGAAAAGTAGGAACAAGGCTAAAAGTAAATGCAAATTATGATACCGAATCAACTTTTGCCTTTCAAAATTTAATAAAACTAGAATACACACCGACAGAAGATGATATTCTTCAAAAAATAGAGGTTGGTAACGTAAGTATGCCACTAAACAGTACTTTAATTCGTGGTGCGCAAAGTTTATTTGGAGTAAAAGCACAGTTTCAATTCGGAAAAACAACTGTAACAGGAATTTTTTCTGAACAAAAATCACAAACAAAAACTGTTGTTTCTGAAGGTGGCGGAGCAATTACAGAATTTAATCTTTTTGGATTAGATTACGATGTTGACAGACACTTTTTCTTATCACAATATTTTAGAAATAAATATGACGATGCACTTAAAAATTACCCAGTTATCGATTCGAGAGTACAAATTACGAGAATGGAAGTCTGGATTACTAATAGGCAAAACCGAGTAAACACTTCGTCTGAAGGAAATAATTTAAGAAATATTGTTGCCTTACAAGATTTAGGAGAATCTAGGCTTACAGGATTTACAGATGCTGAAATTATTGGAATAACACCACCGCCAACATTTTTTAATGCACCACCAGACACACCATCAAACAATGCGAATAATAATTTCGACCCTACAAAAATAGGTATTGGAAACAGTAATTTAAATTCATTAATTAGAGAAATTGCAACTGCGGGACAAGGTTTTTCGGGTTTTGCACCAGCACCATCTGAAGGGACAGATTATGCTAAATTAGAAAATGCAAGAAAATTAACATCAAACGAGTACACTTTCAATACACAATTGGGTTACGTGTCGCTAAACCAAAGATTAAGCAATGATGAGGTTCTTGCCGTGGCTTATCAATATACGATTGGTGACAAAGTGTACCAAGTAGGGGAGTTTGGAACTGATGGTGTAGATGCAACAAATGTAAATTCAGCTGGTGTGCCACTAACACAAAGTTTGATCCTTAAAATGCTAAAAGGAAATTTAGCTAGTGTGACCAAGCCTGCTTGGAATTTGATGATGAAAAACATTTATCAAATACCAGGTGCTTATCAATTAGATGCCAAAGATTTTAAATTCAATATTTTATACACCGATCCATCACCGTTAAATTATATTTCTGAAGTAGCTGGAAGTCCTTTT
>NZ_JAYURN010000172.1:0-7022 GCF_043756175.1 Flavobacterium sp.
AGTTTTGAGTTTTAGTAGTAATTTTAAAATCTAATAAACTTGAAATAATTACACCAATAGAATAACAAACTATGTCACTCCACAGAAATCCTTGCCCAAGAACATAATGTCCAAAAGTTGTATTTCTAATGGTAATTATCCATTGTGCTTTATAAAGTTGAAAAAACTCGATAATTACACAAAATAGTAAAGCAAGTAGTGTTGTTTTGATTATTTTGAGATTTGGAAATAAAAAGTGCAATCCAAAATAAATTAGACAAGCATATAAAATATCTCCAACAAATAAAGGAATTACGTCGATTTTTCTAGATAAAATCCCAATAAATAAAATAATAATGGTTATCCAAAAATAGTAAATACGCTTTTTTCTCATTAACAATCAGCTAGATTTACAGCAATTGCCAATCCACCTTCGGAAGTTTCTTTGTATTTGTTATTCATGTCTTTTGCGGTTTGCCACATGGTATTTACCACTTTATCTAAAGGAACTTTGGCATTTTTCGGATCAGTTTCTAGAGCCAATTCGGCAGCATTTATGGCTTTTATTGCTCCCATGGTATTTCTTTCAATACAAGGAATTTGCACTAAACCACCAATTGGGTCGCAGGTTAAACCCAGATGATGTTCCATAGCAATTTCAGCAGCCATTAAAACTTGTTCTGGTGTACCGCCCATAAGTTCGCAAAGTGCAGCCGCAGCCATAGCTGATGATACACCAATTTCTGCTTGACAGCCACCCATTGCAGCAGATATTGTTGCACCTTTTTTGAAAATACTCCCTATTTCGCCAGCGACCATTAGGAATTGTTTAATTTCTTTTTCGCCTGCTTGGTGATTTTCAATGACTAGATAATACATTAAAACAGCAGGAATAACACCAGCGCTCCCGTTGGTTGGTGCTGTTACTACTCTCCCTAACGACGCATTTACTTCATTTACCGCAAGGGCAAAACAAGAAACCCATTTTAGGATTTGACGAAATTTGACTTCGGTTTTTCTAATGCATTCTAACCATTCTTGTGGGTTAGAATAATTGGCTAATCCGATTAGGTTTTGATGCATATCAAAAGCGCGACGACGCACATTGAGTCCGCCAGGTAAAATTCCTTCGCTATGACAGCCAATATGCATACATTCTAGCATTGTACTCCAAATTCTCATTAATTCATGATGAATTTGTTCTTCGGAACGCATCGATTTTTCGTTTTCGTAAACGATTTCAGATATTTTTTTATTTTCTGAAATACAATATTTTAATAACTCTTCTGCTAAATTAATAGGATAAGGAAAAGCACATTTTATTTCAATTTTTTTCTTGGCATTTGCTCGTTCTTCTTTAACCACAAATCCGCCACCAATAGAGTAGAAGGTCGATTGGTATTCTTTTTCATCGGAAGTAAATGCTGTAAATGTTAGTCCATTGGCATGAAAAGAAAGGAAGTTTTTATTGAAAACTATGTCTTGTAAAAAATAAAACGGAATGAGTTGTTTGTTACCCAAGTTTATTTCTTTTTTGTCTTCAATGTTTTTTATAATTCCAGAGATGTTTTGTACTGGAATATATTCAGGATCTTGCCCGCTAAGTCCTAACATGATGGCCAAATCAGTTGCGTGACCAGTTCCTGTTAGCGAAAGAGAACCATATAAATCGACTTTAACTCGAATTATTTTTTCTAAAAGTTTTTTTTCAGTTAATTCGGCTAAAAATCTTTCGGCAGCACGCCAAGGCCCAAGTGTGTGTGAGCTAGACGGACCAACACCAATTTTTAACATATCAAATACTGAAATACACTCTTCCATAAAACTGCTTCTTTAGTATTACAAATATATGTTTTGTTTAATAAAGTTGGAATAATAATTATGTATTAAAATCTTCCTTTGCCATTATATTTTTATAATTTTACAAATACTTTTTAATTACGATTTTCATGTCTAAATTTTTCAGATTTCAAGAATATAAAGTCTTTTTTTATAGGGTTTTATTAGCTTTTTTGTTTTATTCGATTGCCAGATTGGGTTTCTTCTTATATAATTATAAATTATTAAAAGTAGATTCTGTATCCGAATATATCTCGTTAGCTTATCACGGTTTGGTATTTGATACGACTGCGATTTTGTATGTAAACGGATTGTTTATCTTACTTTCGATACTTCCGTTTTGGATAAATACTTCAAAAAAATACCAAATTTTCCTTTTCTGGGTCTATTTTATTTCTAATGCCATTGCTTATGCAACGAATTTTATAGATTATATTTATTACCGATTTACTTATGCCAGAACTACAATTGCAATTCTAGATATTGCCAGAAACGAGACTAATAAAGGTAGTTTGTTTTCTCGTTTTATTGTAGATTATTGGCATGTTTATGTGTTATTTTTTATACTATTATACTTATGGATTTTTTTGTATAAAAAAGTTAAAGTTGAGAATTTGCCCATTCGTATTTCTAAAATAAAATACTTTTTATATTCTGTAATTGGATTATTAATTATTGCAACTCTTGCTATTGGTGGGATTCGTGGCGATTTTAAGAAAAGCACCAGACCTATTAATATGATTGATGCAAACAGATATGTTACAAAACCACAACATGCAGATATTGTGCTAAATACGCCTTTTGCATTAATCAGAACAATGAAAACTAATAGTTTTAAGAAGATTAATTTAGTATCAGAAGAACAAATAAACAATACAATTAAACCTATAAAACAGTACAAAAATAATTCGCTTACAAAACCTAATATTGTAGTCATTATTACCGAAAGTATGGGAAGAGAATATTTAGGCGCGTTTAATAAAAATTATGCAATTCCAGATTACAAAAGTTACACACCATTTATAGATTCGCTAGCGCAACACAGTTTGATTTTCACCAATGCTTTTGCAAACGGAAGTAAATCGATACACGGAATGTCGTCAGTAATTGCAGGGATTCCGTCATTTAGAGATGCATTTACATCATCACCATATCCTAAACAAAAAATACAATCGTTGGTTTCTACGCTTCAGGAATTGGGATATGACACATCATTTTTTCATGGTGCTGCGAATGGTTCGATGGGATTTTTAGGTTTCGGAAATATTTTAGGTTTCGATCATTATTATGGGCGTACAGAGTTTGACAACGACAAAGAATTTGATGGTTCTTGGGGAATATGGGATGAACCATTTATGCAATTTATGAAACAAGAATTGGACAAAAAGAAGGTACCTTTTTTTAGTACCATATTTACAGTTTCGTCGCACGAACCGTTTGTTCCACCAGTAAAGTATAAGAATACTTTCCCAAAAGGAACAATTCCTATGCATACTGTTGTGGGCTATACCGATTTTGCTTTCAAGAAGTTTTTCGAATCTGCTAGCAAACAACCTTGGTTTAACAATACTATATTTATAATCACAGCAGACCATTGTAATCAGACCTATTATCCGTTTTACAACCAAATAGTTAACCGTTCGGCAGTTCCAATTTTAATTTACAAACCCAATAGTAATCTAAAAGGTGTGAATACCGATTTTGCCCAGCAAATAGATATTTACCCAACAATATTAGATATGATTGGTTATCAGAAACCCTTTAGAAGCTGGGGCAGAAGCTTGGTTGGAGACAAAAATATACCACCATTTGTTTGTAATTTTAATGGTGGACAATACCAATTTATGCAAGGAAATTATATTTGTACTTTCGATGGAAAAGAAATTGTAGGAATTTATAATAAAACAGATTTGGGTTTAGAAAATAACTTGATGGGAAAAGTAAAAAATCAAGAAGTTGAGAAGCTCGAAATATCAGCAAAAGCATTTATTCAGGATTATATGAGAAGAATTATGGATAAAAAATTAACAGTAAATTAGTTAACATAATTTTATCTTCCATTTTTAAATTTTGCTATACATTTGCAACAAAATAACAGCATTTTATATGAGTTCTAAAGTAAAAAAAATCGCCATATTCTCAACTATCATTATACTTTTCTTTGTAGGAAAGTATGTGTATGATATGAATATTAATCATAATTTCGAAACGATAACCGAAGGAAAAGTATATAAATCGGGTGTCATTCCGCCAGACGAAATAGAAAGTTATGTCAAAAAATATAACATAAAATCTATTGTCGATTTGCGTTTCCCAGGAACGGCCGATTTAGTAAATAATCCAGAAATTCCTACTGAATTAACTGCCGAAAAAGATGCCGTTGCAAAAATAAAAGGAGTCAATTATTTTAATAATGGTTCAGATCAGGTTCCTACTCAAGAAAATGTAAATTCATTTTTGAAAATCATGGATAACAAAGCGAATTATCCAGTCCTAATTCATTGTTATCACGGTGTTGGCCGTGCCGAAATGTATTCTGCAATTTACAGAATGGAGTATGAAAATTTCACTAACGAAGAAGCCAGAAAAAATGTAAGAGCCTTAATAAAATTCAGCTCTTTTGATGATGGCAAACCAAAAGGTGAATATTTGATGCATTACAAATCGAGAAAAGATTCATTGAAATGATAATAGTTTATTTAAATCATATTAATTAATTGAAAGAGAATAAATAAAATTTTATTATAATAGAAATGAAATACATTGATTTAAATATAGAAACTGAGACATTTGAAATTTATCAAAAAGTAACAAACTTAATGAGGGTTAAACCTTTTGAATATGTTCAAGAAAATAATAAAGCAATATGGCAACAGGATGTAAAAGACAAATATAAACTTTGGACTTATAAAGTCGTTAATGACGAAGAAATTGAACATTTTGATTTTAAAATAATTTCCTTGATTTATTAGAACCAAACATTCAAGAATTACAACTCTTAGGAATTTTTAAAGAGAATATTTTTATTTGGTTATTTTATGAATATGATCAACAATGTTCGTTGAGTTTTAATTCTCAAGAAATGAAAAGACTCGGAGAAACTGGAATAGCATTAAATATTGATTGTATTAGAAAAAATAAAGAATGATATACATCACTCAACAAAGAATTGTATAAATGGTTTAATTCTGTTTTTCTTAAGTTAATGCTCAAAATTCAAGAACCATCTTCAATAGCTTTCAAATCCAAAAAACAAAAAAAGGGAGAAATTCAATTTCTCCCTTTTTGCTTTTATAATAAAATCTATTAAATAAATATTGTTGTAATATAATATACAATGGCTGCGATTGCTGCCGAAACTGGTATGGTTAAAACCCATGCCCATAATAAACTTATTGTAACTCCCCAACGAACAGCACTCAGTCGTTTTGTGGCTCCAACACCAATTATAGAACCTGTAATTGTATGTGTGGTAGAAACAGGAATTCCCATATTAGAAACCGTAAATAAGGTTAATGCTCCTGCGGTTTCTGCACAAACACCTTCTAGTGGCGTTACTTTTGTGATTTTGGTTCCCATTGTCTTCACAATTTTCCAACCACCCATTAATGTTCCTAAACCAATCATAAAATAACAACCAAATGCAATCCACCAAGGCATCGAGTCCGAATGTACTTTGGTTTTAACTTTATATCCTTCTTTTAGTTTTCCATCCATTATATAATCTGCAAATTGGGCAGATTCAGGATAAGTTGCATTTAGTTTTTTGTCTTCAAAAATAACTTGATTTGTTGCTGCATCTAGAATGTCCTTTCCTTTTGTGTAAACAAATATTTTATCTCCGTTTGTATGTTCGGGTTTAAATTTTTCTTTTTTACCATCGGCAGATTCGTATTCAATTTGCATTAATTCGGTAACCTGAAGGTTTTTATCAATAGTATTTTCAATACCTTTTTCTCTAGCAATGTTGGCATAAACCATACAAGCAGCACAAATAATTCCCATTACTTTTTGAGAATCGGCACCACCGTGACCTAAAGAAAAAGCTGCTGATGATAGTAATTGCAATTTTTTGTACATGTTCGATTCTTTTAGAACCGTTTGGCTTTTTCCATGAACCACATAATACCAAATATAAAACAGAATCATGACACCCAACATTGCACCTACAATCCACATCATGATTGGTTTAACATCCATATAATTTACCATATGATTCATTAGGTACATAATACCTAAAGAAAGTACTGTAAATGAACCAATTTTTTTATAAGGATTTCGTTGTATTGTTATAATGGTAATGATGTACGCAATGACTCCTCCAATAACAGGTGCGAGGAAAATAAAAGCAACTACTTTAAGAATTTCTGCTGAATTTACAACACTAAAACCTGCATGAGCAATAGCTGCTCCTGCAAATCCGCCAATAAGTGTATGTGAGGATGATGATGGAATTCCTAATTTCCAGGTTAATAAATTCCAAATTGTAGCAGCAATTAGTCCGGCGAGAATCACCCAAAGATTTATAGCGCCATTGTCTACAGTTTTTGCAACTGTATTTCCAACACTCATATCAAATATCCAGAAAGCAATTACATTAAAAAATGCCGCCCAAACAACAGCTTGTCCAGGAGTTAAAACTTTTGTAGAAACAACTGTAGCGATAGAATTTGCTGCATCATGAAAACCGTTAACCAAATCAAATAATAATGCAATAACAATGATTACAATAAGTAACGTTAATTCCATTTGAAGAATTTTAATAAATTAATTAAGCGTGTTTTACTGAAATTGCTTCAAGTGTTCTGGCAACATTTCTACATTTATCAGTAGCATTATGCAATGCTGATAAAACTTCTTTGTATTTAATTATGTTAATGACATCGGTTTCATTTTCAAACAAATCAGCAACGGCTTTGTCAAAAATAACATCAGCTTTGCTTTCTAATTTATATATTTTTTTCACACTGTCATTTATCTTATCAAGATTTTTTAAATCTTTTAATTCAATGACTGCATTATTTATAGAGTTGCAAGCTTCAACATTAATTTCTGTTAATTTTCGAATAGATTTATTAATCTTTCCAACATTATACAATCTCATTCTGTTTGAAGCCGAATAAATATTATTTGCCACATCATTTATTGATGTAATTAATGAATGAATATCTTCTCTGTCAAATGGAGTAATAAAATTCTTACTC
>NZ_JAYURN010000173.1:0-2523 GCF_043756175.1 Flavobacterium sp.
CAATTCTTCCCAAGTTGGTAAATCCAAATATCTACGAGAGAAACCTGAACCAATAAATAAATATGGATTTGTTGTGAATGCTTTTAAATGGTCAAATAAATCAGAGTTCATCTATTGTTTTTATTATGTGTAAAGTTATCTTTCTTAAATATACCCGTATGTGAAATCACTTCCATTACAGTTTGACTTTTTTAGCTTTCTTCTCCTTCACGGATAACGTATCTTTTTCTTTCGCTATCATCTTTTCATACAACCCAAACAAATATTCCAATCGTTCTTCATCGCTCTCAAAAGCTTTGCTACGGTAGCATCTTTCTACAGCCAAATCATTCAGTCGATGTGCTTCACGTAAACCCTCGGGCATTTTGTCTGGGTCGTACATTTGCGCCAAGGTTTTCTCAGAGTGGTTTTCCCGTTCTTCCAGAATTCTAAATACACATTGTGTTAGTTCTTCTTTTTGGGCAGCGGAAATCGGCAGGAAGGGAAAGGTATTGTAGCATAGTGTATTAGAATATTGCATATCCGTTTTTAATCTACCCGCAACGGCTCTAACCCATTGAATGTGCATCCTTGATGAAATTAATGAAAATAAATATGATTCTGCATTATATATTGCTCTTGCTGCATTTGAAATTATTGTTCCAGAGTTAAGAAAACCAATTGGAACATAATTTCTCTTTTCAGAACCAGTTTGAGGAATAATAATTGAATCCGCTTCAATGAATGTTGTTTCGTCAAATTGATGTGGAAATTCAGCTTTTTTTCGAGTAGCGGCTTTTGTACTTGCAATTCTTAATTCTCTACATTTTTCAAATCTTTTTAATAATGGTGGAATGGAATATGATAACTCTTTATTTTTTTCTGTAACCCAAATGCAATATCTCTTTCCTCCATTCATTAAATCATCAGCACCAATATAATCTTTTATAAAGAGTTTTGATTCTGGGTATTCTTTAAGTAAATTATTTTTTTCGTCTTCATTTAAAATAAGATTACCACCATCTCCAGCCTTAATACCAGAAGTCATAGTTGGCAAAAAAGAAAGTTGTTTTTGTCTTTTTTCAACAATTATATTATGTCCATTACTTAAATAAGGATTTATGTTTAATGAATTTACCTTTCTGATGTCAGTAAATATGTGTTTTTTTGATTTATTATAAATATTTCGAATGCCAATAATTACAACTGAAACACCAGCATTTGCTTTTGCGTTGTTTTTCCATTTAAATGAAGTATGTGCAAAACCAATTTCTAAATTTTTATCAAAAATCGGAGGCCATAATAAAGCTACTTGTTCGCCTTGGCAAATAGAATTGGTAGAAACAAAAGCAAATTGTGCATTGCGGTTTTGTATATAATTGGCTCCTTTTATAAACCAAGCGGCTATATAATCTAAATTCTTATAATTCTTAAATCCTTTAAAAACAAAAGCCATGTCTTCTTTTTGTTCGGCATTTTGCATACTGCTTCCCAAATAAGGTGGATTTCCCAAAATGTAGATTTCATCATTCTCTTTTTTCGGGCAAACGGTTTCCCAATCTAGCCTTGTAGCGTTACCTTTTGTAATTTGTCCTGCATCTTTAAGTGGCAAGGTAGGATTGGTTTTACCAAAAGCTTTAAAAAAATCTTGGTTCATTTGGTGCTCTGCTAGCCAAAGTGCTAGTTTTGCCACTTCATATGCAAAATCGTCAATCTCTATGCCGTAATAATTGTTTAAGGTAATATTGGAAAGAAAATCGCTTCCAAAATCTAAACTACCCGAACCTGATTTTCCTTTTAGGATATTTAGCTCGTTCAGAATTACCATTTCTAAGCGGCGTAATTCTTTGTAGGCAATAATCAAGAAGTTTCCGCTACCACAAGCGGGATCAAATATTTTTATGTTTTGCAAACGACCCAATAAACCAGTGAGTTTTTTAATATTGCCCTTTGCAGTTTCAAATTCCTCTTGCAGTTCGTTTAAAAACAACGGCTCTATCACTTTCATGATGTTAGGAACCGATGTGTAATGTGCGCCTAATCCGCCACGATGCTCCGGTGAAATAACCGCCTGAAACATGGAACCAAAAATATCCGGATTAATGGCTGACCAATTTAATTCTCCCGCATCTATAATTGCCTGACGAGAACGACGTGTAAAAGTGGGTGTTGGATGGTTGTATTGAAATAAACCTCCATTTACATACGGAAACTCGTTAAGGTATATTGGTAAATTTGCACGTTTACTTTCGTTGGTATTTAATACATCGAATAGCTTATTTAGATACTGGTTTAAATCATTTCCATCGGTTTGTGTATGCGATGCAATAGCATTAGTAAACTGACCCAGTTTATAAATACCTGTGTCTTCGGCAAAGAAGCAAAACAATAATCGTGACAAGAAAACATTGAGCCCATGAATAAATTCTGGGGAATTATCCGGATTGTCTTTCTTGATTTCGTCAAAAAGCTTTGCCATTTTTTCGGCTGCTTTTACATCGGCTTCAGTTTCTTTTCTGTGTGATGCTTTTTCCATTCCTGCCC
>NZ_JAYURN010000174.1:0-6943 GCF_043756175.1 Flavobacterium sp.
CCTCCGTTATACCCATTGTTAAAAATTCCTGCGCCAAAAACAGCTTGATTGTTTAACATCACAATTGCGAATTGTTGGATTGCAGAAATTTCCAACTCCGCTTCCGTTGTTGTATATTCCACCACCCAAACCATCGGTTGTAGTGGCTATTCTATTGTCGTTTGCTCCACTAATAATAAATCCGTCAATAACGGCTGAATTGTCTAATCCGAAATTACTTATGGTGTGATAGCTATTATCGGTTATTCCCACAACTCCAATTTCGGCACTTAAAATACTTAACAATCCGTTGCTTATAATTCGTTGCGAAAGCATTGTTTCACTTCCTGTAAAACTTCCGTAAATTGCTACGCCGTTTTTCATATTGAACGAAATGGTACGATTCGTAGTAGCAGTCGTCAAATAAGTTCCTTGTGCAACCCAAACTTCATCACCTACCCCAGATGCGTTTATCGTACTTTGTAATAAATTACCGGGAAAAGCCGTTGCCCAACTCGTGCCATCTTGAGTTACCAATCCGCCAGTTGGCGTAACGTATCTAATTGTGGCGTTTGAAACGTTTGAAAACAGTATAATTAGTAGCAAAGTAATTTTTTTCATGTTCGTCTCATTTTGTGTTATTTATCAAATGTACGATAATTATAAATACACATATTCATATTTATAATCTAAGGTTTTTTTTGATTTATCACTCGAAATTATCTTTCCAAAAGAGGCTTTTTTATGATTAAATTTTGGTAAAACTAAATTTAATTCAATCGCTTTTTGAGTGTAATATGCCACTCGTGTTGGATGAAATGTCGACACAGCATTGAACGTTTCGTTCCACGAATTTGTTTCAATAATTTTCATAATAATTCCAATACAATCTTTTTGATGAATTAGGTTTATGGCTCCGTCAGGGTTTTCTATATTTTCTCTACCAGCCAGAAATTTTATAGGATGACGGTCTTCCCCAATCAATCCGCCGAAACGCAAGATTGTAGTTTGAAAAGTTGCATTGTTTTGTAATAATTTTTCAGCTTCCAACAATTGTTTTCCGCCTTCGGTTTCAGGTTTCGGAGTGGTTTCTTCGGTTACAATCGAATTATCATCCGCATAAACAGAAGTCGAACTGACAAATAAGACTTTCGTTACTGATGATTTTTCGATAAATGGAATCAATGTTTTTATTTTAGCTACAAAATTCTCTGTGCTATTTCCTCGTAATTTTGGTGGAATATCAATAATTAAAACTTCTGAATTTTCTAAAAAAGCATCAACATTTCCATTGATTTCATTTTCATTTAACGAAAGAAGAAAAGATTGAATTTTATTTTCTTCCAATACAGAAAGTTTGTTCTGAGAAGTTGTCGAACCTTTTACGGAAAAATTAGTTGATATTAATGCTGTCGCCAATGGCAATCCCAACCAACCACAACCTAATATTGATATGTTTTTAGGAATCATTTAGTTTTCTTTTTTAACTAACATATAATAATCATCTTCAAGAATTCGATAACCTTGGTCGTACAAAAAATAATAGGTGTTACCAGTTTTTGTAGTCAAAATTGAGGTAAAAAACTCGAAATCGAAACCTTTGCCTAACAGTTTTGTTCTGGTTGTTTTGGCTTTCCCTTCAGTATTCAAATCTGACAAAATGCGATAGTTTTTGCGTAATTTGTTATTTATATTTCGCATTAAGTTGGTCGAATCTTTATTTATTTTGTTGTTATATGCATTCCTGCAACCGTCACTGCAAAACTTTTTATCTTCTCGGCCTATAATTTTCTCATTACATTCTAAACAATTTTTCATACGTAAATAATATTTATTTTTTATTGGAATATGTTATATTTATGAGGAAATCTTCATTTGTGTTCGTGATTTAAGTATCATAAATATTTCAACTTCTAAAATTTTCCTTTATATAATAATGCCTGTTCAATATGCGCAAAATGATGGTTACAATGCCAAGCATACAAACCAATCACTTCTTTTAGTTCGTATGTTTTTTGACTTTCAGGGTGTGTAAATGTTTTGACTAAATCCGATGTTTCGAAGCTTTTTAATAACATAGCCCATCTAGCATGAACGCCTTCTAATATTAGCAAGGAAGCCGAAACATTATCACAATCTCCATCTATAAGTGTTGCCCATTTTGATTCGTCATAAGGTTTTATGGTCGGATTGTCTTCAGTAATCGCCAGTTTGAATCTTATAAAACTATTCATATGACTGTCGGCACAATGGTGAATGACTTGTTTTATGTTCCAACCCTGTGGTCGATATGTCCAATTAAGTTCTTCGATAGATAAATTGGAAACCGTATTTTTTAATTTCGATGGAAATATTTCAATAATTTCAATCCAGTTTTTAATGTCTTTTCCTGAAATTGAATCTGGTTTTGTAAAATGTCCTATGGGAAATTTTAGGGTTTCTAAGTTATTATCAGTTTTCATAATTCATTTTCTTTATTCATAATTAATTTATTGATTTCATAAATTGTCTTTTCAACTTGTTCTATATCACAATCGGTCAAAATAATATCTTTAAAACCATTTCTCATATTAATTCTTAATTCGCTCGATTTTGCCGGAATATTAAATCCAAAAACAACTTCAATAAATTTATTAATAAATGAAGTGTCTTTGATTATTTCTAAACCCAGAATTTCACTCGTATTTATTGCGCCATTGTCTTTAAGATAGTCCGTGTTATTTATTATTAAGCAATTATTTTCAAGGAATAAATCGAATAAAGGGTGTTTTCTAATTCTATTTTCGATTATCATTTATTATGTTTAAAATCAACCAAATATAAATAAAAAAACCCAATTACAAACGGTTACAAATAATTACAACCGAAAGTAAGCGAATGATAACCGAATAAATTTCGGAACTCACCACATCTTTGCAATGTCGAAATCAAATAACAATCGGCACTAACATAAAAAATAACAATTTAAATTTACACGCCATGAATGCATTAAGAAACAAAGTACAGTTAATTGGAAACGTAGGAAACGACCCAGAAATTAAAATCCTTGACGGAGGAAAAAAACTAGCCAAACTAACTATTGCTACAAACGAAGTCTATTACAATGACAAGAACGAAAAAATAACTGATACCCAATGGCACAACGTTACCGCTTGGGGGAAAACTGCCGAAATTATTGAAAGTTTTGTAACCAAAGGAAAAGAAATCGCTGTTGAGGGAAAACTGACACACAGAAGTTATGATGACAAAGATGGTGTAAAAAGATATTATACTGAAGTAGTAGTAAACGAGCTATTGTTACTAGGAAATAAATAAAATATTTTGTAATATTTATAAGAGCGACAAGTGATTTGTCGCTTTTTGTGTATTAAAAAGTTGTTTTTTTTGACAATTTAATAAAAAAAGGTAATAATTATCGATTGAATTATTAAATTTGTCTAAATTTCAAAAGTCCTATGAAAAAAACTACACTAATATTATTGCTTCTAACAAGCGTGTTCGGGTATTCTCAAAACGACAAATATAGCACCGAAAGCATTGCTGAAGCCGAAATGAAATCTGCTTCAAAAACAATGAATTTGGCAGTAAATCCAAATACTCAGAACTATGATATAACCTATCACAAATTAGAATTTACGGTAAATCCTTCAGTAGCAAATATTGCTGGAAAAGTAACCACAACTTTTACTGCATTATCGAATATGAATACCGTTACTTTCGATTTTTATAAAACAGCAACACCATTTACCATAACATCGGTAAAAAAAGACGGCGCTAATCTGGTTTTTTCACATAATAGCACACATGAATTGGTTATTACCTTGCCGTCTGCTCTAACTACTGGAAATACCGCAACATTAGAAATTATCTATAATGGTACGCCGCCTTCAAGTGGTTTCGATTCTTTTAAAGTCGGAACTCACGGTATCGGCTCACCAATTCTTTGGACTTTGTCTGAACCTTATGGCGCTCGTGATTGGTGGCCTTGCAAACAAGATTTGAATGACAAAGTAAATAGTATCGATGTTTATATTACAGCACCATCTGCAAACAAAAGTGTGTCAAATGGTTTAGAGCAATCTCGAATTATAAATGGCGCAAATGCAACCACTCATTTTCATCACGGCTATCCTATTCCAGCTTATTTAATTGCCATTGCCGTTACAAATTATACTATTTATAACCAGCAGGCTGGTCTAGGAACAGTTGCCAGTCCGTTTTATCCAATTGTTAATTATATTTATCCAGAAACCGCAGCCGCTTCGCAAACTAGCTTGGCAGTTACACCAACTATTATTAACTTTTTCGAAACCATAATTGGGTCTTATCCTTTTAGAAATGAAAAATATGGTCATGCAGAATTTGGCTGGGGTGGCGGTATGGAACATACTACAGTGTCTTTTATGACGGGTTTTAATAGAGGTTTAATTGCACACGAAATGGCACATCAATGGTTTGGCGACAAAATTACTTGTGGTACCTGGAAAGATATTTGGCTAAACGAAGGAATTACTGAATATATGTCGGGATGTGTTGTCGAAAACCTTGACGGAGAAGCAAGTTTTGTTAATTGGAAAGCAAACAAAATAACCAGTATTACTTCGCAAACTACAGGTAATTTATATTTATATGATTCACAGTTAACTGACGTAAATAGAATTTTTAGTAGCCGTTTGACCTACAATAAAGGTTCGATGGTAACTAATATGTTGCGTTTTAAGATGGGTGATGCTAATTTTTTCCAAGCGTTAAGAAATTATTTATCAGACCCAACTCTAGCATATGCTTATGCAGTAACACCACAGTTTCAAACGCATTTAGAAACTGTTTATGGAAGTAGTTTGCAAGAATTTTTTAATGATTGGGTTTATAATGAAGGTTATCCAACATATACAATAAATGCATTTAATTCTGGTGCAGGACAAGCAACGGTACAAATAAATCAAACGCAATCTATTACAAACACAGCACAAATAGGGTATGTTTCTTATTTTGAAATGCCAGTTCCTGTTAGATTAACGTTAAATGATGGTCAAATAATAGATGTTGTGTTAGAAAATACGGTTAATGGTCAAAGTTTTAATGTGGTAATTCCTGCTGGAAAAACAGTTACAGGTATTGTTTTTGACCCAAATAAAAACATCATTTCTCGCAATAGTACTACAACACTCGGAATCAATAATTTTAATTATGAAAACGCAATAAATATTTACCCTAATCCAGCTTCGGATGTTTTAAATATCGATTTACCAACAAATATAACTTTGCAAAAAGTAAGTTTATATAATGCTTTAGGTCAAAAATCTTTAGAGACCAATCAAAATAAGATTAATGTTTCAGGTCTTTCGACAGGAATGTACATTGTGAATTTTGAAACATCAGAAGGGACTTTTCATAAAAATTTCATAAAAAAATAATCTCGGCACATATATTGTAAAAAAGTAAGGTGAAAACCTTACTTTTGTTTTTTATACAAAAAATTAAAATTAATAAATGGATACTTTAATACAAATAGCACAAATCTTATTTATACTTTCTGTCCTTGTAATTCTTCACGAATTTGGTCATTATATAACCGCACGAATGTTTAAAGTGAGAGTCGAAAAATTCTATCTTTTTATGGATGCTGGATTTTCATTATTCAAAAAGAAAATAAACGATACCGAATGGGGAATTGGTTGGCTGCCAATAGGTGGTTATGTAAAACTATCTGGAATGATGGACGAAAGCATGGATACAGAGCAAATGGCACAACCAGCACAGCCATGGGAATTCCGATCTAAACCGGCTTGGCAACGACTAATCATTATGTTGGGAGGAATCACTGTAAATATTATTTTGGCATTTCTTATTTATACAATAATGTTTAGCACCGTTGGACAAAAATATACTTCAACAGAATTGTCTCAAAAAAGAGGATTAATGTTTGGAGAATCTGGACTTAATGCAGGTTTTAAAAACGGAGATAAAATTTTGAGTGTTGATGGTAAAGTTCAGCCTAAATTTAACCGAATGATTATCGATGTTTTATTGGGAGATAAAGTTGAAGTAGAAAGAGATGGACAAAAGCAAATTCTAACTATTACCGATGAGCAAAAAAGTAAAATTCTAGGCTCAGAAGGCAAAGGTTTTATATCGCCAAGATTAAGCGAGGTTTATATAGATTCAATTACACCAAAAAGCGAAGCAAATAAAGCTGGATTATTAAAAGGTGACAAAATTGTCAAAGTTAATGATCAAAACATTAAATTTTTTGATGAACTTTCTACAACTTTGGAAGCTAAAAAATCAGATTCAATTAAATTAACTGTTTTAAGAGCAGGTAAAGAAATCGTATTATCATCTAAAGTTACACCAGAAGGGAAACTTGGTTTTAGGCCAACTTTTGAAGACAAAGAGGATTTTATAATAACAAACAAATTAAGCCTTTTTCAAGCCATTCCTGCCGCTGTAAACGAATCTTACACACAATTTATATATAACATTAAGCAATTCAAATTAATCCTTAGGCCAAAAACCGAAGCCTACAAGCAAGTAATGAGTCCGATAGGAATTACTCAGAAACTTCCAACAGAATGGAACTGGGAGTTTATATGGGGTTTTACGGCTATGTTTTCGATAGGATTGGCATTCATGAATTTGTTGCCCATTCCAGGTCTTGACGGAGGGCATGCTATATTTACCATTGCCGAAATGATTACAGGTAAAACTTTGAGCATAAAAGCAGCAGAAAGAGTTCAAACAGTTGGAATGATTATCTTACTGAGCCTAATGGCTTTAACCTTCGGAAAAGACATCTATGCCATAATAGCGAAGAATTTTTTCTAAAAAAGAGATAATTTTATTTGCATATAATAAAAATGGTGCTATCTTTGCACCGCTTTAAAAGTGAAACACACTTTCCTTCTTAGCTCAGTTGGTTAGAGCATCTGACTGTTAATCAGAGGGTCCTTGGTTCGAGCCC
>NZ_JAYURN010000175.1:0-2511 GCF_043756175.1 Flavobacterium sp.
TGCCATAGTTGCACCATCCTCATCAAAAAGTTCTGTTGGGAATGGACCGCTACCTACACGTGTTACGTAAGCTTTGAAAATTCCGTATACTTCTTTGATTTTATTAGGAGCAATACCTAAACCAGTACAGGCGCCTGCAGCGGTAGTGTTTGATGAAGTTACAAATGGATACGTTCCAAAATCAACATCCAGTAATGAACCTTGAGCTCCTTCACATAATATTGATTTACCTGCTTTTTGAGCCTGGTTTAAATATTCTTCACTATCAATAAAATCTAATTTTTTTAATTCTTCGATAGCTTCAAAAAATTCTTTTTCTAATTCTTCTAAGTTGTATTGGATAGCAACATCATAGAATTTAATCATTGCTTCATGCTTATCAGCCAAAGCTCTGTAACGCTCTTTGAAATCTTCTAATTCAATATCTCCTACACGAATTCCGTTTCTTCCGGTTTTGTCCATATAAGTTGGACCAATTCCTTTTAGCGTCGAACCAATTTTCGCTTTTCCTTTAGACGCTTCCGAAGCTGCATCTAATAAGCGGTGTGTAGGTAAAATTAAATGCGCTTTTCTTGAAATAATTAATTTGCTTTTGATGTCTAAATTAAATTTTTCCAGACCTTCGATTTCTTTTTGAAAAACAACAGGATCTATTACAACTCCATTTCCAATAATGTTTATGGCAGTTTTATGAAAGATACCAGAAGGAATAGTTCTTAGAACATGTTTTATTCCGTCAAATTCCAAGGTGTGTCCTGCGTTAGGTCCGCCTTGAAAACGAGCAATAATATCGTAATTTGAAGTAAGAACGTCAACAATTTTTCCTTTTCCTTCATCTCCCCATTGTAATCCTAGTAATAAATCTACCGTCATTCTGTATGTTATTTGTAGTTAATTTTTATATCAAAGACATCTAATTAGCTGTCTAAATTGTCTTTTTGTCTTTTTATTCCATATAGATATAAGGAATGATTGGTAATCTCAATGTCGAATATTTCTTCGATTGTTTTCTTAATACTTTGAATTCTTGGATCACAAAATTCGATAACTTCGCCAGTATCGGTCATGATAATGTGATCGTGTTGCTTATCAAAATACGATTTTTCGTAATGTGCCTGATTTTGTCCAAATTGGTGTTTACGCACTAAAGCACAATCTAATAGCAATTCGATTGTATTATAAAGCGTAGCCCTGCTGACACGATAGTTTTTGTTTTTCATTTTGATATACAAATTCTCTACATCAAAATGTTCTTCGCTATCGTAAATTTCCTGAAGGATAGCATAACGTTCGGGAGTTTTGCGATGTCCTTTTTTTTCAAGATACATTGTAAATACATTTTTTACAATTTCTTGGTTTTTAGTATTATCTGTGGAAATGAGTGTCATATGCTGGCAAAGATAATTTTTTATTTTTTAAAGTTTAAAGTTTAAAGTTGAAAAAATCAAATAGTTTAAAATGGACTGATTTGCTTTTTCGTTTTATTTTAGAGACCCTATGATAGCAATCTAAAAAATTGTAAACAATAGCCTTTCTTATGTTTTATATACTCGGGTTACTTTATCAATACCATCAATTTTCTTAATGTTGCTAATCATCTTTTTCAAAATGGTATTATTTTGAACGATAACAGCCACTTGACCGTGAAAGATTCCAGCGTCAGTGCTTAACGAAATACTCTGGATATTTACATGCATATTATTAGAAATTACCTTTGTCAGCTGGTTTGTCAATCCTAAAATGTCCATTCCGGTAATGTTTATGATTGCTTTGAATTCCTCTTGAGAAGAGTCAATCCATTTAGCTAACAATATTCTGTAAGCATAATTAGATTGCATTCCTATGGCGTTTGGGCAGTCTTTTTTGTGTACTTTGATTCCTTCGTTTATGGTCACAAAACCAAAAACATCATCACCAGGGATCGGATTGCAACAAGGCGATAATTTATAATCTAATTTGTCGTGTTCTTTGCCAAAAACGAGTAGATCATAATTGCTGCTGATAACTGGTTTATGAATATCCTCATCAGCTGTACTGCTAGAAGAACGTTTTATTTTGTTTTTGAAAAAATTTATAAAAGTGTTACTTTTTTGCGCCGCATAGTCTTTTAACTGTTGGTTTTCTATAGCACCAATTCCTACACGGTAAAATAAATCTAAACTTGTTTTCAATTTGAAAAAGTTGACTAACTCGTTGACAACCGATTCGTTTAAAGTTATTTTTAAATGTTTTAATTTTCGAGTTAGTAGTTCTTTTCCTTCCTCGCCAATTTTCTTGGTATTTTCGTTTAGAACGTTTTTTATTTTGGTTTTAGCTCTGGAAGTTGTCACGTAATCTAACCAGTTGATTGTTGGTTTTTGATGTTGAGACGTAATGACTTCAATTTGATCACCGCTTTTTAATTCGAAGTTCAAAGGGACTAATTTACCGTTAACACGTGTTCCTCGGGTGCGAATTCCTATTTCCGAGTGAATACTGAATGCAAAATCAAGGGAAGTAGCTCCCTTTGGC